>JBGOVX010000002.1:0-77231 GCA_041478355.1 Terriglobia bacterium | reverse complement strand
CGGGCAATATGCCCACCAGAGTGAGCGGGATGGGGGCCATGATGACCAGCGGCGTCCTAAACGATTTGAACCATCCAACCACTAATACATAGATGAGGACCAGAACGGCCGCGAAAGCCAGTCCCAGGTCGCGAAACACCTCGACAGTGATATGCCACTCCCCATCCCATTTCATGGAATATTCGCTGGTGTTCTCGGGAAGCGTGGTTCCTGAGTACAGTTTCACTTGCCGGCCATCGGGCGACTGGAGCTTGCCGATTGCTTCATTCATCTTGACGATCGCGTAGACGGGACTTTCGACTACTCCCGCAACATCGCCGGTTACGTACACGACCGGCCGTAGATTCTTGCGATAGACGCTGGGGTCAATCGTGGTTTTTTCCACTTTCGTAATTTCACGCAGAGAAACCTGCTGGCCTGAGGATCCGGTTAATTTCACGCTTCGAAGACCTTCAACGCTGGAACGGTCTTGCCGCGAAAGTCGAATTACGACCGGGATGTCTTCTCGAGAAGCAGGATCGTGGAGGAGTCCAGCGGTTCCGCCTGCCAGTCCGGCCTGCAGGGTGCGAGTGACCTCTCCGGCGGATATTCCGTGCAACGCTGCTTTGTCCAGATCAACTTTGATGTCGTACTTGGTTTGGGGGTCTTCGACATACCAGTCAGTGTCGACGACGCCTGGAGTTTCTTGGAATATCTTTTTGATCTTTGCAGCCAACTCCATTTGACCCTTGTAGTCCGGGCCATATATTTCTGCAACGAGCGTTTGCAGCACCGGAGGGCCGGGTGGAACCTCCGCCACTTTGATGCGCGCGCCAAACGGAGCGGCAATCTTATCGAGTTCGGGGCGCAGCCTGCGGGCGATTTCGTGACTCTGCGCCTGGCGGTCGTGCCGCGAAAGAAGATTGACCTGGATATCGGCTTGGTTTGGCTGGCGGCGCAGGAAATAGTGCCGGACGAGTCCATTGAAATTGTAGGGGCCGGAAGTGCCTGCGTAAATCTGATAGTCAACAACTTCCGGCTGCCTGCCCAAGTAGCTGCCAAGCGCCTGCGCCACCTGCGTGGTTTGTTCCAGTGGCGTCCCGTCGGGCATATCGATAATCACCTGGAATTCGCTTTTGTTGTCGAACGGGAGCATCTTGACTTGCACC
This sequence comes from Terriglobia bacterium, assembly GCA_041478355.1. Taxonomy (GTDB): domain Bacteria; phylum Acidobacteriota; class Terriglobia; order Acidiferrales; family UBA7541; genus Palsa-360. Next base: position 76,083 of record JBGOVX010000002.1, on the reverse strand, counting down.
CACTTGAGCGGAATGAAAGCCACTGCCGCCAGCAGCAGCGCAACGACACCTATAAGAAACATCCATCTGCGGCCGGCGTTTTGCAAGAGAGGGTGCATCATGCGGCGATAAAAGCGCGTGGTCCAGTTTTCCGCTTCGTGGCCGGAGTCCGGGCGGTCCGCGTAATGATGCAGCAGCCGCATGGCCGCCCATGGGGAGACAACAAAGGCGACGATGAGGGAAAACAACATGGCCGCCGAAGCGCCTACTGGGATGGGGAGCATGTAAGGACCCATCAACCCACGCACGAACGCCATGGGAAGGATAGCAGCGATCACCGCGAAGGTGGCGAGAATGGTGGGGTTCCCCACTTCGTCGACAGCCTCGACCGCAACCGTGGCGAGCGAACGGCCCCGGTTTTCCGGCAGGCGGAAGTGACGCACGATGTTTTCGACCACCACAATCGCGTCATCCACCAGGATTCCGATGGAAAAGATCAGCGCAAAAAGAGTGACGCGGTTTAACGTGTAGCCAAAGAAATAGAAAATGAAAAGCGTGAACGCCAGCGTAACCGGGATCGCCAGAAGAACCACACCGGACTCACGCCAGCCGAGCGCCAGTGCAATCAGCAGCGTCACCGATAGTGTGGCGATGAACAGGTGCTCGAGGAGTTCGTCGGATTTATCCTTGGCGGTCTGGCCGTAGTTGCGGGTGACCGAAATGTTTAAGTTCTGGGGTAGCGTATCACCGCGCAGAGAATTGATCTTTTCCAGAGCGCGCGCGGCGATGATGGTGGCGTTTGCGCCCTTCCGCTTTGCCAATGTAATTGTGACAGCGGGAAATTCAGGGTTCTCCGGATTTCCGGTTGTGCCTTGAGCATTTGCGAACAAAACGTAGGAGTCAGGCTCCGCGGGACCATCTTCGATTTTTTCCACAACATCGCGCACGTAGATTGGATGCCCGCCGCGTATTCCAACCACAACCTTTTGGAGGTCTTCGGAGGTGCGGAAAAAGTTGCCCGCCTCAATTTGAAATTCACGATTGTCACTCGCAAAGCTGCCAGCCTGGGCCCGGATATTGGCGGCTTGTAGTTGCATGGTGACGAAACCGGGGCTTACGCCGTACGCGGCAAGCCGCTGGGTGTCGAGGACCACCCGCAATGCGCGCGGCTGCCCGCCAATGATTGTGGTCTCTGATACGTCATCCAATTGTTTTAGCGAATGATCGAGTTCAGCTGCCACGCGGCGCAATTGGTAGGAATCGTAGTTCTTGCCCCACAACGTAAGGGCCAGGATGGGAACATCGTCGATCGAGCGAACCTTGATCAGCGGCTGCGATGCGCCCTGGGGAATTCGATCAAAGTTGGAGTAAAGCTTGTTGTAGGTCTTGACGATGGCGTCTTCTTCTTTAGTGCCAACGTAGAAACGCACCACGACCATGCTCATGCCCGGGTGGTTGATCGAATAAATGTATTCCACGCCCGGCACTTCGCGCAGCAGCTTCTCCATCGGAACGGCCACGCGCTGTGAAACCTCTTCTGGCGAAACGCCCGGCATCTGCACGAAAATATCGAGCATCGGAACCACAATCTGCGGCTCTTCCTCGCGGGGAGTCTGCAAAATGCTGAACGCGCCCAAAAGCAGCGCCGCGACAATAACCAGCGGGGTCAGCTTGGACTCGATGAAGGCACGCGCGATCTGACCCGCGAGACGCAGCGTGTTCCCCGAGCCTCCTGCATTGGTGGGAATGGCGCTCATGGCTTTACCAATACTCTTTTGCCGGCCAGCTCACGTGCACCCGGGGTAGCCACCAGCTTTTCGCCACCTTGCAGCCCGGAAAGAACTTCAACCTGTTGTCCATAGATCCTTCCTAGCGTTACGTACCGCAGGCTCGCCGTCTGGTTTTGGTCAACCACATACACACTCTGCATTTGTCCCCGAGCGACGACAGCGGTCTGGGGGATCAACACTGCGGAGCGTTCTCCGCGAAGGATGTGCGCCCTGCCGAAAATTCCCGAGCGCATTCTGGAATCGGCGGGAAGTTGTATTTTGACGATGAAGCTACGGCTGGCGGCATCGGCGGCAGGGACGATTTGCGAAACTGTGCCCCGCATTTCGTTGGTATCCAGCGAATCGATAATCACTGAGACCGTTTGCCCGGAATGCACCAGCCGGATGTCACTCTCGTCGACTGAGATTTCCAAACGATAATTCCGAGTATCTTCAATCGTAAACAGCGGCAGGCCCACCGATGCTAAAGTACCCGGGTCGGCTTTTCGTTCGGTCACCGACCCGGAAAACGGAGCCCCTACCCGCGTGTATTCAAGCGATTTCTTGGCCTGGGCGAGCGCGGCAGCGGACTGTGCGCGAGCTGCCTGCGCCATCTCGCGATGAGCTGCCGCGGACAGGTAGCGTGCTTTGACTTCGTCAAACTCCTGCGGGCTCGCTGATTTCTTTTCATATAGCTGCTGATAGCGTTTCATGGTGGCGTCCGCGAGCACATAGTCGGAATCCGCCGCCGCGACTTCTTTCTGCGCAGCCATCTCCGCAGCTAAGGCTTGTTCGACGGCGGCCCGCGGCTGAGCCTCGTCAATTACAGCCAAGACCTGGCCTTGCTCTACGCGATCGCCCTCGCGAACATTTATTTCGAGAATGGTTCCCATAATTTGGCTGGAGATCTGTGCCAACTGTGTGGCACGCACCGTGCCGACGGCATCCAGTACATCAGGAATCTTGGTGTTCTGCGCGGTGAGAATGGTGACATTGTCGATCGTTTCCTGAACAGTCGGCGTTGCCGGCCGTTGGCCCGAACAACTGGTCATCAGCCCAGCAAGGAATGGATTGAGTAGAAGGAATGTTGCGGCCTTTGCACTCCTGCGGCTCATGGTTTCACCACGGGGGATTCAGGACTTAGCGTTCCGCTCGCAAGCTCCAAGTTCGCGTAACCTGTATGGTAGCGATAGATCGCATCCCAATAATCGGTCTGGCTGCGATGCGCTGCTTCCTCCGCGCTGAGCAGGTCGGTAATCGTTAGTACTCCAGCTTCATAACGATTCTGAATGATGCGGAGGCTCTCGGCGGATTGTTCAACCATGGAGCGGGCCACTTCAATCTGCTGACGCGCGGAATCGGCATCATAGTAGGCGCGGCGAACTTCCAGCCGGATCGCATCAGTAGCCATTTCCTTTATGGCTGACACTTTCTGCTGCATGGATTGCTCACGGGAAAGCTGAGCCCGTTTGGCGCCGCCTTGGAATAGATCGACTTGGAACTCAATTCCGGCTAACCAGTTATTTCCGCCGCCCCCGGCGACCAGCGTTGGATTGTCGGCTTCCCAGCCCGCAACCGCATTGATCCGCGGTCCGAATGCCGATTTCGCGATGGAAACGCTCTGTTGTTGCGCTGTTTCTTCCGAGCGGATACGTTTCAGGTCAGGACGCATTTCCAATGCTTCCTTCTCGACTTCTTCCAGTGTAGTGGCGGGGAGAGTTTTGTCTGTGAGGTCCTCGGCCGGATCAAATTCGTTTTCCGTGGAGACGCCCATGGAGGCGCTCAACTGCGCCCGCGCAAATGCTGCGTCATTCTGGGCGCGGATTAGTTCCTGTTTGCGCGACGCCAGCCGTACTTGCGCGCTCAGCAGATCGGATTCCACCACCACGCCACTGTCGAAGCGATCCTTGCTGCGATCCAGAATTGCTTGCGCCGTCTTCATGGCGAGTTGAGCGACTTCCAATTGTTTTTTCCGCAGCAGCACGCCGTAGTAGGAGTCCACCACGTGGAAGATGATTTCCTGGTCGGTACGCTCCAGTTGGTGCCCGGCGGCGTCTTTTGCGCGCTCCGCTCGATTTACAGCGCGCCAACTGGCTCTGGAATCAAATAAATTCCACGTTCCGCCGAAACGAGTGCTGAAGTTCCCGAAAGGATTCGGAGTGTTTAGCGCATTCAGGGCGAAATCGGTCGTCGTGAACCGCTGCTGCCGCAATTTTCCGCCAAAAACATATACGGGATCGTTTCCGCCGGTGGCTGTCTCGGAAAATACGACGTGGGGCAATAAGAAGGAGCGAGCTGTACGCACGTCAGCCAACGCCGACCTTGTATCGGCCAGCGCCGCTTTCCGCTGAGGGTTTTTCTCTAGGGCGACGCGGACAGCTTGCTCGAGCGAAAGTGGAGCAGGTTCCCGCACTTGCTGCCCCCAAATCACATTTGGGAGACACAGAGTCAGGAGCGTGGCCTGTGCGATCAACGATGCCCGTCGAAACAAAATGAGAATGTCCATTGAACCAGCACCTCTTGCAGGAAACGTCTTCCCTCACGTCATCATCGTCCCCTGAGATATGACCTTCAGCCTGTGACAGACCTCACTCGTGCTCGTGCCTCGCGTCACATCACTAGTCGACGATTATGCCTGAACCGCTGCCGGAGATTGCGTCGCCCACTCTGTTTTTTCTTCGACGATCTCGTAAGTGGTCTCAAGGGTGGCCGTCTGCTTTACCATGGCGCCCACCGAGCAGTACTTTTCCTCGGACAGGCGGATTGCTGCCTGGATCGCGGCGGGATCTATTTCGTAGCCTGTGACCACATGATGGATGCGGACCGATGTAAACACCTGAGGCGGGCGTTCCGCCTGGTCGGCTTCGACTCGTACTTCGTATCCGGTCACCTTTTGGTGGTATTTCTGACGAAGAATCGTAATGACATCAAACGCCGTGCATCCGGCAAGCGCCGTCGCGACAAGTTCAATGGGCTTGGAGCCTGTAGCCCCCGCCGCGTCGTCGAGCAGCATGTGATGTTCGCTGCCCGAGGTTGCGATGAATTGCCGCTCCAGCTTTAGCGGTTGAGTTAACACAACTTTAGCGCTGACCATTTCTCTCCTCCTCAACATTTAGCTCCAATCTAGGGCATCAATCAATGGCACGGGGCCTGCCGCGCCAGTTCCGCAGCGTCACTTGTGTCCCGCGGAGCCCGTGTTAATCCCGAAGATTGACCACGCCGGGCAGAAACGAACGATGCCGGTGATGAGCGCGACGCCGCCGGCGATGTAGGCAATCACCGCCCACGTTCCAGTGACAAGATGCAGTAAACCCAATCCTAACAATACGATCCCGACAATGATGCGAATTCCTCGATCAACTCCTCCAACATTATTGAGCATTGCCTTTTCCTCTTTTCCGGGCCGGAGATATCAGCCGCTATCACGATCCTGCCGGCTCTATTCCTTCACCCAAACGAATAAATGCAACAAAACGGATTTTGTTACAGGAAAATCGAGGAGATTTGGAGGGGATGAGGGGGTACTACCCGTGACTTATGTGGCCTTTACGGGGATTCATAACCGTTGCCATCAATCCTTGATACTCAGCCAGCAATTCTCGTCTGAGTGTTGCAGCGGCACGCGGGTCGGGATTTTCACCCGGCATGGTTCTGCACTGCTCAATCGATTTCTCCAGACTCGACAAGAAAGCTTTGCAAGGCTCACAGCCGTCCATGTGCTTTTCCAGCTCTTCACACAGGGAATCGTCCAACTCCTCGTCCAGGTAGTTTGACAGTTCGGCAAACATCGCCTTGCAACTTGGGTGGCCAGGTTGTGTGGACAATTTTATTTCCGCGGCCAATTTCGCCGCCTGTCGAGGAATAGGATGCTGCCCCTGCTTGGCTAGCTCCTTCCGCACAAATAGACGGGCACGGTGCAGCCGCACGCGGATTGTCCCTAGCCGAAGCCCCGTTATTTCGGCGACGTCTGCGTCCGTGAGTTCTTCCATGTCATGCAGCACGAGAATAAGGCGGTATTCCGGCGGGAGTTTCTGGACCGTTGCTCGGAGGCGCTTGGCATTCTCACGACGCAAGAATAACGTTTCAGGAGTGGCGGCGGCCTGGCCTGAAAGTCCTTCCAATTCCCGCCGGTCGGGCATCAATTCTTCGAGGGAAAGATCTTCCTGGGGCGCAAATTTGCTTTTGCGCCTGGTCATCAAGCACCGGTTCTTGGCGACCTTGTAGAGCCAAACCATCAATGCCTTGGGACTGTCGAGCTTCGGAAGGTAGGGAATCGACTTGAGCAGAACCTCCTGCATGGTGTCTTCGGCATCTTGCCGCTGCCCGCACACCTTCATGCTGAAGGAAAAGACGGTGTTCTGTAACAATTCCAGAGCTTCCTCAAGCGATTTTGGATCGTTACGCTGGATGAGTTGAACGACTTGATTAATTTCGGGCCGCATGGATGCACTGTATCACGCAAATATGGGTAAAATTCTCGCTCTATCTCGCTGCCTCGGCTTCATCGAAGCTACGGAATAATCGTCAGGTCTTCTCGAGTCAGGCCAAAATTTGCATTCACCGGATCCATGGCGAGTATCTGCAATTCGATTCGGCCCGGGACGGCGGTTGGGACTGCGCCTGTATAGGTATTCTGCACCCCGGCGTAGCGCATGGGGATTTCCGCTTCGATATTGCCCTCACGAATCAATCGCGCCACGACGCGGAACTTGTTTGAATCCCAATGGCCATTGGGTTCGGTAGGACATCCGCAAGCCATATTGACGGTAGCCCGGACTTCGAACGGCGAGCTACCTGCGACCTTAGAGTCTGCCAGCGGCGCAATAGTCTTCACGATAAATCCATGAATCTCCAAAACAATGCCGTCGCCCAGCACGTCTTCACCCGGCACCAGCAGCATAGTCTTGGAGGCGCGCTGAGTGGCTTGCGGGCTACCGAGCGGGCCCTCCGCGATCACTTCCACCACGGTTGGCCGGTCCAAATTCAGGACAGCGAGAAACCCGGACGCGCCGGGAGTATCGTAGACTTTCTCCCCGCGGACTCGAGGTTTCTCGATGATCAGCGAGGTCTCGCCGGTTCCATCTTGCTGCATGCCCTGGGCCAGCACTTGTCCGGAGGTGGCATCCTTAATCGTGACGCGGGCGCCGCCAACGCCCTTCCCAATCAATTTGGCATCGCGAGCTAAGACGCGGACCATGACCTTGGTCTCTTTCCCAGCGGGACGGGCAAAAACCTGAGGGACACCAACCACCGCGGCGAACGCAACCATAATGAGCAAGCTTCTGATCTTCATTGGCAATCTCCAGAAATTCACAGATGCGACAAAAAGTTCACAGTTGTCATCATACGCGTTTTCCTCAACTTTAGGTGAGCCAGGGCATTGGTTGTTCCGAGGCTTAACCGTTTGGCGAAAGAGTACTCTTGATTGTCATTCCGAGCGAAGCGAGGAATCTCTCTTTAGTCGAAATCCAAGAAAAGAGGGATTCCTCGGCATGCGGCGTGCCTCGGAATGACAGCGTTTAGAGTTTTTTCGCAAACTGTTAGACAAGCGCCACCGTAATCATGCCTGCGACCTGCTCCGATCTGGTTGTTTTCAAAGTGAGGCGCCATCTCCGCTAACTGGATGGACGTCCCCGGCAGGCTGGCGTATGATACCGGAAAGCCGGAAACAAATGACGAATTTCCGGGTCATTTTGAGCAAAGGAGCAGGATCCATGAGCGATTTTTCACGCCGGTCCCTTCTAGGCGGAGCAGTTGCGGTGGCCGCCTCGACGATTTGGAGCGACCCGGTGCACGCCCAATATGTGTGGCAAAAATCCAACTGGCAGGCCGCGGAATTCGATGCTCTCACGCGCTTGCCGCGGCGCATCAAGCAGGTGCTGCACGGCTTTGCCGTCAACGACGGAAGAGTCTTGAAAAACGTCAAGAACTCGCTCAATGGGCTTCGATTTGGCACGGGCATCCCTGCGGACCAGATTCAAATCGTCGCCGCGCTCAACGGGCCGGCCAACATGCTGAACTATAGTGATTATGTCTGGCAGAAGTACCGAATCGGTGAGTGGGTGAAAGTGAACGACCCCAAGACTGGGGAGCCCGCCGTGCGCAATATTTTTTATCCCAGCAATGCCGGCACATCGCTGAGTTATACCTCTGACGATCCCGACAGCCCGGATTCCCTCTACCAGGACTCCTCGGTCCAGGGCTTGCAGGCGCGCGGCGTGCGATTTTTGAGCTGCCACAGTTCGAATGAAGAAGCCGCGCGAGCATTGATCAAGCAAAATGGGTTGTCCGCGCCGCCGGAGGAAGTTGTAAAAGACATGCAGGCTCACGCGCTGCCGGGTGTTCTGATCGTGCCCGCCTTGGCGGGGGCGCTGGCCTTCCTGCAATGTGAGGGGCACTATAGTTATATGGCGGCGTTATGATGGATGAGGCCAAGACGATTTGGGTTTTGCGCCGCACGAATTCGCTCTGGCTAAGTCCGAACGAATCCTAATGGAAGGAGCAATCATGGTAACGCGAGCAATCATTGCTCGATGGAGTTTGACCTTTGCTGTTGTCTCAGCCTCCTGCATCCTGTTAATCGGATTCAAGAGCAGTTTTGGCGCGTCTGAGAATTCGGCGGACGCTGCTGCTCCGGCCAAGGCCTGGACGGCGCCAGACGCTGCAACGATTCCGGAAGGGCCATTGGGCGACAGCATTCGCCTGGGGCTAAGCGTATTCAATGAGACACCGAAATATGCGGCGCCGTATGTCGGAAATAGCATGAACTGCGGGGATTGCCATATCGAGAGCGGCACGGCTGCAGGAGGGATTCCTCTGGTCGGGGTTCCCGGAATGTTTCCTGTTTACAGGGACCGCGAGAAGACGGTGGTGACATTCGAAGAACGCATCGAGCAGTGCTTCCAACGCAGTGAGCATGGGCACCGGCTTCCCAACGACAGCCCGGAAATGGTCGGGCTTGTGGCATACGCGCAGTGGCTCTCCAAGGATCAACCGACGGGCCAACCGTTTCCGGGACGCGGACTGGTCAGTCTCCCTGAGTTGAACGGAGACCTCAAGCGGGGCAGCCTGATTTATGCACAACAATGCGCCGTGTGCCACGGCGCGGATGGCGCGGGAAAGCCTCCAGGGATCCCTGCGGTGTGGGGTCCGGATGCATATGACGCCGGGGCCGGCATGAACGACATAACAAAAATGGCCCGGTTTGTTCAACACAACATGCCGCTGAACAAGCCGGGAAACATGACGGCGCAGCAGGCTTATGATGTCTCAGCATACATAAACAGTAAACCGCACGAAGCGTTTAACATGAAGGACCATCAGTAGAACTGCCACGCAGGGCTAAAGTGTTCCACATCCCTCCCGAATGATAGTGGGCGGTTCAACCTCATTACAGGTGTGTTACTCTGCCAATTTGTTTCCCCATGAGGCGGCATAGTGAGCAAGCCAAAGTTATTTTCCACCCATTGTTTATTCGAGGAGCCGCGACGGCGTCTGGCGGAACAGTTTGATGTGGAATACTGGACCGGGAGCGACCGGCCGCCGCGCACGGAAGTCTTGAAGCGGGTTGCGGGCAAGGATGCGCTAATCTCCCTGCTCACCGAGAGGGTGGACGGGGAGCTGCTCGATGCGGCAGGGCAAAAATTGCGGATTGTCGCCAATGTCGCCGTCGGCTTCGACAATATCGATGTGCCTGCCTGCACCGAACGAGGAGTCGTGGTCACGAATACGCCCGGTGTGCTCGACGAAACGACAGCCGATTTCACATGGGCACTGCTGATGGCGGTGGCGCGCCGTTTGATCGAGGCAGACCATCTGGCTCGCTCGGGCGGGTGGACCCAATGGAATCTCGACCAGTTGTGCGGGACGGATGTATGGGGCAAGACGCTGGGCATAATTGGATTCGGGCGCATTGGAAGAGCCGTGGCCAGGCGCGCGGCGGGATTTCGCATGCGAGTGATCTACCATAGCTCGCGGCGCGCTCCGGAAGAAGTCGAGAGGGAACTGAACGCGGAGTTTATGGAGCGGGACCAAGTGCTGGAGGAGTCGGATTTTTTGTCGCTTCACGTGCCGTTGCGCGCCGACACACGCGGATTGATTGGCGCCGCGGAGCTCGCAAAGATGAAACGCACGGCGTTTTTGATTAACACCACGCGCGGGCCTGTCGTGCGGGAGGAGGCGCTGGTTCACGCGCTCAATCAGGGCATTATCGCGGGCGCGGCGCTCGATGTATTCGAGCGCGAGCCTCTGATCAGCGACGGCTTGCGGCGGAGCAATGTCGTTCTCGCGCCACATCTGGGCTCAGCCTCGGTCGAAACGCGCACCCGGATGGCGATGATAGCGGTCGAAAATGCGATTGCTCTTTTCACTGGAAAGCGGCCGCACACGATGGTGAATCCGGAAGTGCTGCAGCAGAAATAATTGTAATAGACAGGAAAATGATCGGCGTTTCATCCAGGAAATGAGGCAACAATGGCCCATGTGACAATCAATAATGCAAGGCTTACGCTGGAAGGAGCCGAAGCTGTTGTGGGCGCCGCGAAAGCTCATGCGTTGCGGATCGGCGTTCCCATGAACATCGCCGTGGTAGATGATGGCGGACACTTGATGGCATTTGCGAGAATGGACAGCGCGAAACTCTCCTCGGTTGACATCGCGATTAATAAAGCGGTCGCGGCCGCGATCCGCCGTATGCCAAGCGGCCCCGCGCGCTCGGGCGATGAGGTCAATCTGTTGTTGTCCCTCAGCCTGGCGATTGGGAGCCGAGCGCGGCAAACACCGTTGCGCGGCGGCTTGCCGTTGGAAGCCAATGGCCAGTGTGTAGGAGCGATTGGGGTGAGCGCAGGCACCGAGGACCAGGATGTCGAAGTAGCTCGCGCGGGGGCATCTGCGTTGGGGAAGGCGTAAGGGTTCCTGTATATCGCAATGCTAGTTCCGCTTTACAAGTACTGATTCCATGCCCGACCTCAAACAAGCGGCACTGCGGATTTTTCAAGAAACGCTCGCGGCGATCGATATTCCCGCGACCATGCGGCGCGAGCTAGCTCGAGAAGGCTCTCGTATTTTTGTAAATGGGGCGGCGCTCGATCTTGCCTCGTTCGAGCAGATTTACGCCGTGGCCATTGGCAAAGCTTCTATCGCGATGGCGCGCGGACTCGCGGAGCTAGTCTCTCCGGATTTCGCGGTCCGGGGCATCGTGGTCGCGCCTTCGCCGTCGGGTGCTGTGCCGCCGGAGTTCCGCCTGATTGTTGCGGGGCATCCCGTCCCCAGTGAGGGGAGTTTTGAGGCGGGCCGCGCAATCCTAGGTTTGCTTGCAGGGGTGAACGAAAGGTCCCTGGTTTTCTTCCTCTTGTCCGGAGGAGGTTCCGCGCTGGTCGAACAGCCGCTTGATCCCGCAGTGTGTTTGGGAGATGTGCAGGCCATGAATCGGTCGCTGGTTACCTGCGGCGCTTCGATTGATGACATCAACGCGGTGCGGAAACATATTTCCGCAGTGAAGGGTGGACGCCTGGCTGTGGCAGCGTCGTCGGCGATGAAGGTTACCCTTGGCATTAGTGACGTTCCTGAAGGCCGGGAGTCGGCCCTGGCATCAGGTCCGACGCTCCCTGATCCCACGACGGTATCGGACTCCTGTGAAGTGGTGAAGCGTTACGGACTGCTTTCGAAATTGCCGGCGCCGATTCGGACGCGATTCGAACATCCGGAAACGATTCCTGAGACTCCGAAAGCGGGAGACTCAGCCTTTAGGCGCGCGGCATTTCAGATTTTGCTTGGACGTCACGGCCTGTTTCATCCGGCGCATCGCGCAGCCGAGGCTGCGGGATTCGTCACTGTGTGCGATAACACGACCGACGATTGGCCCCTGGAGCGCGCTGCTGATTATCTGCTGGACCAGCTCGTCGAATGGAAACGCGCAAATCCTGGACGGCCCGTGGCCATCATTGCGGGCGGTGAGGTTAGTTCGCCGGTCACCGGGAGCGGTGTAGGCGGGAGGAACTCAGCCTTCGTGCTCTATTTGGTCAAGAAAATCGCGGATCAAAAAATCAGCGTGCTTAGCGTGGGAACCGATGGCATCGATGGATCGAGCCCTGCCGCTGGAGCCATGGCCGACGGCGAAACTTCCAAGCGCGCTCATTTATTGGGAATTGACCCGGGTGATTATTTTCGGCGAAGTGATTCCTACACGTTTTTCCAAAAGCTGGGCGATGCGGTCGAAACTGGACCGACCGGAAATAATCTGCGCGATCTCCGCGTTCTTCTCGCAGAGTAGGCCGTGGAAACTCAACCAACTGCCGCTTGATTGTGTTTGGAAGAAACACGTGCCCTCTCCGTCCCGAAAAACACGGGACGAAGAGGCCGCTACAAAACCACAATGTCTTGATGGGGGGGGTGTTTTTGTAGCGGCCGCCAGGATCTTGGGCGGGCAGCTTTTAGTTGAATTCAGAGGCGATCTATACCGTCAATCGCTTTTCCCTGGGGATAAGACGGCTTCGATCTTGCGCAATTGATTATTCATGTCGGACATCTGTTGTTCCAGGCGGCCCAGCCGATCCAGGACCATTTGGTTGCTGCCAGCGGAGGCCGCCGCGGAATCGTCGCTCTTCTGATTGGCCGAGGGGGTTTCCTTTGGCGGCGCGCTCTGGGCCTTCAATTGTTCGATCAGCAATTCCACCCTGTGCGGGATGCTGATGGAAAGCTGGCCTGTCTTGAGCAACGCTTCGAGCGGTTCGATGGCCGTGGGATCGCCTCGGTGGCCAAGGGCGAAGATGGACGCATATCGAATGTCGAACGAAGATTCGTTTAAATAGGTGATGAGACGCGCCGTGATTTCGTGATCCTTCAGGTCCACACGTCCCAATGCCTCGATCGCGATGCCGCGTAGAACCGGCAGATGTCCTGGGCTTGACCATTCGAGGAGAGTGGAAGCAGCGGAACTATCTCCAAGAGTGCCCATGGCGCGCAGGGAAGCGCGGCGCAGGACATCACTGGGCGAGGAAACGGCAATCGTCTTCTCGAGAAGTTGCGCTGTGCCGGGAGCCTTATCTTGCGCCAGGGACTGCAGCGCCATGCTGCGGACCGAGTACGCCGGGTCATCTTTGTAGATGGACTGCAGGCGTTTGATAGTTTCTTCGTCGTTCTGAAAATGGCCCAGTTGCTCGACGACGACTTGGCGCACCCAGGGCTGTTCGTTTGAGAGCGCGGCGAGAATTTGTTTTCTCGCGGCGGGGGAATTGATGCGGCCCAGGGCGCGAGCGGCTTCCTGGCGAATACCCCGGAACCGGTCGCTCCGCGCGGCTTCTCCGAGCGCGGTCGCGACTGCTTCGTTGTCCCGAATGTTGCCCAGCGCGACGGCTGCGTCGGCGCGGTCCGGCACGTCCGCGGCGGTGTGGAGCTGCCGGATCCATTCCTCGGGCGACTTCTGAAAATCGAGAGATTTCATAATCTTGTCGCCCTTGTCGAACAGCACCATCAGCGGCGGTCCGTCCACTGGGAACGAAAAGGTTTCCTCGGCCTTGGAAACGTCAATGGGGTAGAGTTTCTCGCCGCCGGCTGTGGAAATGGCGACATCGATGGGCACATGGAACAAGCCGACGTGCCCCTCCACCTTCTGTGTTTGTTTTACGTTGAGAGTTAGTTTCCCGGTTTCTGAATCGTAGGTGGATCGGACCGTGAAGCGCGGGGCGCCTGCCCCATAAATCCATTGATCGAAAAATTCATCGACATTGGCGCCGCTGGATTCCTCGATGGCCTTGGCCAGGTCGGCTGTAACCACGTTTTGGAGGCGGTAGGTTTCCAGATAATGTTTTAAACCACGGAAGAAGGCTGGGTCGCCAAGCCGCTCCCGGAGCATATGAAGCACCCAACCGGCTTTGTCATATACGTTCCCGACGTATTCAACCGAATCAGAGATATCGCGCGTCACGACGGGGATTGGGAAGAGGTCCCGCGAAGGCATCCAAGCAATCTGCTCACGCCAGTAGCTAAAGGCTGCGGCATCGGCGCCGTAATAGTGCTCCTCCCACAAGGTGGCGCCGAATGTGGCGAACCCTTCGTTGAGCCAGGTGTTGGTCCAATCCTTGCACGTGACCAAATCACCGAACCATTGATGCGTCATCTCGTGGGAGATGAGCCCGTCCGCCGCTTCTGCCTTTTCCCCTGCTAGATCGGCGTGGATCAGGTCACGCGTGGCAAGCGTGGTCGCGCTTACGTTTTCCATGCCGCTGGCGACAAAATCATCTACGGCGGTTTGCGCGTACTGTTCCCAGGGATAGGGGACCCCGAATCGCTCCGAGAAGAAATCGAGCATCTGCCTGGTGTGACTGAATGTGGAATCAATCGTGTTTTCCTGGCCGCGAGGAACGTAGTAGGCAATCGGGATATTGTGCCAAGTCTCTTTCTTTTCCTTGTACTCTCCGGCGACAAAAGAAATTAGATAGGTTGATATCGGCAGGGATTGCCGCCACGTCCAGGTCTTCAACCCGCCGGGGGCATCCTGTACGCTCAGCAGCTTTCCGTTCGATACCGTGAGCCAATCGCCGGGAACGGTCAGAATCATCTCGGAGGTGGCGCGATCGTTGGGATAGTCGTAAATGGGAATGTAATGATGGGTGTCTTCAGCTTCGCCTTGGGTCCAGATTTCCTTCGCCCGGCTCGGGTCATCCTTGTCCGGCAAAATAAAATACAGTCCGGTGGTGGGTTTTCCCTCGTAACGGATGTTCACCTCGAACTGTTGTCCCGATTTCGCGGAATGAGCGAGGCTGACGCGAAGTTTACCGTCGCGAATTTCATAGGGGGCGTCCTTACCATTGACGCGCGCGCTCGAAACGGTGAGGCCCGCGCAATCAAAATCCAGGTGCGAAAGGCCGTCACGCAAAGTGGAAAGCGTATGGGTGACCTCGCCAATCACTTTGCGCTGGTCCAGGTCAAAGCGCAGCGAGACGCGTACATTCTGCAGATGGTAATCGCGGCTGGGCGCGTAGGGCCTATCCGCCCGGGCCGCTACCGCGAATATCGCTGCCAGGGCAATGACCTTGGCAGCCAGTTTCATGGATTGTTGCAGTCTGTTCCTGGGTGAGTTCATTTGAGCCTCACAAGGGAATTCGCGCCTTGCATAACGATATTATACCCGTACGGGTCGCGCCGGATAGGTGCGCGTAGCGTAGGGTTTACATTTAGACGCTTATCGGGTCGAAGCTAGTGCAGGCTAGTTTCCTGGTCACGGATGCGGCCTACCCTCGGAGGTAGGAATCTTCCTTGCGTATCCAGTCTTCCCGGCGAGGCGCGAAGATATCGACGTCCACGGTGTCTTCTTCCGCCACCGCGGAGTGCGGCACATTTGCCGGAATGAGAAGGAATTCTCCGGCGCCGACCACGATTTCACGGTCGTCGAATACAAATGTCAGCTTTCCGGAAATGATCCATGAATATTGTTCGTTGACGTGGGAATGGCGCGGCACCATTGCGCCGCGTTTTAGCAGAAGTTGTGAAACCGTTGCATTCTCGCCGGAAATCATCTGTCGTGAGATCTTATCGTTCAGCTTTTCCATTTCCGTTTCTTTCCACGAAGTCTTTTTCAACCCGCTCACAACGCCTCCTTGGAGTGTCTGAACCGCGGTAGCATCCTCCACGGAAACAGAAGCGGCGTCAACCCGTCTTGATCGGGGCCGTCTTAAGCGCGTCACACGCGAGTGATGGGAGAGACATCAAACCTCCGGCCACCTCTGATAAGATGCGAAGGGTCGAAAGCGTCCACAAGCGTTCACAAGTGAGGTCACGGAATGGCAGCGGAGCCGAATGTCGCGGGGATCGCGCGACTTATCTATGTCGTAGCCGGCATTTCCGCGGTGAGTTGGGGGCTGTGGGGCGCTGACCAGGGCTGGACGCAATGGACCTGGCTCACGCTGGGCGGCGTGGCATTGGTTTTGGGCCTGATCGGCTACTCGCCGCTGCACGCGTTATTCAGGCCTAAGGATCAGAAAGTGAGTTAAATGCGTTTCCTCCACGCGGTCGCCGGATTTATTCTTTTCTTTGAACTGCCGATTCCCATCTACTGGTTAATCCTGCATCCGTTCAATTCCTTCTGGCGAACACGAGTTCGCTCCGCATTTTTGATCGCGGGCCTTACGGCATGGACCGTCGGGGGTGTCCTTCTATGGGTTTTCCGCCGCCGGCTCTTGGCCGCCACGCGACCTTCCTGGTTCGCGGTTGTCGTAGGTTTGGCGCTCATTAGCGCAGAAATTTATGTTTTATTTCGGGTAGAGCGTGAATTGGGCAGCCGCAGGCTGGTCGGCCACGCAGAGCTTACCGGAACAGGCGAAATGTTGGATCGCGGCCTGTACGCTTATGTGCGGCACCCGCGCTACACGGGAATGTTCGGCGCCGTCCTGGGAGCCGCTCTGATTGCGGGGACGCTCGTCCTATGGACCGTTCTCGCGGTGTGGTTCGTCGCTGCCCTCTTGGTGATCCATCTGGAGGAGAGGGAACTGGGCGCCAGGTTTGGCGCGAGGTATGCGGCGTACCGGCGACGCGTCTCTGCATTTTTTCCATTTCGTTTCTTGGCTGGCGGAAAGTAGAAAGGCGTCTTGCGGGCGGGGGCATCACCCCGCGAGTGGCGCGTTGCCCTGGCGCAACGCCTCCGTTAGAATGGATGTGCCGCGGAGAGGTGTCTGAGCGGTTGAAAGAGCTCGCCTCGAAAGCGAGTGTCGGGGAAACTCGACCGTGGGTTCAAATCCCACCCTCTCCGCCATCAAGCCTCGCCTTTTCTCTTCTCTGACGCCATAACGACTAACACATTCATGGATAGAAAATGCGCCAGCAATCACGCCGGGGAAAAAACTGACTGACCTATTGCGCTCATGGACCGTCAGATGTATGTTGACGCTCGGTCAGGAAACGAAAACAGAAATCACAGTCAGAAGTGGACCAGCATCAGCGGTCATTGTGAAAACAACAACCTGAAGGAGAGCCGGTATGAATAATTCCCGTACGAGTAATGGAAAATATATTTTTGGCATGATCACCATTTGTCTACTGTGCTCCTATCTGGCATTCGCGCAAACTCCGAAGAATCCTCCGATGCCCATGAGTTTCTTCGTCACCAGCGCGGGTCCCGGTAATGGAGGCGACCTGGGTGGCTTGGCCGGAGCTGATGCGCACTGCCAGAAGTTGGCCGCGGCCGTAGGTGCGGGCAACAAGACCTGGCGCGCTTACCTCAGTACCGGCGCGTCCGGCAGTCAACCAGCGGTCAATGCCCGCGACCGCATTGGCCAAGGTCCCTGGTACAACGTCAGGGGAGTGCGTGTCGCTGACAGCGTCGCGGATTTAAATGGAGATACTCTGGACGCCGCGCGCTTGGGCAACAACATTAATATGGCGACCGCGCTTACTGAGAAGGGAGAGCGGGTCACCGGAGTTTTCGACAAACCCAACTTGCACGATATATTGACTGGCTCGCAACCCGACGGCAGGGCTTTTACCGACAATGCCGACCACACTTGCCAGAACTGGACCAGCAGCGGTAGCGGCAGCGCCCAGGTCGGCCACCATGACCGCACCGGCGGCGGCCCCGGCGTTCACACTAGCGGTAACTCATCGTGGAACTCGTCGCACCCTTCCGCAGGCTGCAGCCAGGAAAGTTTCGCGCCTTTCGGCGGCGCCGGTTACTTCTACTGCTTCGCCATCAACTGAAAAATATGACGGAGCCAGTTCTGAAGTGATAGGAGGCCGGGTCCGAGCCGGATCTTTTCAAAAATCCTATTTTCCGGTAACCAGCGTGAATTTCTGAACTCGCTTGCCGGTTTCTACTTCGCCCTCATAGAGATTTCCGGCAGAATCGGACACGAGTTGATGTATCGCGTGGAACTGGCCTACGTTGCGGCCGTTGTGCCCGAACATACCGAGCACTACGCCGTCGCTGCGGCGCAACGTCCAGACCACATTGTTGGTGTCGTCGGCCACCAAAAGGTATTCCTGGGCCGCGTCATGTGAGAAGGCAATGTCGCAAACGGTTCCCGGCTCCAGAGTTTCCGGCCGCACGAAAAATTCTTTTAAGAACTTGCCTTGCTTGGTAAATATCTGAACCCGATCATTGGCGCGGTCGCACACATAAACCAGCCCATCGACCGAGATGTGAGCGCAATGGACAGGAGACCGGAACTGCTGATCAACAGGAGCGTTACCCTTGCCTTTGTACGGGCCGGGGTCGGTATCGTTGGGCACGTTTCCATATCCGCCCCACATTCGCTTGAAAGCCAAGGTGTCGGAATCAAACACGATCACACGTTTATTCATGTAACCATCCGAGATGTACAACTCGCGGGCGCCTTCGTCTATTTCGAGGCCCGCTGGCCGGCCGAGCAGAGTGGTGTCCGCGCTATTCACCGGCTCCTTGGAAGGATGGCCAATTTGCTTGAGGAATTTTCCGTCGTTGGTAAATTTGAGTGCATGGCGGTCACTCGGCCCATTGCCGCCAATCCAGACGTTGCCCGCTCGATCGACATGGATTCCGTGTTCCACGCTGGGCCAGTCGTATCCTTTGCCGGGGCCACCCCAGGATTTTAGGAGGTTTCCCTCGGTGTCGAATTCCAGGACCGGAGGCGCGGGAAAACAGCACATTGCATGACGCGGTGAGCTGGGGTCCGCGCTGATCTCGTCCGGTGTGTTGCTGCCTGGGCGCTGCAAAACCCAAATATGATTCTCGCTATCCACGGTCATCCCGCCGATTTGCCCCACCAGCCAATTGTTAGGCAATTCTTTTGGCCAATAGGGATCGACCTTATATTGCGGTGGCGGGGCTTGTGCTGAAGCTATCGGACACAGAGCTGCGGCATACAAGCACACGACAACTGAAAGTGCGGCTATGCCGAGCAATTTGATCTTCCTATAATTCAACATGAATTCATCCTCCGATTTATTCCCGAGTTGGCTGCGTAGCCAAGCGGTACCATACATCTGGCCGCCCCCGGCGAGCAATGTGTATCCTTTGGCCGGCGAACTTCTGAATGTTCAGTAGTCGCTTAAATCGTGATACAACCTTCAGAGGTAAACAGACTCAGCAGTCGATGCACGAGTTTGCTAAAGGAGATTGCGATGATTTCCAGTCCTGTGAGAGCGGCTGTTACCATTTTCTTTCTGCTTTCGTGTTCTCATTCCAGCTTGTGGGCCCAGGCGGGGCCGAACACCGGCGACGCGGATATTTCCGCGATCAAGCAGGTTGTGGCCGGCTATTCCGACACCTTTAATCATCATGACGCTCACGCCGCCGCAGCTTTATTCGCCGAAGACGCCGACTTTACAAATTTACGCGGAGCAAACCGCCACGGGCAGAAAGAAATTGAGCAAATCCTCACGACTTTGCACGCAGGGATTCTGAAGAATGCTCATAGAACGGATACAGTTAAAAATATCCGATTCTTGACCGCCGATATCGCGGTGGTGGATGATCTTTGGGAAATGACCGGGTCGAAAGCGCCGGACGGCTCGGACAATCCCGATCGAAAGGGACTTTTCGCCTGGGTTGTGACGAAGGTGAACGGTCAATGGCGAATCACCATTTTTCATGAGGTTGAGTTTCCTAAATAATCGTTAATAACAATTATAGGCGGGGCAAGTCATTGCCCATTAGAAAAACGTCACCAATCAGGTTGCTCGCCAAGTTTTTTGGTGGGCTGGAAATCGGTGAAGTGGTAAACTCCGCGCCGTGCGTCATATTCGCTCTTTTCCAAGGAGGATCATAATGTTGCATACACCTCGAGTGAACTCTACGTTGGCGGTAGCCGCCGTCATGATGATCGCGATGTTTGGAGTGAGGGCACGCGCTCAGGCCAGCTCACCTCCTCGCAACGATCTCCCCAATCCCTACAGGATGGTCCGCAACTGGGCGCAATTGCCGGATGGGAGGAAGTGGGGATCGACTTCGGGCGCCGCCATCAGTCCCGAAGGCAACATTTGGACATATGACCGGTGCGGCGGAAATAGTTGCGTGGGCTCGAACCTTGCGCCAATCCTGGAGTTTGACCGGTCAGGCAAACTTCTGAAGAGTTTTGGCGCGGGAATGTTTATTTACCCTCACGGTCTCACCGTGGATAAGGATGGAAACGTGTGGGTAACCGACGGAGTCGGTGGAGGCGCCACAAGTGACGATGTTGGCAAACATGGAAAGGGCCACCAGATCTTCAAGTTCAGCCCGGATGGAAAAGTCTTGATGACGCTGGGCAAGGCCGGCGTCCCCGGAGATGGCCCGGACACATTCAATCGGCCCTCGGCTGTCGCCATCGCGCCGAATGGCGACATTTTTGTCGCTGATGGACATAATTCTCCAGTGGATTCGCCAGTGAATGCGCGCATCGTCAAGTTCTCGAAGGACGGGAAATTTATCAAGATGTGGGGAAAGCTCGGGGCGGCCCCGGGCGAGTTCGAGGGGCCCCACACTCTGGCCTTCGATTCCAGGGGACGGCTATTCGTTGGCGACCGTTCCAATAATCGCATCCAGATCTTCGACCAGGACGGAAAATTCATCGCGGAGTGGAAGCAATTCGGCCGGCCGAGCGGGATTTTCATCGACAAAGACGACACCATGTACGTGACCGACTCCGAGTCGACCGACAACCCAAACCAGCCCGGACAGAAGTCGGGTTACGGATACAACCCAGGTTGTAAGCGGGGCATTCGAATCGGAAGCGCCAAAGACGGCACAGTAACCGCCTTCATTCCAGACGCTGAAACGAAGGGCGGCTCGAGCGCGGCCGAAGGCGTTGCAGTCGACCATGAGGGCAACGTATACGGGGCGGAAGTCGGACCGATGGATTTTAAGAAATACGTCAAGAAGTAACGATCGGGAGGCGGAGGCGATAGCGCTTCCGTCCTGGTCCTCGAAGTTGCCCTCGACGATTTATCCTGTCCGTCGGATTTCTCGTAGACACATTTTTCAGCGGATTTGAAATGTCAACCCGAATGGAATGAGTAAAAGTTCTTGACATCAGTTTTGCATGGTGCAACATAGCTGCCAATTATTTACATAGGTGCTAGGTTGATCAAAATGGGACCGCGTGTACAAGGAAAATGAAATTCTGTGAGCCAAGCGTCTGCTGGTGGTTGTTTTCTCGCCCAACAAGGAATAAGAGTTTCTCTGCGCGCGGCTGCAGTCGAAGCGCATCCGAATGGAATCGACATCAGAGGTCTACCGGAGGTCTTTCCCTATGAGAGCGAATAAGCGTTCAAGTATTTTTACAATCCTGGTTGTGTGCGTGGCTATGCAAGGTTTCTGCGCGCGCGTTGCCGCGCAGGCTCCCACGCGGGATATCGCGCTCAAAGGCGCATTGCTGATCGATGGGACCGGCCGCCCCGCAATCGAGAACTCCGTGGTCCTCATCCGCGCGGATAAGATCGTGGCAGCGGGAAAGGCGGGGTCGGTTCGCATTCCGAAAGACGCCGAAGTGCGGGACCTGACCGGGAAAACAATTATGCCAGCGCTGATCAACCTCCACGGACACATTGGGCTGACCGTGAATGGGGCCGACTCCGCCGGCGGAAAATACACGGAAGAAAATATTCGTTGGCAGCTCCTAAAATACCAGTCTTACGGCGTGGAGACCGTCGCCTCGTTCGGTCAGGACGCGGAGCTGATCTTCAGTCTGCGTGACGCCCAACAAGCGGGAAACTTGCCCGGAGCGCGTTTGTTTACCGCTGGACGTGGATTCGCCGAAAGTAACAGCCACCCGAATCCCGCCGACCCTCGTTACCACCCCAATACTCCCGAAGAAGCCCGCGCCAAAGTAGTTGAGGTCGCCTCGCACCACCCCGATTACGTGAAGATGTGGGTGGACGACAACCTAGGCCGTAGCCCGAAAATGAAACCCGAAATTTACCAGGCAATTATCGACGAAGCGCACCGCCAGCATTTGCGAGTCTTCGCTCATGAGTTTTATCTGGCCGATGCCAAGGCCTTGATCGCGGCGGGCGTCGACGGGCTCGCTCATAGTGTTCGCGACCAGCCCGTCGACGATGAACTGATCAAGACCATGAAAACGAGTGGCATCTTTTTGATTCCCACGCTGGTTCGCGACGAAGTGATGTTTGTCTATGTCACCGGCGCGAAGTGGCTGGATGATCCCTTCTTCCAAGCGGGTGTGGATCCTGCAGTCCTGGCGTTGTTGCGAAGTCCGGACTTCGTGGAGAAGATTCGCCGGGACCCGGACCTCGCAAAATATCAAGCGGGATTGGAAATGGGCAAGAAGAATTTGAAAACTCTGTCAGACGCTGGAGTGAAAATTACCTTTGGGACTGATTCCGGAGTGCCAACGCGTTTCTCGGGTTTCTTCGAGCACCGCGAGTTGCAACTGATGGTGGAAGCCGGCCTCACACCGATGCAGGCGATCGTCGCCGCTACCGGAACCAACGCGTCGATCTTGAGGGGAGAAAAAGTATTCGGCACTCTGCAACCCGGCCGGCAGGCTGATTTACTGGTCCTGGACGCGAATCCCCTGCAGGATATTCACAATACTGAGAAGCTGTCCGCCGTTTGGCAAGCTGGGAAAATTGTGCCATCGTTATCTTCAAAGTAGAGATAATTTTTCCGGCCCACACCGAATGGCGCGCGAGGGAAACGACTATGAGGCTCCTGTATCTTCCGGCCGCTCTTGTTCTTTTGTGCGCCGTTGGCGCAGCTTCCCAGGAAAAGGCGCCGGACCTTTCCGGAGTTTGGCGATGGAATGCTCTGAAAAGCATTAGCTCCCCCGCTGCGCCCATTCCGAATGACGTGCGTGTCAAGATCGAACAGAACGGACCGGACCTCCTGCTGACTTGGCGCTTGCTCACCGGAGCAAACGAATTGATGCAAACCTCATACTTTCGCATCGGCTCTGACGACAACAGAAACATAGGGACCACCGGAGTTCCCATCAAGAGCAACGCAAGATGGCAGGGAGCCGCGCTGGCGATTGACTCCCTCCCGGTGCCGGGCAATGAGGGTACCTCCAGCCGCGAGCTGTGGACTCTGAAGGACGGGCAGACGCTCGTTTTCAAGGGCCAACGTCCAAGCGCGGGCGAACGTGCTGGGGAGCATTCTAAGGAAGACACGATTGTTTTTGAAAGGCAGGCCGATGCAACCTGGGGGCCGCCGCAAAAGATCCTGGCGGCGGGACAGGTATATCAAAATATCCAAATCATTAAAGAACCCGCCTGGCGTCTTCCGTCGGTCATGATGTCTCTGACGAGGTGGCTGGGCGTTGATTGCGCTTATTGTCACACGTTAAATGAGTATGAAAAGGATGACAAGCTGCCGAAGAATGTCGCCCGGCAGATGTTCAAAATGGTGCACGACATCAATGAAGACAATTTCCCCGGCACCGGTCCAGGAAACTTCAAGGTTACCTGTTGGACCTGTCACCGGGGCGGTATATTGCCGGAGACGGCTGCGGGAGTGGCTGGACTGAAGCCATCTGGAAAGTAAGTGCGCGGACCGTTCGCTGTCGCAAGCATATCGCGTTGTCTTGTTTTTGTTATGGATGCCGGGAGATATTGGAAATGCCTAGGAATCGATTAGCCGGAGTGGTTGCCGCCTCCGCTGTTTTGTTGACTGCGGCTTCCTCCTTGGTGCTGGCGCAAGGGCTCCTTACGCAGAGGGCGATGTCGCTCGATGCTGCGCAGGCCATTGCCCATGGAGCGGTCGAAAAATGCCGCGCGGCTGGCTATCGCGTGTCAGCGACTGTAATCGATGCCAACGGCGTGCTCAAGGCGTTCCTGCGCGATGACGGAGCCGCGCCGCATACGATTGGGTTTAGCCGCCGGAAGGCATATACGGCGCTTACATTTAGAAGAACCTCGGCCGAGACTGGCAAAGCCTGGGCAGCCAACCCACCCGCGCCCAACATCGAGGGCACCGTTGGCACAGCTGGCGGAGTGCCAATCAGAATTGGCATGGAAGTCATCGGAGCAATCGGTGTGAGCGGAGCTCCGGGCGGCGATAAAGATGAAATCTGTGCAAATGCCGGCATTGAAAAGATCGCCGACCATGTGAAGGGTTTTGTCTCCCCGACGCCGTGACCGAATTGAGGTTGCGCTATAGTTGATTCCAGACTTGCGGGGTGCGATTTAGCGAAATGTATAGTGGAGGAAAGCTCATGCATAAACAGATGCGAAGCGTGATTTTTGCCATGGTCGTAATACCAATGGCGCTTTGGGCCACCGATCGACAGGCCGGAACTTGGAAAATGAATATGGAGAAGTCAAAGTTCGCGAGCGATATGCCGGCGCCGAAGGGCGAAACTGTGGTCATCGAGGAACAGGAAGGCGGCCTAAAGGTGGTCTCGAATGGGTTGAACACGGAGGGAAAGCCGACCCATTTTGAATATAGCGTGAAGTATGACGGCAAGGACTATCCCGTCACCGGGTCGCCCGCTGTAGATAGCGTTGCGGCCAGGAGAATTGACGCCAGTACGATTGAGACCACGCGCAAGAAAAATGGGGTTGTGGTGACCATCAACACGTCCGCCATCTCCAAAGATGGAAAAACCAGGACCAATATCTTCCACAGCAAGAACGCCGGCGGAGAGCCGCGAACCTGGACTGTCATTTTTGATAGGCAATAAACTGCGCATTGCAAGGATGCGACAGAGTCCCATCCAGGCGGGGTGAATCGCGCCCGCTTCACCTTTTTTTTTGGAGTGAACTCTGTACAAGCGTCGTTACTCCATCCACCTCCAGCCGGTGGCGCATGAGCGCGTTTTCGATTTAATTCGCCCGGAACTCTTCCAATTTTCGCGCCTCGCACGGCCAAAATGATTGCTCGCTATCCCAAGAAATAAATATTGGAAAATAACTTCGACAAATTAATTATTGACAAGGGAATGTAATCGGTGCTAAACACCGCATGATTACTTGGTGGATTTTTCCGGTTAAACGTTTCAGGGGTGGGCAAATGACCGGCGTGGGGCGTCGTCGACGTCCCTGGAATTAGCCCTTACGTCCGAATGCAATCAAAGGAGGCCACGTGTTTACCGCGCGTAACGCAAGCAAGAGTATAGGGGCCGGTTTCGTTTCAGTATTGAGTTTTGCACTCATCTTTTTCATAGCAGTTTCCATGCATGCGCAGGTTGCCGGAGGAACGTTCAGCGGCAGGGTCACTGATGCTTCTAGTGCGGTCATCGCGAACGCTCAAGTCGCCGCTAGAAACGCCGCGACCGGCGTCACCGCAACCACCACGACCAACTCAAGCGGTGTCTATACGTTGCCCAACCTATTGCCCGCCACCTACGAAATCAGCGTGTCGGCCACGGGATTT
This sequence comes from Terriglobia bacterium, assembly GCA_041478355.1. Taxonomy (GTDB): domain Bacteria; phylum Acidobacteriota; class Terriglobia; order Acidiferrales; family UBA7541; genus Palsa-360. The sequence continues at coordinate 51,057 of JBGOVX010000002.1, read as the reverse complement.
TCGACCCTGGTGCAGTCCGGCGTCACGTTAACAGTGGGAGCCCAGCAGGAATTGAATTTTACCTTGCAGGTCGGGAATGTCACCCAAAGGGTGGAAGTGACCACCGAAGTGCCTGCCATGCAGCTCTCCAGTTCGGAGCTGTCCGGAACGGTGCAGCCCGCCACGATTGTCGAATTGCCTCTCAACGGCCGGGACTGGGCGTCCCTGGCCACGTTGCAGCCTGGGGTGGCCTCAGTGCGGACCCAAGCTGTGGTCACCCAACCTGGCGGCCACGCGCGCGGGCTGGGAATGCAGATGACCATCAACGGGAATCGGCCCACGCAGAACGTCTATAGGCTGAATGGCATTATTGTTAACGACTACTCAAATGCAGGCCCCGGAAACGTCCTGGGAGCAAACCTGGGTGTGGACGCCATCCAAGAATTCTCGGTCCTGACCAACAACTACTCGGCCCAATATGGCTTTACCTCGGGCGGGGTCATCAACGCCATCAACCGGTCCGGCACGAACACGTTTCACGGCAGCGTTTATGAGTTCATGCGCAACAGCGCGCTGGACGCTTCCGATTTCTTTGCTAACGCAAATAACCTGGCGAAACCTCAATTCCGGCGCAACCAGTTTGGCGCATCGGCTGGTGGACGCATCATAAAGGACAAGATATGGGTCTTTGGTGACTACGAGGGCCTTCGTCAGTCCAAGGGCATTCCCACAACCGCCCATACCCCCACGCAAAACGCGAGGGATGGAATCATTATCGGCGCCGGCGCTCCGGTGACACTGGCGACGTGTCAGTCCATAAACCCCATTTCGATAGTACCGAAGCCCGGCTCCACCAATGTATGCGTTGATCCTAACACGCTGGCGTTCATTAATGCCTTTTACCCGCTCCCCAATTCGGGCATATCTGGAGACACCGGCAAGTACGCTTTTACGGGTCAGCAAACGGTGACCGAGAACTACGGCACCGAAAGAGTCGACATCCATCTCTCCGACAAAGACTCATTTGATTCCGCTTACTATTATGATCACTCGCAATGGTCCAGGCCCGATTCCTTGAACAACCAATTACAGGGATTTGTAATTCCGCGCTGGGCCTTGTCCGCGGAAGAGACCCACGTCTTCAGCCCCTCCGTCGCCAACACGATTCGTTTTGGATATAACACCTCGGGGGTACTAAACCCATCGTTGGTGGCGCTTAATTCAAAGATGACTGACAGTACCTTTGGCATGACAGATAAATTGCAGGCGCCGACAATCTCTTCGGTCAGCGCTGGCGGGGGCGTGGCGGGGCTTTCCCAATTCCGTACGCTTCAACCTTTTGGGAGTCAGGACCTTGCGGTGCATATGTACGAAGTGTTCGACGATGCCGTGTACACGGTGGGGAACCATAACTTTAAGTTTGGAGGAGTCTTCCTTCGAGATACTGTCGACTCTGTCTTAACGGGACAAACCAACGGCACCGTGGGCTTTGCGAACCTGACAGCTATGCTTGAGAATATTCCCGGGAAGACGCAAGGCCCCACGGTTGCGCCCTTCGTTACAGGACTCACGCCGCACACAATGAACGCTAGGATTTTCGGCGGATATATTCAGGATGATTGGAAAGTTCGCAGAGGCCTCACGTTGAACCTCGGCCTGCGCTACGAGATTCAAACGGTTCCCACCGAGGCAAAGGGGAAGATTGCGAACCTGCCGCTTTTGACTACCAATCCCGGGCCTTGCGTGGCTAATGCAGACGGCACTCCTAATGCTACCGCCTGTGCTGGTTTTAACAAGGTCATGTTTACGTCGAACCCGACCAAGCGGAACATTGATCCGCGAATCGGCTTTGCCTGGGATCCCTTCGGCAACGGTAAGACCGCCGTGCGCGGGGGAGGCGGCGTCTTCGATGTTCTTCCTCTTCCGTTCATGATGGCGTTAAATAACGTGCAGACCTCTCCATTCCAACCGAAGACAGTGTTCACCCCACCCGCATTCTCGTTCCCGCGTGGCATTGGAACATTGCTTCTTGCCGGTAGCGGGTCGGCACCGGCAACTAGTCAGACGACGTGGAACTACGTAGAACCCGCTCCGAAGCGCAATTACGTCTTGCAATATAACCTTAACGTCCAGAGACAAATTACACCGAATACTTCGCTGACGGTCGCCTATGCCGGTTCCAGGGGGATCCACAATCCCTTCCAGACCGATGAGCTGAATACGGTTTTCCCGTACAAGGTGTCGGCTGGAGGAGGCTACCTGTTTCCTACGGTCATAAATAACAACGACGTACAGGTGGGTTGCTCAGGCCCAAGTTTACCGGCAGGTTCGTGTGGGACGGGGGTGGCTAACCCGACCAGCATCGTGCCCGGGAATGTAATCAACCCGAACGTCGGTTCAATTCAGTCAACCATTTGGGAGAGCCAATCCTGGTATAACGCTCTCCAAGTTGAGGTCGAAAAGCGAATGAGCCACGGTTTCCAGATTCAGGGCTCGTTCACCTGGGCCAAGTCACAGGACACCTCCTCCGGCAGCTTCGCGGGTGACAACTTCGCCTCGAATTTAACTCCAACTATTCCCTGGTATGACCTCCGCATCATTAAAGGGCTATCAGACTTCCATATTGGCCGGAATCTTGTCATTAACGGCCTGTGGCACATTCCAACACCGGCCTCATTCTCTGGGCCTGCCGCTTGGCTAGCCAAAGGATGGGAGGTGGGAGGGGTCTTCACTGCGAGCGACGGCGCTCCCCTCTGGCCGTTGACCGGTATTGAGGGGGATCCTATGGGCCAACTCAACTCCGAACCCATGGCTATTCCAAGCCTCGCTTCCGGTTGCACTCCGAGGAACTTGGTTCATCCGCACAATGTGCAGTACCTTGGCCCTGCATGTTTTATCAATGCTCAAGCGCCCAGCCAGGCCTTCTACGATGCTGCTGTACCGATGGGCTGCGATCACTCTTTCGCCTTCCCGACGTGCATGAATCTGCTTGGCACTCTAGGCCGGAACGTGATTATTGGACCCGGCTTGGTCAACGCCGATGTCTCCATTGTTAAGGACACCCACATCACTAGGATCTCGGAAAGTTTCAATGTCCAGTTCCGAGCGGAATTCTTCAACCTCGCGAATCACACTAACTTTGCGCCCCCGACTAACGGTCTCGAGGTCTTTGACGCGACGGGAGCGCCAGTGGATGGTTTCGGTCAAGTTGATGCCCAGCAGGTTCCGTCAAGGGAAATCCAGTTTGGATTAAAGATTTCCTGGTAGCGATTGTCCTAGCTGGCTCGGCTGTGGGTTGATTCGAAGGCGGGAGTTGCGAGACGGTGCTTGGTTCGTCGGGCTTCACAAGGAAGCACAAGTTGTTGCCCGTCTCGCTTGCCGCCACTGGTTTTCTCCTGGTGATGTCGAGCGGGGTGCTCGGGTTGTGGAACGCATCTGACGTGTTGGCGCCTTGAGATATTTGCCTGCCAGGTCAATAGCACCTTCAATAATTTCCGATAAAAATCAGCTGGAGAGCTCATCAGGTAAGTTTTCTAAATGCAGGGAGGACAATTATGAGAAAGCAATTTGACCTTCGAGTTTTACTGACATTGGGCGCTTTACTTTTTTTACCGCCCTCCATGCTCGCTCAGAAAAACGGCCCGGCATTTCCACGGGAAGGTGCGACTAAAGTTCAGGACAACGATCGTATAGTGGCTTGGGAGGTCACTTATGAGAAGGGCAAACCCACCGGAATGCGCAAACTCGACATGGATCAAGTTTCCGTCACTCTGACCGAAGGCGCCATAAAAATCAGCAGGCCTGACGGTACGTCGAGCATTGAACAGCAAAGATTCGGTTCGGTCCGCTACGAACCGAAGGGGACGCTAGTCGAACAGGAAGGCCTTAGCGACACGCCAAGCCGCGCGATGGTATTCCAGTTGAAAGATTATGTGCCGGAACCGTGGCCGACCAGAGAGGGTGTTCCGGCTCAGTTTCCACGCATAAACACAGTAAAGCTCTTTGAAGCTGACCGGATAACCGTTTGGGACCAAGTATGGAAGCCCGGCGAACAAATAGTGCGCCACGCGCATTATCACCGCACGGCCGCCGTATTTCTTGATGGAGGAATGTTGCATACGATTTCGGACAATGGTGTTGTCAACCCTTCCTTCGCGAGGAAGCCCGGCGAAGTGATCTCCACCACCAAATACAGTCCGGATGCTCATATAGAGGAAGAAGTATCAGGGTTACCGCGCGCGATATGGATCGAGTTCACCAAGTAGAGGGCGCTAGTGCGGAAGTCGGCAACACACCGCCGTGCTTTTTTTTAGGGAATGAGATGGAAGTGCGGCGGCGCCAGTTTTCTGCAAAACAACACGTATATTCCGTGGAGGTCGCGATGAAGGTATTTGCTTCGTGGTTGATTGTTCTTTTCTTGTCCACGCTGTGTTTAGCTCAGCAAGCGCCACCCGCCGGTCAAAGACCTCTCGCATTCACGCACGTTACGGTGATTGATGCCACTGGCTCCCCAGCAAAGCCGGATATGACCGTGGTCGTGTCGGGAAATCACATCACGGCGCTTGGCAAGTCCGCGCAGATGACGGTTCCCGCCAATGCCCGAGTCATTAATGCAAACAATAAGTACATGATCCCTGGTTTGTGGGAAATGCACACGCATGCCTTCATTCGAAGTAGAAAATCTTTCCCCTTGTACGTCATGTATCTGTTCGTCGCCTATGGTGTAACGGGGGTTCGCGATATGGGGTCACCCGGGCTTCCTGATGATTTCGGTGATTACCCGTATTTGCAGGACGTACAGTGGCGCCAGGCGATTGAGGAAGGAGCGGTCATAGGTCCGCGCTTGAACCTGGCCCTCACCGTTGTGAATGGGCCGCATGTTCCGGGCTATCCCCGCTATTGGGCTCCGGTGGCTGACGCGGCGCAGGCGCGTGAAGAAGTCATCTACCTCAAGAAGTTAGGGGCTGATTCGATCAAGGTATACGATCAGCTTTCGCGGGATGCGTATTACGGAATCGCGGAAGAGGCAAAAAAACAGGGCATGCCTTTCGCCGGTCATGTGCCAATTGTGATTTCCGCCGCGGAGGCTTCCGATGCCGGGCAAAAAAGTCTGGAACACGACTATGCCGTGCTTTTCGGATGTTCCTCCAAAGAAAAAGAGCTGATGCAGAAGGAGGAGGAACTGTATGGCGGGGGCAAGCCGGCGATGCGGGGGATACTGCGCCTTGAGGACGTGAAAGCTCTGGTCAATTCCTACGACGAGGAAAAGGCCGCAAGCTTATTTGCAAAGTTCGTCAAGAACAACACATTCGTAACACCATCCCTGGTCAGGGCCAGCGTTGACCGCGTCCCGGCCACCGATCCGCGCGTTGTGAAATACTTCTCACCAGCGCTTCGCGAGTTTTCTTACCCAGCGCATCCCAGAGAAATTAATCCCGATGTCCTCGAAGCTCAGAGACTTATGTTTCAATACCACCTTCGTCTTGCAGGCGCGATGCAGCGCGCCGGAGTGAAGATGCTGGTTGGCACGGATGGTTCTTTTTTCGGATCTGCCGTGCACGACGAGTTCGCGGAATTCGTCAAGGCGGGACTCACACCCATGCAAGCGTTGCAAACCGCGACCAAAAATGCCGCGGACTATCTCGGCAAGCTGGATTCGATGGGTACGGTGGAAAAAGGCAAACTGGCGGATCTGGTCTTGCTGGACGCCAATCCGCTCGAGGCCATTTCCAACACTCAAAAGATTTCAGGCGTAGTCCTCAACGGGAATTTCCTCGATAGGAAGGCGCTGGACCGCCTGCTGGCTCAAGTTGAAAGCGCAGCGCGCCAGAACTGATCTTACCTTATACCGGCAAGCGAGGCCTGCACTAGCGGCCGATGCTGCAGAAATGAATGGCGAGAGGCGCCCCCTTGAGCAGCGAAGGCTCTTTCATTTCGCCGCTGGTTTTGCTTGATTCCAGTGGGGCTTCCAGTTTCCGTTTTTCGTCGTCGCTTCCGGCTTCGAAGGATAGAATCCATTTCGATTCGGCATTTGCAGCTCCACCAGACTCTTGGTGTCCAAGGCGTCGGTCTCTTTAATGATGTCGTTCCGGTAGAGCAGGTAGGCAGTTAAAGAGTAGACCTCATCTGGCGTGAGAGTTCCTTCCGCATCCCGGGGCATAGTGCGGTTGATATAGTCCCATATCGTCGTCGCAAACGGCCAGTAACTCCCAGTAGTCATTATAGGTTTAGGAGTGTTGAGTGTGCCCGTGCCTCCTACCAAGCGTGGGTAAGGGCCCTCTACCCCGGTTTTCCCATGACAAAAAGAGCACTTAGCGGCGTAAATCTTCGCGCCCTCCTTAGCGGTTCCGCTTCCGGGAGGAAGTTCCTTCCCGTCTGAACCTACGACATTGTCCCAGGCGCGCATTTCTGCTTCTGTCGGAGGCCTGCCCACCTTATAAGTGCGGGACTGGGCCATGGCCGCGCTGCACGCCAACAGAGCCATCACCGGAAGTAGAAAATTAGATTTTGAAATTGATGTACAGCGCATCTCGGACACTCCCGTCTTGCCCCACTTTCCAGGGTTGAATTGGATTAGAGAGAAATTCCATGATTGCCGCGGTTTCCCAAAACTTCTCAATCTCACTGGCCGGTATGTGAGGTTCTCGAGAATCGCCCCACAGTTTGGCGAGCTCTATCATCGTCGGTTGTATGTCGCCGTATTCATTGGTGCACCGAGACATGATATGAGTCTCTGCTCCGTCCCAGTTCCAGGGCAGACGAAATCGCGTGAATGCCTTTCGAAACACTGGCTGTTGAAGATGTGCGTCCTTCCAGGTCCGCCCGCTGTCGGTGCTTACTTCCACTCTGGCGATAGCGCCTCTGCCGGACCAGGCCAAGCCGGAGATTTCATACAAACCGCGACCCGACAACTGGTGCGCATCGGACGGATAGGTAATCAGGGACTTCGCTCCGACTTGATATTCGTACCAGCTGGCCTTGCCATCTGGCTTTAAATTGGTGTAGTTGGCGGTTTCCACTTTGAGGTAATAAGGTTTGTCCGTCACCTTGATGCTGCTGATGTACTTCACATTGTTGACCCCTTGGAAACCGGGAACGACCAGCCGCAATGGATAACCGTTTTCGCGACGCAGCGCCTCGCCATTTTGGGCGTACGCCACCAGCACATCGTCCATGCCCTTTTCGAGCGGCATGCTCTTCGAATGCTTTCCAGCGTCCGCCCCTTCGGCAACCAGCCAGCTTGCATCCTTTTGCACGCCGGCTTCCTTGAGCAGCAGGGACAGGGGGACCCCCGTCCATTCACTGGTAGCGGCTCTTCCATGGACCTGCTGGATTACGAAAGTGCTCTTGGCCAAGGCAGGAGAATTCGCTACCTGCAGCGACTTCATCATGGACTTATAGTGCGACAGACCGCTATTTCCGGTGCACTCTAAAAAATAAATTCGTGATACAGAAGGGAGGCGCTTCAATTCCTCCATGGTGAAGACCAGGGGACGGTCCACCATGCCATGAATCATGAGACGGTGCTCGCGAGGATCAATGTCGGGAAGGTGCGAACCGCGGCCGGTCATGAAGTGGAGAGAAGCTGGCGTGATGATTCCCACAGAATCCTGGAGCGGAGTCAGTCGTTGTCCCATCTCGCCAACTGGCGGTGGCAGACCAGGAGTAATGTCACGAACGCCCCCCAGAGCTAACGTGCGCATCGTGGTTTCGAAGTGGGAACGCTCGCCGTAGGACAGGTCGTGGGGAAAGCCTGCCTCCGGCGTTTCGGCCGCGAGTGTCTTGCCATTCGCGAAGGGTATAGCTCCCACGGCCAAACCGGCCAGAGCCGCACTGCCCTTCAGAAATCCTCTACGATTTTGATCCTTTGAATTCATCATAGGACCTCCTAGCCTGACATCACTGATAGAGCATGTTACTTTCATGAGTATGAATGTCAAGTTGTTTATCGCTTGTTGGCGATCTCATCTTGACAGTAGATGACGGTTGGCCTAACGTCTTGCCGGAAAGTGAATTTGAAACCGGAGGTTTCGGTTAGGAGGGAAGCTACATGAACCGGAGAACATTTCTGCGCGACGCCGCTGCGAGCGGGTTGGCCACCGTGGTCGTGCCCAGCGCAGCCGGCAGTTCCGAAAATAAGGCTGCCTCGGGAACCAATATACGCGTGATTGCGACGAATCGAGCACCAAAACCAGTCGGACCTTTCTCACAGGCGATCAAGGCCAATGGATTCATCTTCGCAGCGGGCCAGACCGCGCGCGACCCGCAGACCGGCCAGGTGATCGAAGATGACATCACTCGCCAAACGGAGCGTGTTATGGAAAACCTCAAAGTCATCCTCGAAGCTGCCGAGTCATCGCTCGATCGCACGGTGAAGACGACCGTATATTTGAAAGACATGAACGACTTTGAGGCGATGGGTAAAGTCTACAGCCGTTATTTTCCGTCTCACCCGCCCGCCCGCGCCACGGTCGAGGTGGCTCGATTGCACGGAGGGCGTGTCGAAATTGAACTAATTGCTCTCGCCTAAACTCATGCAATTCAACCCAACATTCGGAAGATAGACCTAAGACCGGAAATTCCGGCTTAAACGAGCGAATGGATCAAAGAGGTGCTTCATGCTGACACGCCGCCAGTTCTCTCAATTCCTGATCGGGTCACCCCTACTGGCCTCAAGTAGTCTTGGCCGCGCGGTAGCTTCGCCTCTCTCCTCCCCCCAGGATATGGGCCAGGCACTAAGCCAGAGCCGCGATTTGTTGATCAAGGGCGGCACGGTCATCGACCCCAGCCAGAACTTGCACGCGCCGCTCGACGTGGCGGTGAAGAGCGGCAGGATTTTGCAGCTCGCGCCGGATATACCCGCCGATGGAACCAGCAGTGTTATTTCCGCCAAGGGCAAAATCGTTACGCCGGGGCTCATCGATTCGCATGTGCACGTATTCGAAGGAGTGGGCCCCACCGGACTGAACGCGGATCAGTACTGCCTGGGCCGTGGCGTGACCACGGCGGTAGATGCCGGCTCCACCGGTTACTTTGCAATTGCCGGATTCCGGCAATACGTCATCAAACCTTCGGCCACTCGAATCTATGCGCTGGTGGACATTGGTGCTCGCGGCACGTTGATGGGCCTGGTGGGGAACTATTCAAACCTCGATTGGGTGAATCCGCAGTTGACGGCGCGGGCCGCCGATGCAAACAAGCCCGATGTCGTAGGGATCAAGGTCCGGCTTTCAAAAGAGATTGCTGGCGCGAACGACCTTGAGGTCCTCAAAAGGGCGCTGGAGGCAGCGGAGATTTCTCATCTCCCCTTGATGGTGCACATCGGGGATACCTATTCTCCTCTGCCGCAGATACTCCGCCAGTTGCGCAAGGGCGATGTGCTGACGCACTGCTATACAGCGCGGCCAAATGGACCGCTCGATGCAAACGGGAAGCTTATTCCGGAGATGCTCGAATGCCGGCAACGAGGAGTTTTTTTCGACGTGGGAGACGGCGGGCCGCATCTGAGCCTGGAGGTAGCGGAAAAATGCGCGCAACAGAATTTCCTGCCCGACACGTTCGGCACTGATTTGGGAGGCCTGAGTTACAACGGCCCGGTCTACGATCTGGTCACCGAACTCTCGAAGTTCCTGCTCCTCGGGTTAAGCGTGGACCAGGTGATTGAACGCGCCACTGTCGGGCCTACGCGCATGTTCAATTTTGGCGTCGAGCTGGGCACTTTGCGGCCGGGTACGGTGGCGGATATAAGCATCCTCGAGGTTCGTGAAGGGTCGTTTACGTTTACTGACAGCACGCGAAAGAAGCGCACCGGGCGGCAGAAGCTTCAAAGCTCGGCGACGATTCGCGCCGGGAAAGTCTACGTGAATCGAAGCGAGGACATTGCGAAGCTTAGCCGGTCAGGGTTTGCAAAACAGCCAGCGTAGCGCAGATCCATGAATAAGACTGACGAATCGAGACGCCAGTTTCTAAAGGCCGCGGGCTTGACTGCTGGAGCGGCACTTTTGTCGCCGCAGGTCAACCTTGGGCAGGTCGCACTGCGAGGCAAGCAGAGTCAATTGCCCGCCGCACCCGTCGAGTTCGGCTCACCGCTATACACGCTGCGGATCAAGACTTCTCCCGTCGAACTTGCGCCCAATCGAATCGTCTCACTAGCCACGTATAACGGACAGTTCCCTGGGCCTTTGCTTCGGTTCAAGGAAGGACAGTCGGTAACGATTGACATCGACAACCAGACCGATACACCTGAGCAGGTGCATTGGCATGGTCAAGCGGTTCCTAGCGAGGTAGACGGAGCGGCCGAGGAGGGCACGCCCTTTATCCCTGCTCAGGGGAAGCGGCGCATCGTGTTTACGCCACAACCTGCCGGCTTGCGTTTTTATCATACCCACGTCCGCGCCGGAGCAAATTTGTCCGCAGGAATGTACAGCGGATTGGTTGGGCCTGTCTACATCGAGCCGAAGCACGAACCGGGGCGATACGACCGCGAAATATTTCTAGTCCTAAAGGAGTTTGAGCCGACCTTCAGCCGCGGTGGCGACATGGCGATGGACTTCATGTCCCCGGCGACGCGCGTGAAAACTCTCGAAGATCAGGGTGAATCCGCGATGAAGGCTTCGCTCGCCAAGGGCATCCCGCATGGGTACGAAGTGGGATACGGTTCTTTCACGATCAATGGGCGGATGCGAGGCCACGGCGATCCCATCCGCGTAAAACAGGGGGAACGAGTCCTGTTTCATGTCTTGAATTGCAGCGCCACCGAGATCCGCAGTCTGGCACTGCCGGGCCACTCCTTCCGCGTCGTTGCAATGGACGGAAATCCAGTGCCCAATCCATCTCTAGTGCCGGTGCTCTGGCTGGGCACAGGCGAGCGCATTTCCGCCATCGTCGAAATGAATCATCCGGGTATCTGGACGATGGGTGATCTCGCCGATGATGATCGCCGGCATGGCATGGGTATCGTGGTTGAGTACGCGGGCAGAACCGGCAAAGCACAATGGGTTGCGCCTCCGCCGTTCCGCTGGAGCTATGCCCACTTTGCGAAACCTGGAGCGATTGCTCAGGCTCCCGATGAAACTTTCCAGATGATTTTTGAAAAAAAGAATGCCGCGGAAGAAGGCTTCAATCAATGGAGCATCAACGGAGTGTCTTTTCCAAACACCGCGATGGTTCCGGCTTCGTATCATCTGAAAGAAGGGAAGCGCTATCGCATCCGCATGCGCAACGCCAGCGATGACATTCACCCAATCCATCTTCACCGGCATAGTTTTGAGTTAACTAACTTGGCCGGGAAACCCACGGCCGGAATCTTCAAAGACGTGCTTATGGTTGGAGGATACCAGGAAGCGGAAGTGGACTTCGTGGCCGGCAATCCGGGGTTGACGCTATTCCACTGCCACCAGCAACTCCATATGGACTACGGGTTTATGTCGTTGTTCGACTATGCATAGGTGGGATCTGGCATTTTTACCTAAGGCCACTTTCGAGATTAGGTCAAGAATTCGGCTTTTACTTCAGGCAAGCCTGTGATAATGATTTTGCTATGACTGCCGAGTTCAAAGAGCGACGCCGCCAGCCACGAGTTGAACTATCGCAGGTCGTGAGGATTCGTCCCTTCGATCCGAGCTTGCCTCCGGAATATTGCACTACCTTCGATGTTTCACAGAACGGCTTGTATTTTTCCACCCCGGCAGGTCATTACACCCTGGGCATGAACGTCTATGTGACGACCGATTTCCAACCGGGTAGTCCGATGAACCACGCCGTCGCAGGTGTGGTCGTGCGAATTGATAAGCAAACTGGCGGCAAATGGGGCGTGGCAATCCATATCCTTGGACTATCTTAGTCGTTGACCCATAGATCCAATAATCATGTGATCAAACTTGCTGGAACGCGTTTGGTCCCTACTTACTGTTGCCGGGGCCGGCAGAAGTTGATGCGGGCGGTTTGCGAGCGTGGGTTGCCTGCTCGAAGCCGTAGGCGAGCATCAGCAATTCCGGTTCTTCCCAAGGCCGTCCAAGAAATTCGATTCCCACCGGCACTCCGATGGGTGCATTGGCCGTCGGTGCGGAAAACCCAGCAGGGACGACGATGGCCGGGAATCCTGTCACCGACGCCAGGATGCCGTTGCGTTCCGGCTGAAACGTCTCGCCAATCGGGACCACCAGGAGTTTTTGATACGGATAAACCAACGCGTCCAGATGGTTTTGAGCCATCAGGCTGGCCACTTCGATTTTCAAGGCATCCATTTTGACGCGACGCCTATTGTACTCGGGATCATTGAAGCTATCCTCATGGCTCTGGGCCAGCGCCATACGCTTTTCCAGAGTTGGCTTGTCATACTTGCCCGAAGCAATGATTTCGGCAAGCGAATGTACGGGGACGCGTGAGCCGTGCCCCTCCAAATAATGATTGAGATCCGGTTTTAGCTCAAAATCTTCTACGTTCACTTTTGCCAGCAGGTCATTAGTATCCAGAGCGGCATCTTCAACTGTTACGACCTCCGCCCCCTGCTCCTTGAGCGCGTCGATTGCCTTGGCCATGACTCGATTCACTTCTTCGAAGTCCGGCCCGCTGCCGAACAATGTCTTGAGGACGCCAATTCGCGCGCCCTTCAATCCGTTCTTGAGGTATGCCGTGTAGGTTTGCGGAATGTGCCCGGTACTTAAGCCCGTAACCGGGTCATTCGGATCGTACCCGGCCATCGCGTCGAGCATGGTTGCACCATCGGCCACAGTGCGTGTAAGGGGACCAACGGTATCCTGAGTAATGGAGATGGGCACAATTCCATCACGGCTAATTAATCCGGCGGTGGGCCGAATGCCCACCACGCTATTGGCGGAAGAGGGAGAGCGTATCGAGCCACCCGTGTCGGACCCGGTGCCCGCAGCTGCAAAGTTCGCGGCCACAGCGGCGCCAGTGCCGCCCGAGGAGCCCCCGGGAGTCCTTGCGAGGTCATAGGGATTCTTAGTCTGTCCGCCCAGGGAACTCACCGTGATCCCGCCTAACGCAAATTCCTGTAGGTTTGCCTTGCCCAAGATAAGCGCGCCGTTTTCTCTCAATCGAGTGACGACAAAGGCATCCTTCTCCGGCTGCGCGTCCTTCAGCAAGATCGATCCGGCGGTGGTTGGCATGTCCGCGGTGTCGTAGTTGTCTTTCAATACGATTGGAATGCACCCGAGTGGTTTCATCTTACCGGTGCGCTTGAACTCCTGGTCCATGGCATCGGCTTGCTGCAATGCTCGGGGATTCACATACAGCATCGCATTGAGCTTCGGGCCTTGCTGGTCGTAGGCTTGAATTCGATTAAGGTATTGCTGGACCAGATCGTGGCAGGTGAGTGTTCCCGCGCGCATCGCCTTGTGAATGTCGTCGATGGAGGTTTCCGTTACTTGGAAGGACTGCGCGCACGCCTCCCCTGCCAGGAACATCCAACCGGCCGAAAACAGGATTGCTATCGCCAATCGGCGCATCTTATTTCTCCTCCGAGATGATACTGTTCTGCCTCTTTTGAATTCCAATGTTTACCAAAAAAAGGTTCAGTGACAGCCGTCGCAGTCTGGTGTAAATAGTATCCGCCGGATGGATGCGAAATGGTGTGGCCGGAATGCTCGACAATTTCCATACAACGGCAAAGCAAAAACTATAGATTGTTCCTTAACGGGAGGATGTAAAGTGAAAAAAATACAGACTATCGGTCTGTTGTTGTTTATTGCGCTTACCATGAAGGTTAGCGCCCAGGACAAGCAATTCCTCAAGCTGGTGGCCACTACGCCTCTGCCGGGATTCACCGGTGACTTCGACCATTTCGGAATAGACCTCAAAGGGAAGCGGCTGTTCCTTACGGCCGAGGACCATCAGACGGTCGAGGTTTTTGACCTGGACGGCAAGCGGCTTCACAGCATCACCGGCTTTGCGGCGCCGCACGCGATACTGTTCGTGTCCGCTACCAACAGGCTCATCATAACCGACGGCGATGACAAAAACGGGGCGGTGGAACTAGTCAATGGAGCGGATTACAAGATCATCGACACAATCAAGCTTCCAAACGGCGTCGACGGCGCTATTTTCAATCCGGTCGATAAAAACTACTACGTCGAAAGCGGGGGCAGCGAAACCGGAGGAAAAACGCACCTGATCAACATTATTGACCCCCAAAAGTTCAAGCTCGTCGGGACCATTACGCTTCCTGGAGACCATTCCGAGGCCATGGCCGTCGACCGCGATGGGAAAAAGCTCTATGTCAATCTGTCAACCACAAAGGAGGTTGGAGTGGTTGACTTGAAGACGCGAAAGCTTATTTCCCAGTGGCCCATTCCGAACGCCGAAGTCCCCAACTCGCTGGTCCTCGATGAGCCGAATCGCCGTCTGTTTATCGCCACGCGCAAGCCGGCAAAATTTTTCGTGTACGACATCGATTCCGGAAAAGTCGTTACGTCGCTCGACTGCGCGAACATGAATGACGACATGTGGTTCGATGTTCCACGTAAACGTATTTATGTGACTGGAACCGAGACACTGTCGATTCTTGAGCAACGCGACGCCGACCACTACACCAGGGTAACGGATGTCCCGACGGGGTATCGCGCCAAAACCTCGCTTCTGGTGCCGCAATTGAATCGGCTCTACGTCGCTGTGTCAGGCAAGGGCAAGCCGGACGCCAAAATGGCGGTGCAAGTTTACGACGTGCAGCCCTGACCGGCGGGCATCCAGAGGGTGCCCATAGGTCACCGTAATCCGATCCGCGAGAGCGCTATCAATGCCAGCGTAACCGTGATTGCGCCGCCGATGCGCGTGGCGACTTGTGCGAAAGGCATAAGCTCCATGCGCTCGGCAGCGGTCAGGATCATGACGTCGCCGGTTCCGCCAAGACCGCTGTGCGTGGCGTTCACGATAGCCGCATCGACCGGATACATCCCGATCCAGCGTCCGACGAAGTAGCCCGTCGCGGTCAGAGAAGAAACCGTTGCGACGATGGTGATCAGGTTTGCCGGATGAAACGCGGCGACCAATTCATGCCACGGCGTCAGTGCGACAGCCGTGGCGAATAGGAGCGGATACGTCACGGCGGTGACAAAGAACCGGAACACGACCCGGGTACCCTCCTCCAGCGCGGAAGGCACGGCACTCATTAACTTGAGAAGAACTGCGATGAACAGCATGCCGACCGGCGCGGGCAGTCCTGTGAGGGAGTGAATCAGCACGCCGGTCAGGTACACCGTAATCGCGGTGATCCCACCGGCTGCGACCGTGCCGACATCGATGGCAGTAACGTTTGAGTGGACGGAAATGTCGTGCTGTTTGGCGGTCCCTTTATCTTCATCAACGGTTCCAGGCTGAAGCCGGCCATTGCCTGTCAGATGTGGATAGCGCTTGCCGAGGCTATTCAAAAATCCCGAGATCAGGATGGCAGTAAGGTTGCCAAAGAAAACCAGCGGCAAAAGTTGCGCGAGCACCTGCCCCTGGTTCTGCCCGAGGATTTCCGAATATCCGGCTGAAAGCGGAATCGCTCCCTCGCCCACTCCTCCGGCCATGACGGGAATGACCACAAAAAACAGGCTTCGCAGCGCACCGAGGCCAGCCAGCCAACCTACCGTGACCCCCACGACGATCGCCACAATGGACCCGGCCGCGAGAGGCACCACGATCTTGATGAAGCCCTCGATCATGGCCTTGCGGTCCATGCTCAGGATGCTTCCCACGACGACCGCGGTGATGAATAAGTAGATGAAGTTGGTTGAATTGGTGAAGGTGGTGACCGTCTGGACCAACTGCGCTGGTAAAAAGTGAGCGTCCACCAGATAAGACGGAAGGAAAATGGTAACCAGCGCCGCGCCGCCCACGCTACGCAGAAAAGGAATGCGTTTGCCGATTTCGGCGCACGTGAAACCGCCCAGCGCCAGTACAGCCATCATCATGTTGATCTCACCATTGATTTTTCCGGTGAGAGCGAAGCTGGCCAGCAGCGCGAACAGAACCAGGTAGACAGGTAAGGGAATAATTCCGAGCCGGCAATTCATCAGCGACCCCGTGGCGCCAGACAAGGTGAAGCGGCTCCGAGGGGCCGGTTTGTCGATGCCAATCTGATCGCTATTTTTCATCGGTCTTCTTGGCGAGCAGTGCGCGGGCGCGCGTAACCATGGCAACATCGATCATCTTGCCTTCGAAAACACATGCCCCTTTGCCCGCCGCCAACGATCCTTCATAGGCGACGATCATGCGCATGGCACGATCCGTCTCCGCGACTGAAGGTGAGAAAGCCTCGTTCAGGATTGGGACAGCGCTCGGATGCACGCATGTGCCACCGTCGAATCCGAAGGAACGCGCCTCCCGGGCCGCGCGCGTAATGGCCGCGGTGTCGCGGAACTCCGCTTGGGATAGCAGGAACCCAAAAGACAGCACGCCGGAGGCCTTCGCCGCAAAGTGCACCATCAACTTCGGGAAGCGCAGCACTTCGGGCCAGGGTTCGGCGCCCATCGCGGTGGCCAAGTCTTCCGATCCTGTGATTAGACCGAACACCCTAGGGGTTGCAGTGGCAAGGGCACGCGCATCGAGCACAGCTTCGGGACTTTCAATCATGGGAACGAACACGGTGTATTGCCGGCGCTTCATTTTCTTTTCAACTTTGTCGAGATGCCTCGCCAGGCGCTTGAGTTCGCTTGCCTGGCTCGCCTTGGTGACGAACAGCCCGAATGCGCCCGCGCGGCAGGCAGCCTCTGCGTCGTCAAAGATCATGTGTTTCTCTGAGTTGATGCGCACAAACACCTTGGCGCCGTTACGCGATACCGAGGGGACCGCTTCAGCAAGCCCGGCGCGCGCCTTTTCCTTCTCGCCGGGGGCAACCGAATCTTCCAGGTCGAGGATAATGGCGTCAGCGCCACGCTCGTGCGCTTTAGCGATGAAGCGCGAGGAACTCGCTGGCACGTAGAGCAGTGAACGAATCATGTGGCTCCCCAGGGAAACGGAACTTGGTTCATTCCTCAACCGCTTGCACAGCAACGTTGCCCTCGACCACAACGCCCGAGGCGAGCAGTCCTCCGTATGCTGTGTCATCTACGCCGATTTCTCTTAGAAGCTCGCGGTTGTGCTCACCCAGCAGCGGCGCAGGCGTGCGAATGGATGCCGGAGTTCCCATGAATCGCGCTGCCGCATTATGCATCGGTAAAGATTCCATGTCGGAATCGGGATAGTCGGCAACCACTTCACGCTCGATCACGTTGGGATCCTCGACGATCTGCGAGATGTCGTAGACCGGACCGATGGTGACTTCGGCCTGTTCAAAGAAAGTCACGTTTTCCGCCTGGGTCCGTTGGGCAATGAACGCGCCGATCAGGGCATCAAGCTCCCCGGCATGTTTCATGCGGCCGGCGTTGGTACTGAAGCGGGGATTGTCCGCCAGATCCAATCGGCCGATCGCTTGGAACAATCGCTGAGCCATTTTTTCCGTGGATGCTGAGAGCGCCACATATCCGCCATCTTTACACCTGTAGACATTGCGGGGCGCGGAATTACTCGAGCGGCTTCCCGTACGCTGCTTCACCTTCCCGGTCAGGCGGTAGTTTGCAGCCTGTGGCCCCAGAATAGCGAACAGCGGATCGAACAGAGGTAGATCGATTACTTGCCCGCCTCCGCCTTTTTTTTCAACTTCACGCAGCGCGATCATTGCGGCCGCAGCGCCATACAATCCGGCGACGCCGTCGGCCAGATACATCGGAGGCAGCACGGGTTCGCGATCGGCAAACCCATTCATCGATGCGAACCCTGACATGGCTTCAATGAGGGTGCCGAAGGCGGGACGCCGCCGGTAAGGACCGGTCTGCCCCCATCCCGAAATGCGGATGATGACCAGCTTCGGATTGCGTTCCAGAAGTAATTCCGGCGCCAGTTCCATCTTCTCGAGTGTTCCGGGCCGGAAGCTCTCAACAAAAAGTTGAGCAGAGGGAATGAAGCGAAGCAGCAACTCCCGCGCTTCGGGCTTGTGAAGCTCCAGGCATAAACTTTTTTTGTTTCGTGCGTAGATTTTCCAATGCGTAGACACGCCGCTGGTGCGCCAGGCGCGCAAGGCGTCGCCCGCCGGTGGTTCGACCTTGATCACCTCGGCGCCGAAGTCTCCGAGGATCTGCGTCAGCACATTGCCGGCAAACAGGCGCGACAAATCGAGCACGCGAAGCCCCGCCAGGGTGCCTTGCGCTTTCGGCATGTACTTGCGTTTCTTCAATATTGGCTTCATCGCATTACTCTGTCCGGAGCGTGCAGAATCTCGCGGCTCGGACATTAGCTTCGCTGAAGCAACGGCCGCAGCTCACGAATATCCTTCAGGGTTTCGATGGTCAGAATACTTTCAATCAGTTTGTCGCAGGCCGCTGGACCCAGCACCGGAGCCACCAAATCACGCGCCTTCGCGACAATCTCCTGACGCGGCATCGGATTTTCAGCCGTGCCACGCACATCATACACACGCTCGCTAAAATGCGTTCCATCTACAAGCGTGACCTCGACGATGGCTTCCCGCCGAGGGAGCTCCCTCTGAAGTTCATCATCGCCGATGAACTCCACCTTTGCGCGCTGGCGAAGTATCGCCGGGTCTTGCATGCGCGCTTTGTCGTGAGCCGAACGGAACGACACTGTTTTGTCGACTAGCATCACCGCAAGTAAATGCTGGAGGCAAATGTCGGGGATGTTGCGATTGTTCACGATGGAGCCTTCGGTGGGAGCGATTCGCACAATGATGTTCCGCACCTGTTCCGGATCAATCGGGTGTTTCTTCATTACGTTTTCCAGCGCATCGAGCGCCGCCTGAATGGGCGATCCCACCGTCCACTTTTTAACGTTCGTCCGCGTGATCTCATACCGTTCGCCCAGTTTATCAACCAGGCCCGCCGGATCGGCCTCCGGCGCGAAGGCCAGCAAGAAATTGTCGGGCCCAGAGAGCACGTCATCAACGCCAGTCCAACCCGACTGCACCAGTATTGCAGCGGTGACCCCGTTGCGCGCGGGCATTCCGGCGAAGACGAACCCCTTTTCCATGTGGTCGGTATCGCGCTGCCAAGAGGCGAGTCCGGAAGCTTCCTGTGCAGTGTAATCCAGCAGCCAGCGCATCTGCTGCGGGTTCAGATTGGCCGCGCATCCGGCGGCGGCCGCGGCTCCAAAAGTTCCGGCGATGGTGTGGCTGCTCCTGTGATATTTGAACTGTACGGCCTGACCGCCCAGGGTCATCGTTACGCGCGGCCCAACGTCGTAGCCAAGCGTCACGGCGCGCAGGAATTGCGAGCCGTCCAATCCGAATTTCTCGCCAGCCGCGAGCGCCGCGGGCACAATCGCGCAGCCGGGATGGCAATGTGACATTGCATGCGAATCGTCTGTCTCGTCCGAGTGGGCGAGCACTCCGTTGGCCAATGCCGCCTCCAGCGCGCCACAAAGTATGTTTGAACCCACGACCGTCGCGGTTTTGTCGCCGCCGTTTGCGCGCGCGAAATTGACCGCGGCGCGTCCCGGGGGCAGCTCGGATCCCGAAATCATGGCGGCAAAGGTGTCAAGGATATGGTGTTTGGCCTTCTCGACTACCTCATCTGGCAGTGCGCGATTGCGCGCTTCGCTCATGTAGCCGCTGAGCTTGGACATCACGGGGCTAACAATGTCTGCCGCAGCCAATACGCGTGGCGCCAGAGCCGCACCCGCCATGACCCATCCGGCGTTTCGCAATAGCGTTCGTCTGGTTATGTTAGCATCTCTGTTGGGCCATATTGTTTCCAGCTTTCCTCTGCGTCGCATAAAAATTTCCTTTCCAGTCGTGGATGCAGATGACGGGTTGAAAACTGATTTCGCCCAAAAGCAGCCCTGGATCGTCACCCGGCACATCTTAACATTCATCCGAAAAACGTTGTCTACTTTTGGGCGCTGTGCGGATCGGCGAGACATTGGATCCCCACCCCAAATAAATCTACGATCAACCGCATTTTTTCAATAGAATCAGGTGATTTTAAGGGCGCAATGCTCGATGCTGTGCCGGCTCCCTCAAAAAGCAAACTCTGGGAGAAGTGATCAACTTAGTCAGGGCTGGTTAAGAGAAATCGAGGTGCCACGTGGATGGTTACGGCAAAATTCTCCGGAATAAATTGGAGCAGCGGCGCGGTCTGCTGGTTTCCGGTGCGCCCAATGCGCTAACCGCGCGCATCATCGCCAGCCTGGGTTTTGAGGCTGTTTACTTGACGGGCGCGGGTGTGACCAACACATTTTTAGGGTTGCCGGATCTCGGCTTCATCAGCCTCCCCGAACTCGCGCAACACACTTCTGCAATTCGCGATGCTGTGGAGCTTCCCATCATCGTCGATGCAGACACGGGGTTTGGCAACCCGCTCAATGTTCGACACGCTGTCCGCGTATTGGAACGCGCAGGCGCGGATGCCATTCAAATCGAGGACCAGGTGTTTCCAAAACGCTGCGGACACTTCAGCGGCAAGCAGGTGATCACCACAGCCGAGATGGTGGAGAAAGTCAGAGCTGCCGTCGATGCCCGGCGGAACAATGATTTCCTGATCATCGCGCGCACCGATGCTCGCGCCGGGCACGGTTTCCAGGCCGCGATTGACCGCGCGGCCGCGTTGATTGACGCCGGCGCGGATGTGACCTTTGTCGAAGCGCCCGAGAATGTCGATGAGGTGCGGCGGATCCCGTCTCTTCTCCGAGTGCCGCAGGTCATAAATATTGTGCTTGGCGGGAGGACGCCTATTTTAGACGCGGCGGAACTGGCGGTATTAGGTTTCGGCCTGGTGCTTTATGCCAACGCCGCTTTGCAGGGCGCGATTGCGGGCATGCAAACGGCGCTGGCTGAGTTGAAAACACGCGGGCGCCTTGATGAAAGCAGCGCGGGCGTGGCGACCTTTGCCGAGCGGCAGCGCCTCGTGCAGAAGCCGTTGTTCGACGATTTGGAGCGAAAATATTCGGCCAAGAAAGTATAAGCCCCGTTTCACTCTCTCCTGTTCAGTCAAGGTTGTTGCTGCTAGTCTGGTCCGTCCAAGGAGCCGTATGCAATGGAATGAAGT
Organism: Terriglobia bacterium; assembly: GCA_041478355.1. Classification (GTDB taxonomy): domain Bacteria; phylum Acidobacteriota; class Terriglobia; order Acidiferrales; family UBA7541; genus Palsa-360. The sequence goes on along the minus strand of JBGOVX010000002.1, from coordinate 30,040 downwards.
GAAGGTCTACCCTTCGGCTGCGCGTCTTCCACGGGACAAACAGTTGGCCTGGAAGATCGCCGCGGTTGCCGCCGATCCTGCTGACATCGAGCAGGACGTGGCGGACATGGTAGCGAACCGCATCATCGATAATGCAGGGGGCGCGATTGCCGCGATCAACCGCGGCCCGGTGGTCTCGGCGCGCGCCATGGCGCTGGGCCATTTGCGCAAAAGCGGCGCTGCGTTGTTCGGACTGACGCTGGAGCAGAATGTTTCGCCGGAGTGGGCCGCCTGGGCAAATGGCACAGCCGTCCGCGAGCTTGATATGCACGACACGTTTCTGGCCGCCGATTTCGGGCATCCCGGCGACAACATCTCGCCGATACTCGCTGTAGCGCAAACCATGCAAAAATCGGGAAGGGACCTTATTCGCGGGATTGCCGCCGCCTACGAAATTCATGTGAATCTGATTCGCTCGATCTGCCTTCACGCTCACCACATCGATCATATCGCGCATCTTTGCCCGGCCCAGGCTGCGGGGATAGGAGCGCTCCTCAACCTTCCGGCGGAAACGATCTACCAGGCGATTCAACAGGCCGTGCATGTCAGCTTCACTACGCGCCAGTCACGCAAGGGTGAGATCAGCAGTTGGAAAGCATTTGCTCCAGCGCACGCAGGAAAGCTTGCCATCGAAGCCGTCGACCGGGCCATGCGCGGCGAGAATTCTCCCAGCCCGATCTACGAAGGCGAAGACAGCGTAATCGCTTCGATGCTGGATGGACGGGAAACGAATTACTTGGTTCCATTGCCGGGGCCGGGCGAGCCCAAGCGGGCGATCCTGGACACTTTCACCAAGGAGCACAGCGCTGAGTATCAAGCGCAGGCGTTGATTGATCTGGCGTTCCGCATGCGCACTCAAATTGCCGACCTGTCGCAAGTCGAAAAAATTCTGATCCACACCAGTCACCATACTCACCAGGTGATCGGCACTGGCGCGAACGATCCTCAGAAGATGGATCCGATGGCGACCCGGGAAACGCTGGACCATTCGATGATGTACATTTTTGCCGTCGCTCTCGAAGATGGCCGCTGGCACCACGTACGCAGCTACGCCCCGGAACGCGCCGGCCGTCCAAGCACATTGCGTCTCTGGCACAGCATCGAGACTCGTGAAGATCCCGAATGGACGCGCCGCTATCATTCCGAAAATCCAGCGGAAAAGGCGTTCGGGGGCAGAGTCGAAATCTTTCTTCGAAATGGCACGCGCGTTGCCGATGAAATTATGGTGGCTAACGCTCATCCCTTGGGGGCGAAGCCATTTAGACGCGAAGACTATCACCGTAAGTTCCATGCCCTTACCGAAGAGTTTCTCCCTGCGCAGGAGTCGCGGTGTTTTCTGGATGCTGTGCAGGAGTTGCCTGAGTTAAAGTCAGACGATCTTTACAGGCTAAATCTGGTCATGCCGCCAGGAACGCTGGTACAGGGCCAGCAGGGAATATTCTGAAACACGATGCCTTGAATCCACCACGAATAGGTGCAATAGGGTTCCCTGTCTGGCAGGGCACGGAGAGGCGATCATGACGGCAGGAAAGGTATCGATTGGCCAGGAGGCCGCCGCAATCAGCGCGCGACTTGACAGGCTTCCAGCGTCGCCGTACATTTGGGGCCTCGTATTGCTTCTTTCCCTCGGTGGCTGTTTCGAATTCTACGATCTTTTTTTCACCGCCTACATCGGCCCTGGCCTGGTGCGCAGCGGACTGTTCTCAAGCGCGTCGGCATCCTTTTTCGGCTTCAGCGGGCTGGCCGGCTTTGTGGCCGCAACTTTTGCCGGGCTTTTTCTAGGGACGCTTGTATTTGGATTTACGGCGGATAAGTTCGGACGGCGGATGATTTTCACTTGCTCGCTGCTGTGGTATGCCTGCGCGACGTTTGTTATGGCATTTCAAAACACCGCTGCGGGCATAGTGTTCTGGCGCATGATTGCCGGAATTGGAATTGGCGTGGAACTGGTCACCATCGATACTTACATCGCGGAGCTCATGCCCAAGCAACTCCGGGGCCGCGCTTTTGCCATCAATGAAGTCATCCAGTTCACCGCGGTGCCCGCGGTGGCCTTCATCTCTTGGCTCCTGGTGCCGCTAAAGCCGTGGGGCATCGATGGATGGCGATGGGTTGTGCTGATCGGGTCTATCTGTGCTGTATTTGTTTGGTTCATTCGGCAACGCATCCCGGAAAGTCCGCGGTGGCTGATTGCTCGGGGCAAGCTATCAGAAGCAGAGCGGGTCACCAGCATGATGGAGGCGCGAGTTACAAAAGATCTGGGCATTCCGCTTCCACCGCCGAAACTAGAAACTGTTGTCGTCGAGTATCGCGGCAATTTTCTTCAAATCTTTCAGCCGCCCTATGGCGCACGCACCCTCATGCTCATGGTGTTTCATATATTCCAAACCATCGGCTACTACGGATTTGCTTCCTGGGTGCCGACCTTACTGATAGCCAAAGGCATTGCCATCACTTCAAGTTTGCAATACTCGTTTATTATTGCGATCTCCGCGCCTTTCGGTCCACTACTGGCGTTGGGCATCGCCGATCGGTTTGAGCGCAAATGGCAAATCGTTTCCAGCGCAATCTGTATCGCTGTATTTGGCGTGTTTTTTTCTCGCCAGATTGATCCCTCCTGGCTGATCCTATTCGGAGTGCTATTGACCTGCTCCAACAATTGGATGTCCATGGCCTTCCATACCTACCAGGCGGAACTATTTCCGACGCCAGTCCGAGCCCAAGCGGTCGGCTTTGTATATTCGTGGAGCCGCTTAAGCGCGATCTTCACCAGCTTTATGATCGGCTTCTTCTTGCGAGACTTTGGTGTGGCGGGAGTTTTCGCCTTCATCGCGGCTTCCATGCTTGTGGTGGTCCTTTCCATCGGCATTTTTGGGCCGCGGACGCGAGGCCTCGCTCTGGAGACCATCTCCCATTGATTGGAACTTCCGAGCGGCAAGACCGGAAGGCCATTGCCGGCATTATGATCGCAGCAGTGAAAGTAATTTCAGGAGAGCGGAGATTTCGCGTGGATCATCTTCACTTTAGGAGCCGCTGGACGATGGATTACTTGTTCAATGCCCGGCCTCGCATCGATGTCTACGGCCTCGATAAATACAGGTTTCTTCATGGCTATTGAATCATAGATCGCCCGGATAATCCGAACGTCCGCGAGGCCTTCTTTCCCGGAGGGTTGAGGATTCCGATCATTCAAAATGCAATCCGAGAAATATAGAAGTTCGGGGGCGAACTGATCCGATGTCGGAAATGCGCGTTCACGCGTCTTCCCGTTTATAGTCACCTTCAATTTGAGGCTGCGGGCGAAATCGAAGGCCGGATCCGCTCTTAGATTCCCTTTGGTGCCCACGACCTGATACTCGGAAACATCCGAAGCTCCAAAGCTGTAGCAAAACGTCGCCAGGCGTGCGCCGGGAAAACTAAGAATCGCCATCACGCTCTCTTCGACTTCGCTAAAGCGTTTATCGGCGCTGGTAGCCGCGAGCGCATAAACCTGTTCAGGCTCACACTGAAATAGATATCTAGCCGCGTTAATGCAATAGATGCCGATGTCCCAGAGCGGGCCTCCACCCAGACGGCTGCTCAGTCGGGTGTTTGCGACAGCCATCTGCTGCGTGAATATGGAACTGAAAAGTCGTGGGCGGCCAATCTTTCCTGAGCGGATGGCTTCGACCGCCTCCAAATTAGTCCTTTCGAAATGGAGGCGATAAGCGATCATCAGCTTTACATTATTTTCTTTGGCTGCCGCGATCATGCCCTGGCATTCCGCTTCGTCCAATGCCATTGGTTTTTCGCAAAGTACGTGAATGCCGGCCTTCGCCGCGGCAACCGCGTATGCGTGGTGCATCGAATTTGGCAGAGCGATGTAAACGGCGTCGATCTCACCGCTCTTAAGGAGCTGGTCGTATTCCTGGTAGCTGTGGGTGAAGGGAACGTTATATTTCTTGCTAAGATGCCTTGCTTTCACCGGATCCTGGGTCACCAATGCACGCAATTCGGAATTGGTTTTGGCATGGGAAAATGCCGGCAGTACCGCCTCCTGGGAAATCCATCCTAAGCCTACGACGGCGTAGCGGACCTTCTTGTTAGAATTCTTGCTCACAGCTCGATTTCGCGGCGCGCTTCGCTCTTTCATGGGCTCCTCTGATCATAAAATAGGGTCCAAATTTGTTTCTGCTTTGTTGTTCGGTGCCTGCGCGATCAGATCTACCGGGACGGCTCCGGCATCCGCCGCGTAGGGTCAGCCACGGTCCTTTCCCAGGTAGTATCTTAACCTAGACGCTATCGCGGTTCTTTGTGCGTAAAACTCAAATATATGAGATAATGTTAATCGTAAGTTAAAACGGTAATCGGCCGATGTGTGTTCTAGGAGGGTGCCAGCTAACCCTTTTGTATCGGCGTAGTCGAACTCTATGAGCCTTAGTATTGGGGGAGCCATACTACTAGGCTTATAGGACCTACTGTTGACGGTGTAATGTATTGAAAATACACATCTTGTATCAGGGGTACGTCGCCGAGAGTTATCAATCGACTTGCTATCTAGTTGTGAATTGGGGTTCGCTCGATCGCGCTTGCGAACAGTGCGCACGGGTGGGCTTGGCGTCAAATTAAAAAGTTGCTTTGCATGGGGAGAGTTTCTTGTCACTGACAACCCAAGAAATGCGCGACCAAGTCCGCAATCTAATCACTCTGGGCAAGGAGCGCGGATACCTGCTCTCGGAGGAGATAGAACAGGTATTGCCTGATGACGCGCACTCGTCGGAGGAGATTGACGATCTGCTGTCCACTTTCGAACGCTTGGGAATCACCATCTACGAAGACTTGGCTGCCGCAAGGGCTGCTCATGCTGCCCCTGACCCCAATGCCCCGGAAGCCCCGTTGGTGGAATGGGCCGACAGAGTTCCGGTGGTGGAAGAGAGTGAACTCGACCTTACCCCAGGGTTGCTCGACAAGAACAACGATCCAGTTCGAATCTATCTGCGCGAGATGGGTTCGGTTCCGCTGCTGAAGCGCCAGGATGAAGTGGCTATTGCCAAGCGCATGGAGCGCGGCCATCTGATGGTGCTCAAGACGATCTCCCGGTCGCCAATCGTTCTTAAGGAATTGATTTCGGTTGCCGAGGACCTTCGAAACGGCACTCTATCGATCAAGAAAATCGTTCAATTTGACCAGGAAGAGCTGACCGAAGAGGAAACCGAAAGCAAGACGCGCGAGATCCTGCGGACCATTGGGAAAATCGAGCACCTTTATGCCTTGGGGCTCAAGCAAGCGGCGCAATTAGAGAAAACGCCTAAGGCATCAAGACGCGTCCACTTGCGGCACAAGAACCGGCTGGCCAGGACGCGAGTACAAATGTCGCACCTTGTTCGATCGATCGATTTCCACCCGCTCGAAAGAAAACGGCTGATCGACAAGATTCGCCATATCGTGGAGCGATTGCAGTCCCTGGAGCGCGAAATAGGGAAGCTCGAACGGCGAGTCGAGGCTTCCAAAGGGGACAATGCTGCCGAGGCCCGCAAGGAATTGCGTGCGCGGCGCGCGGAGCTTCATGAAATTGAAGTCTCCAGTGAAACCGGGCTGACCGACCTGAAGCGCATGCTCCAGATAATTCTCCGCGGAGAGTCTGATGCCGACCATGCCAAGAAAGAAATGGTCGAGGCGAACTTGCGCCTGGTCGTTTCCATCGCCAAGAAGTATACAAATCGCGGGCTGCAATTTCTGGACCTGATTCAAGAAGGCAATATCGGCTTGATGAAAGGCGCGGATAAATTCGAATGGCGCCGCGGCTACAAGTTTTCAACCTATGCGACGTGGTGGATTCGTCAGGCTGTAACCCGCGCCATCGCTGATCAGGCCCGCACGATCCGTGTCCCCGTGCACATGATCGAGACCATCAATAAGCAGGTTCGAACCAGCCGCCAGCTCGTGCAGGAGCTCGGCCGCGAGCCAAGCACCGAGGAGATAGCCTCACGCCTGGACGTTCCGATCGACAAGGTGCGCAAGACCAAGCAGATTGCGCAGCAGCCCATTTCGCTCGAGACACCCATCGGCGAAGAAGAAGATTCACACTTGGGGGAATTTATCGAGGACAAGTCCTCGGTGTCGCCTTCTGACGCCGCCATCAACATCAGCTTGCAGGAACAGACTGAATCATTGTTGAAGACGCTGACACCCCGCGAGGAAAAAGTGATTAAGATGCGCTTCGGCCTGGAGGATGGTTCCGAACATACCCTCGAGGAAGTTGGACACTCCTTTGCCGTTACACGAGAACGTATCCGTCAAATCGAAGCCAAAGCCTTGCGCAAGCTGCGCCATCCGTCCCGGTCGAGGAACCTCCGCACCTTTCTGGAAGGGATTTTGTGAAATCCGCCGGCCACCGCCGCGGGTAAATCCTCCTGTGGAATCCATGCGCGTCAATCTTTCGATGCCGGAAATAATTTGAACCGCATCGGGAACTTCGAGCGGATAACGGGATGACGCGCTTCCTCTCCCGCGATTTGGAGGATCCCCGATGTGGCGCCTACAACCTAGAAACCGAACGTCTTTTCACCTATCATCAAGCCACTAAGCACACTTTTCATTCTGTTCGCGCGAACGCGCATTTTCTGGATTGGAAGAATCAGCCCGACCCATTCCGTACCTATGAAGGCGCCCCCAACATTGAGCTTCCGCCTGAACCTGGCTTCCCGAAGACTGGAACATTCGCCGTGATCTCGGCTCTCGCGGAGCCTGCGAGTCTAGCCGGTGGGTACGCGGTCGAAAACGGGGAATCAATTCCTTTGGACCGGATATGGCTCAGTCGTTTGCTCTGGCACTCCATGGCGATCAGCGCCTGGAAGAAAGTGTCGCAGACCGGGAATCGCTATAGCCTGCGCGTGAATCCTTCGTCGGGAAATCTTCACCCTACCGAAACCTACGTCGCGCTGCTGGATTTCCAGGGCCTCGGCGACGGACTGTATCATTACCGCGCGGATCGCCACGCCATCGAGCTTCGCAGCCCAGGCGCCTGGACGCAACACCTGGCTCGCGCCCTCAAAATTCCATTGTCTGCGGAACCGTCTTTAATTGTCGGGCTGACGTCAATTTTTTGGCGTGAAGCCTGGAAGTACCGCGATCGCGCCTATCGATACTGCTGCCATGATTTGGGACACGCAATGATGAGCATACTTCTGGCGGCGCAGGCATTGGGATTGCCGGGTAGCGCTATAACTTATTTCGCTGATTCCCATCTGACGCGCGCTCTCGGCTTGATTGGAGGCGATCAGGCACCCATGGCCTTCTTGGTGTTTCCATCGAAACGTGCGTCCACGCAATCACCTGCCTCGCCCGGGGAAGTGTTTACGGGAATTCCCAACGAATTATCGGCTGAGGAAGTTGTTTACGAATTGCTTCTCGATATTCACCGCGCAACGATCCTGCCTGATTCCGCGGGGGCGCCGTTAGTTGGGAGCGAACAGCCCTCCATAACCGGGCATTTGCAAAAACCAGACCGTGATACTCCTCTGGAAACAATCGTGCGGCGACGGCGCTCTGCGCTTGATTTCGATCCCCACACTTCGCCTATGCAGCGCCATGAGGCGGAGCAGATTCTGGATTTCGCAACCAGAGATTGGCCCGCGGACTGGCGCGGTCATTTCCACGACCAGGCGACAAGCCTTGCGAAGGACATCAATTTCGTGACCCTGTATCTCTATGTTCACCGCGTACACGACTGCGAACCCGGCGTTTACCAGTGGGATCTGCACAGCCGGAGTCTGAAACTGTTACATCCCGGCAATGTGCAGCGCGTGGCGGCTTATCTTAGTCTGGACCAGTCCCTGGCGGGGAATGCTTGCTTCGCCGTTTCGATGATTGCAGACTTGGCTGCGGCTGCGCAAGTATTCGGCAATCGAGGCTACCGGTACGTGCATTTCGAGGCTGGGGCTATTGGGCAGAGGCTGTATTTGGGCGCGGAAGCGCTGCATTGGAATGCCACGGGCATAGGCGCTTTTTATGACGATGATGTGCACCGATATCTGGGTTTCCTCGAAGAAGGAGACAATTTAGATTCCAGAATGCTTCCGCAGCAGGTGATTTATCACTTCGCGGTCGGACGTGCGATTCCCGATCCGCGAATCGAGGCGTGAAACGGCATGACCGGTATCCTGGTCCATGGGGACAACCACTTTATCGTGCAAGGTCCATTGCCGGATCGAAAGACAGCGCTGACGCTGGCCTGGCATTGGTCCATCATACAAATTGGACGCACAACGCCTCCATCTTTGCGCCGATGGACCATATCCACGCGGGAGTTCAGGGAAAATCTTGAATGGGCAATCGTTGTCCCCGGCGACGAAAGTATTACAGCAGGCGTAGCGCAATTGCTTGATGAGCTATCGGGGAGAGGAATTACGATTTACAACTCCCGCACCGGCAATTGGTGACGCGTTCGTGGGAGTCACTAGCGGCCGCCCCGTTCTCATTTCTGGCAGCCCTCAGCCCGGCCCATCTGATTGGGTGGTATAGTGATCCACGGCGATTTCTTCTTGTACGACAAGGTTCTTACATAGACAGAGGGAAAATATGGCAATGGAAACCGCAGCAGCAATTTTAACCAGACTCGCTTTCGAGCAGAACAAAGACTTCAGATCGAAGCTGAGCGATACCCCGGGAGACGAAACCGCGGTAGTTGCATTGATCATGCCTTTGTTCAGACGCATCCTCTCCCAATTGCAAGAAGAAGACCGGGCTCACGATAGTTTTCCATCTTCCATAGCGCCTCCCTCACTCGATCCGGGACACTAGGGCAGCATTGCGCGCGTGGTGCATGCGCGAATCCCCCGGTTAGATCTTGCTGTTTTCCAATCCTCGCCCTTGTCGCCAGACGCGGTGCCGCGGTACTTTGTATTCACGGTGGAGCATATTTTCATGTGTCCATATTGCGGCGAAGAGATTTCGATGGTTCTGGACCTTTCGGTTCGTCGGCAGACCTACGTGGAAGATTGCGAAGTCTGCTGCAATCCCATTCAGGTCAGCTACACCGTGCAGGATGATTTCATAGCGGCCTTCAACGCCAAGATGCTGAATTAAACAGGAGCGATTCATTCTCCGAGTGTGAGGATGTCGTAGAATACCGATTGTTGACTACTCCTGCCGAATTCGATCGCCTGCGTGTCGTCCTGGTGGCCGCGCGAAATCCTCTTAATATCGGAGCGGCCGCTCGCGCCATGAGTAACTTCGGGTTTCTCCGCCTGCGAGTGGTGAATTCCTACCAGCCATCGTTTCGAGAGGCACGCTCCGCGGTCGGGGCATCGGCCCTGCTGGCGAATGCGGAGGAGTACAAGACCGTGGCCGAGGCGGTCGCCGACTGCACGCTGGTGGTTGGAACGACGGCTGTCCGCAACCGCGAATTGCAACACCAGGTCCGGCGCCTCGAGCATGGCGCGCGCCTGGTTCGCAAGCGCCTGGCATCGAGCGGTGTGGCGCTGCTGTTCGGGTCGGAGAAATTTGGCCTTTCGAACGAAGACCTCAGCCACTGTCACTGGCTGATGCGCATTCCGACGTGCGACCAAAACATTTCGATGAATTTAGGGCAGGCCGTGGCGGTCTGCTTGTATGAAATCATTCGAAATGCCAAGGGAGCGCCCGAACCGGCGAAGCTGCCGCCGGCAACCGCGGCTGAAGTTGAACGAATAACCATCAAGCTCATCGAAGCTCTGCATGTCAGCGGTTACCTCAGCCGCCGGCGCGTGAAGGATTCCGAGGAAAGAATTCGCCGCTTGGTCCGGCGGCTCAATCTGCCCGCTCGTGATGCCGTAATTTGGCTCGGCATGCTGAGACAGATTTTGTGGAAGATGGGCTCGGGTGAAAATCCTGGTACGGACATGGAGCACTGACGCCTTAGCGGCGGGCAGTGAAAAAAGATTGCAGCAACGCGACGGATTCCTCGGCCAGGACGCCGGGTGTCACCGCGATGCGATGATTGAGCGCGGGACCGTCGAGAACCTGCATGCACGTGCGAATTGCGCCGCCTTTGGGGTCATCGGCGCCATAGACGAGGCGCGCGATGCGCGCCTGCACCAGCGCTCCGGCGCACATCGCACACGGCTCCAGCGTGACGTAAAGCGCGGCTCCAGCGAGGCGATGGTTGCCAATCGCGCGAGCGGCCGCTCGAAGCGCCACCACTTCCGCATGCGCCGTAGGATCGCAATCGGTGATGGTGCGATTTCCCGCGACGGCCACAATTTCATCTCCCAACACAATGACGGCGCCGATAGGAACTTCCCCGAGTAGAGCTGCGGCGCGCGCCTGCTCGATTGCCAGGCGCATGTAATCGTTATCCATCATGGGTGCGTCGCAGGCGGGGCGGGGATCAGGTACTCCACAAGCATCACATCATAAAGGCCGCCATTTAATCGTGCGTGGGCGGAGTGGCGGCCAACCTCGCTCCAACCCGTCGCGCGGCACAGCAGCAGGCCATCTTGATTCGCCGCCAGGATGCGGCCAATCAGTTTGCGATATTCCAATCTTCCGGCTGCTTCCTGAATGGCGCGCATCAACTGGCGGCCCACACCGTAATTGCGAAACGACCGGCGGACGTAAAGGGATACTTCGCCGATGTCGTCGAGCGCGATGCGGTTGTCATAAGGAGCGAGTGTGGCCCAGCCTGCAATCCAGTTGCGAATCTCGGCGACCAGAATCGGGTGCTTCGGGTCATGCTCTGCCGCGGCGATGAACATGCTCTGGTCGTCCACCGAGCGTGGGTCGGAATCAAATGTTTCCAGGTGATCCTGCACCGCTTCGTTGAAAATCTCGCACATCGATCCCGCGTCGCTTTCCTGCGCGTGACGAATCTGAAGTTGCGGCCGCGTGCTTGCGGTGCTCATAGCCCCCGATTTTATCATTCCGGCAGGGAAGTGGTAATAGAAACCAAAATCAAGCGCATTGCCCTGAAAAAGCCTCATGGGCGAGTAATCTGCTCTGATGCAAACTCCCCCTTCACCCGAGTGGATGCGTCTGAATTGTTTAGGAGGGCCCTACCCCAAAGCGGTCAATGGGGCTGCTTGCTTCATGGGTGCTCAAAATAGGGAGAGAAAACGAGGCGCGCAAAATTGCCGTATCGTTTCATCGGCCGAAGCGCCTGAATAGGAGTCTGGCTCGGTCTGATGGCGTTCACAGCGCACGAGCAAGCCAATTTGACTGGGGTTATCGATTTCCATTCCCACACCGATTCTGACATCACGCCGCGCTCCCTCGATTAGCAAGGTGTTTATGCCAAGGGTGAACAAGGGTAGTGGCTATTCGTGGACGGGCTGTCTGTCGAAGTATCAAACATATTACACATGTGACCCGGATTACTATCATCGGTGACCTCGCTCACAGTATTGCGATGCAGATTCGTGTAGAAACAAAGTGCTTACGATGCGTCAGTCCTGTGGCATGCGTGCGTGAGAGAGCCAGGAGGCTTGTACCGCGGCCCCGGTCGATATCGTCAGCAACAGATATTGAGTTTAAGGGGGACACAGATGAACGCGCAAGCCGCAACAGCAATGCAACCGGTCAAGACACCGGTACCTGTTAAACAGAGTGAGATCGAGAATGTTTTTGATCGAATCCAGCAAGTCTACGACTCGATTGCTCGAAGAGCCTTCGAGATATTCGACAGCAATGGCAGGTGGTTCGGTCACGAATTGGAGGATTGGCTCCAAGCTGAATCCGAACTTCTGCATCCGGTCCACTTGGAAGTCACGGAGTCGGACGACAATCTAACCGTTCGGGCGGAGGTGCCCGGCTTCAGCACCAAGGAGCTTGAGATCAACGTCGAACCGCGCCGGTTGACGATCACCGGCAAGCACGAAGCGAAGGAAGAAAGCAAGAAGGGCAAGACAATCTACTCGGAGCGGTGTGCCGAGCAAATACTGCGCGCAGTTGACCTGCCGGCGGAGGTTGATGGCTCCAAGGTAACTGCGACCTTGAAAGACGGCATTTTGAACATTGAAATGCCCAAGGCGGCTCATGCCAAGACTGTCCGTGTCGAACCCAAGGCGGCCTAGTAGGAAAAGCCGGAGGGCAGGCATAGTACCCGGCAATGCCTGCCCTCGTTTCCACAAAGCAAATGCAATCAGTTTGCGCATCGGAGAAGGGGACAGCGAGGCATGCCGTTAAGGTACAGAACGAATAGGGGCCCACTTTTGCACAGCCTTGTCCAAGTTCATGTGGACACGGAGGCAGCAGCGTGACAGCCTCAAAAAGATCATGAGGTGGACGCCGGACACCTCTGCCACCTGCGGAAAAAAGTTAATGGTGATTTCGCGCACAGTCTTTCGACGCAGAAACCGATACCAAAAAGCTGCTTACGATGCGTCAGGTGTGATCTAGCCTTACATCAGGAAAGGGGACCGGGAGCGATGTTTACGAAATGCTCTAATCCTGCTTGCAAAATACCGTTTGATTACCGCGAAGGCCAACTGGTTCGATTATGCCGGTCTGTGTTGAACGGCCGATTTACTGCGAACAAACCTGTTGTCGAACATTTTTGGCTCTGCGGAAGTTGTTCCGAACTCTACGTGCTCAGCCAGGAATCCGGAAACATTCAATTAAAGCCCCGTGATGAAGAATTGGCCGCAAAAAGGGGTCGCAGTCTCATCGCAGCCGCATAGAGCAGACGGTCATTGCGATTCGCCCTCGCAGGGTTTTCAGCAATTAAGGGGAGTCATGCGAGAACAAAGTCCATCGAGTCAATCATGGAACGGTAGAGCCATTAGAATCATGCCGATCGACCGCAGTGAATTGACTAAAAAGATTGATGTCATGGTGGCTCGGCGGGCATTTCAGATCAGCGAAGGGCGTGGCTTCGCTCCTGGACAGGAACTGAGAGACTGGCAGTGCGCTGAATCCGAAGTCGTGGGTCCACTAAGTGGGGGATTCATGGAGGGAAGTGAAGGGATATTGGTGTCCGCTCCCGCATCCTGTTTTGAAAAAGGCGCCATCGAGATCGGCATCGAGCCGCGCCGCGTGGCCATATTCGGAAAACAACGGACTTGCGCCGGAACCCCCGCTGTGGAAGGGAATTATTCCAAGTTGCAGGGGCGGGAGATCGTTCGTGTTCTTAATCTGCCTGTAGAGGTCGAGCCGACAGCGGCAACCGCGAGATTCAGCCATTGCATGCTAGAAATTGCGTTGCCGAAAACCCGTTCGCGTCGCTCGGCTGGCGCCAGCCCTCAGAATGCCTGATCGAGGTGGCAGGATTATCCAAGACGCGGAGATACCATTTCGAGTTGGCGAAACATTCCCCTGAACGAAATCGGTGACCCTCCCCCGCGAATACACAATGGTTTTGCTGAGGACGATGCGTTTCTGGTTTTTCGAGACGCTGTCGGCATTTGTCATTTCAAACTGAACCACTACCGCATCTCCGCTTCGATTGTGACCTCTGGTGCGTGGCCTGCGTCACGCGAGAAAGTGATGAGCATCACAGCCTATTTAGCGCTCTCGTTTTAAAATCTCCGAAAAGGGGGCGGCGATGATTTTTTTTGATCGTCTGGAAGCCGGCCGCGAACTAGCCAAGCTACTTAACGCGTACAAGGGACAAAAGGACGTGCTCGTCCTGGGCATTCCGCGCGGAGGGGTGCCTGTCGCGTTCCAGGTGGCGGCGGAATTGCATGCTCCTTTGGATGTATTTGTTGTGCGCAAGCTGGGAGTTCCAGGGAGGGAAGAACTCGCATTCGGGGCAATTGCGAGCGGCGGGCTTCGTTTTCTCGACGACGAAATTGTGGAAGCGGTAAAAATCCCTGAACGGGAAATTGAGTTGATCGCGGCGAAAGAGAGACAGGAACTGGAACGCCGGGAGCAAGCCTATCGAGACGGGCGGCCTCCCCTGATGGTCGAAGGTCAAACGGTCATTCTTGTGGACGATGGCATCGCCACCGGTTCCAGCATGCAGGTCGCGATCAACGCATTGCGCCGGATGAAGCCGGCTCGACTTGTGGTCGCAACACCGGTGGCTCCTGCTTCCACATGCAGGCGCCTCAGACGCGAGGTTGATGAACTCATCTGCGTGTATCTGCCGGTGTCCTTTTACGGGATCGGCGAATTCTATGAGGATTTTTCACAGGTGTCGGATGAGGAAGTGGCCGAGCTGCTTCATCGGGATACGCGAGAGCCCGCAAAGGGTGTCACGCAGTAGATCGCGGCAGCGAAGGAAGGAGTCTGCTCATGATTCCAGGCCGAATGACGGAACAAAAAGTAACTGAACAGAATGTGTCCATCGAGCTATCCAAAGTTACGTTGACAGGGAATTTGGGGCTTCCAGAAAATATGGGAGGCATCGTTCTATTTGCTCATGGGAGTGGCAGCAGCCGCCATAGCCCGCGCAATCGTTATGTTGCCGAAGTCCTTCAGTCCCATGGAATTGCGACCCTGTTATTTGACTTGCTTATGACCGATGAAGAACATGTCGACCAGCGGACATCGCAACTGCGCTTCAACATTCCCTTGTTGGCAAAACGGTTGGTTGGCGCTGCCTGGTGGGCGCTTCGCCAGCCGGACCTGCGCGGACTTAACGTGGGATATTTCGGCGCCAGTACAGGCGCCGCCGCTGCACTGGTGGCCGCAGCCCAATTCTCGGGCACGATTGCAGCAGTCGTATCCCGCGGCGGCAGACCAGACCTGGCCGGAAAGATGCTCAGTTCTGTGCAGGCGCCCACTCTCCTGATCGTTGGAGGAAAGGACGAGCCGGTGATCGACTTAAACCGGCAAGCCTTGGCTGGGCTTGGCTGCCGCGAAAAGGAGCTGGTCATTATTCCCGGAGCAACGCATTTATTCGAAGAGCCGGGAGCTTTGGAGGAAGTGGCGAAAGTTGCCTCCGAGTGGTTTTCTGGCCACTTTACGCAAGCCAGACTGGCTCAGGCCCGGCAAGTCATTCCAGCGAAATAAGGTGTTAGGGTATGGCCTCAAAACGTTTACTGTTTCGATCTGCCGCGCGGGAGAAAATACTCAGTGGCGCCACCGCGCTGGCCGACGCTGTGCGCATCACGCTGGGACCAAAGTCCAAGTGTGTGCTCATCCAGAAGAAGTGGGGAAGACCGATTGTCTGTAACGATGGGATCACCATTGCCAAGGAGATTGAGCTGGAGGATCCGGAAGCGAACCTTGGGGCGCAGATGATCCGGGAGGCCTCGGAACGCACGGGCGACACGGTGGGGGATGGGACCAGCACGGCGGCGATCCTGGCGCACGCGATTTTTGCCGAAGGCCTGCACAATGTGGCGGCAGGGGCAAGCGCTGTCGACCTCAAGCGCGGCCTGGATCGAGGTCTACGCGTCGCAGTGGAAGCGTTGAAGACCCTTTCCCGGCCCGTCGCCAGCCGCTTGGAGAAAGCTCAGATTGCCACCATCTCAGCACACAATGATGAAACTATCGGAGAACTTGTGGCCGATGCGTACGAGAAGGTTGGAGCGGAGGGCGTCATTACGGTCGAGGAAGCGAAAACGACCGAATCGGCGCTCGAAGTTGTCGAGGGGATGCAATTCGACCGGGGATTTATCTCGCCGTACTTCATTACCGATCCGGAAAAAATGGAGGTGGCGCTCGACGACCCGTTGATCCTTCTTCACGAAAAGAGGCTTACGAATATGAAGGACATGCTCCCGCTCCTGGAGCAGGTGGCCAAGGCCGGGCGGCCTTTGTTGATCATTGCCGAGGATGTGGAAGGGGAGGCGCTAGCCACGCTTGTCGTGAATAAGGTTCGCGGCACACTGATCTCCGCCGCTGTGAAGGCGCCCGGGTTCGGCGACCGCCGGAAAGACATGTTGCAGGACGTTGCCATTCTCACGGGCGGTCAGGTGATCGCGGAAGAGCTTGGACTAAAACTGGAAAATCTCACCCTTGTCGAGTTGGGAAAGGCAAAGCGCGTGCTGATCGACAAGGACAAAACCACAATCATCGAAGGCGGTGGTTCGAAGGCCGCGATTCAAGGCCGCTGTGCCGAACTTCGCAAGCAGATCGAAAAGTCAACTTCCGACTACGACAAAGAGAAACTTCAAGAACGACTGGCGAAGCTGGCAGGAGGCGTGGCCGTCATTCGCGTCGGTGCGCCATCCGAAACGGAAATGAAAAACCGCAAGGAAGCAATCGAAGACGCCATCAACGCGACGAAAGCCGCCCTGGCAGAAGGTATTGTGCCGGGAGGTGGTCTCTCTCTGCTACGGCTGATTGACGCGATCAACGGCGAAGAGAAGAATTGTTCCGGAGACGAACGCACGGGTCTTTTGATTCTGCGGCGCGCGCTCGAGGCCCCTACCCGCCAGATCGCGGAGAACTCAACCGTGGATGGAGGAGTGGTCGTGGACCGAATGCGGTCAGGCAAGGGGAACTTCGGTTTTGATGCCGCCCGCTGCGAGTATCTGGACCTGGTGGAGGCCGGAATTATCGATCCCACAAAGGTGGTTCGCATTGCGCTTGAAAATGCGGTCTCGGTTGCCAGCGTGCTGCTATTGGCCGAGGCCACGCTTACCGAAAAACCAGAAGAGAAAAAGGAGAGCGTGGCGCAACGCGAATCTTTTGAGTAGCGGGATTTTCCAAATTAGGCGACAGTTTACAAGTTCGTGGTAGTGGTTCCCGGCCGGAGGTCTGCATGCACAGCATCAAACATGCGAGGGGTCGCAACCCTTTCGGCTATGGAGCTCCGAAGAGCTTTTATGCCCTCTCACTTTTCGTAGTTCTGTCCGGAATATTGTTCGGTGGATTATCGCACACGGCGCAAGTTGGTCCACAATCCCGCCAGCCAGCTTCCGCAACGTCCGCATCCCCTGGCCCAGAGACGCCGCGGACGAAAATTGCTGAGGGCGAATATGCAATCTATGAAGAAGGCAATAGCGGCGCGGTCGGGCCTTTCGGGGAAGAAGTTTACGATTTTCACGAATCGTGGACGCTTTGGCGGACCGCAAGAAGAGAATATGAAGTTGAGGGAGAACGGAAATTCGAGTCTCCGCGGGATGTGCCACATGCGGACCGGTTTCTCGTCCAGCTTTCCCGCGACCTGACGGTTATCCGGTTGACAGAGTTCGCAAAGCTGAGATGGAGATCCGATTCCGGGCCCATCCACTGCGAATTCCTGGCCAAAGAGTTTCATTGTTCCTCGGAAGCGCGCGATCCCCGGCAATCCATCGCTTTACATATCCCTATGGAGCATCCATTTGGGCTGCTGTGGCCTATTTCGCCATTTTCTCTGAGCAGCCTCACTCGACACTCCGAGCGCGACCCCAGTCACGGGACCCACGTGCAACTTCTATCCATTGAGCAGCCGAGCTCGTACGATCCTGTGCGGCCCACTATCCTGGACGGCCAGCTCAAATATCTCGGCGAGGAAAACATCGAGGCTGCGAACCAGCAGTGGCGTGCTTTTAAGTTTTCTCTCAAGGCGCCATCTCATCCTGAATTCTTACTCTGGACTTCATCGAAGGGACTTTTGTTGGATTTAGCGATTGAGCATGTGCACCCCAACTGGCCGAAAGAAGGAATGAAGTTGGCGCGCTTCAAGAAGTGGGCTGACTTCTAGGAACTCGTGATGCGTTTACATTTTTGCGGTAGCGACATGGAGGAACGATGAAAATCTTAGTTGGAGTGGAAGACCCGAAGTCCTCTGAAGGGACCCTACGGGCGGTAATCGCGCAATTCAATCCCAAAACGACGGAAGTGCGTGTGTTACACGTGGTGGCGCCTTTGACTTATTTTGTTCCCCCGGAAATGGCGGCCGACTATGCTCCCGAACTTCAAGTGCAAACCAAGGAGGGGCGGGACATTGCCGAGCGGGCCGCAAATACCCTGAGTAGCGCCGGATTCAAAGTAGATACGTCCGTCCTGCTCGGCGACATTAGAACAATGATGATTGACGCGGCGGCTGACTGGCATGCGGATATGATCGTCATTGGTTCGCATGGACGCAAGGGTCTGCAGCGATTCTTGCTGGGAAGCGTTGCGGAATTTGTGGCTCGCCACGCTCCGTGTTCTGTCCAGATCATACGCAGTCCGTCCAAGCAATAATGCATGTTCTCGAAACGAATGATGAAAGTACCCGGAGATTCGGCGCGGACGCCCTACCGCGGATTATCACCGGATAACTGCTGAGGAGCAAACTTGGCAATAGACTCTTTGCCCACGCCCACCGAGCAAGAACTTGTCGCAAAGTTGGAGCAGCGCCTCGGGCGAGTCCACGCAAGGCAGAGACTCGGAATGGAGATGGGCCACGAGGAACGAATATTCGGCCAGGGCATCAATTTCTTTCATCCTGAGAATTGGTACTCGATTCATTCCGTCATTCGGGTCATCTTAAAGTTAACCGGGCTGTACTGGCGTGGATGCAAGAACGCGCAATGTATCCAGATACGGCACAATGACATTCGGCTGAAGGATCTCCCATCACTGTTCGACGGATTCACCATACTGCACATCAGTGACATGCACGTGGACATGAACCCGGGCGCCATGCTGCGCTTGATCGAACTTCTCCAAGGGGTGAAGCATGATATTTGTATCCTGACCGGGGACTACCGGGCGAAGACATTCGGCCCGTTTAGCGCAGCCCTCGAAGGTCTAAGAAAAGTGCGGGCGCATTTTAAGCAGCCGGTATATGGAGTGTTGGGCAATCACGACACGATCCGCATGGTTCCTGGGCTGGAAGAGATGGGAATACGAATGTTGCTCAACGAGTCCGAAAAGATTGTGCGTGGCAGCCAGCATATTCATTTGGCCGGCATCGATGACGCGCACTACTATCGAGCCGATAATATTGAAAAGGCCGCGTCCCAAATTCCAGATGACGAATTCTCTGTCTTGCTTTCGCATACGCCGGAAATCTATCGCCAGGCAGCTCATGCCGGTTTCCGTTTACTCTTAAGCGGGCACACCCATGGAGGCCAGGTCTGCCTGCCCGGTTCTATTCCGATCACTCTGGATTCAGTGCTCCCAAGGAGCATGGGGTCCGGGCCATGGAGATACCATGCGATGGTGGGTTACACATCGGTTGGCGCCGGATCGAGCATTGTCGCGGTACGTTTCAACTGCCCTCCGGAAATCACACTCCATCACCTGCATTGCGCCTGATCGCCGGCATCGCGCTAGTATGGGCGGTCGCGCAGATGGAACTTAAAGAGCACGCGAGAAAATAATACTTCTCCAATAAAAAAGAGCCCAACAACCACAACGATATCCACGATCGTCAGCGAAAGTAGATTGCGGCAGGCGAGGAGCGGGAACAGAGACTCAGGGATCTGATCAAGGCCAGTCGCCCGGCCGCCGGAAGGCAGATTGATGCGGCGCTTTAGGAAACTGGAGAAAAGATCGCCTGCCATGGCCACGCTTCCCACCGTAAGCCCGATTGTCCATTGCAACCCGACCAGCGGCGCACAGGCCGATGTGGTCAGGACAGAGAGCAAGATTCCCCGTATTGTTTTTGATGCTCCAAATAACGGCCGCCCGTCTATGAAGTTATGGCGGGCATCCAACGGATATGCATATGAGTTGCCTAGAATATCCTTGGCTATGACAGGCGAGCCGTTTGCAACAGCCAAAAGAATCAGCGCCTGAAGGATTACCAATGGCTGCATGTCCGCACTCTAACTCAACATCAGGTGCGCGTCACGGCTATTGTCCGGCACATGGTGCGGACTATATTCCCTTCGAAGATGGCTGGTCGTAGCGCTGATTATTTTGCCGCAGGGACGAATACTTTATCCGCGGTCACCAGTTCAGCATTCGGCACCTCGGTTTCGAGCCTTACATGCTGGTAGCTTGATTTCGTTTCGGGCTTGGCAAGAAACGTGAGTTTGTACTGGTGGCTGAGGCGATCCGCGAACTGTTCCAAGAAGGGCGCGAAAGCGATGGGGGTCTCAGAGCCTTGGAAATACGCTTCCCCTCCGGTCTCGTCCGCGAGTTGCGAGAGATTATTCTGCCCTTGGTTGATTCTCCAGAGGCTGTGTCCAAAATGGCCCGCGCGCGAGGCATAGATTGTATAGATCTGCGTTCCGGTTCGTTGCGCCTGCGTGATGGCTGCTTCGAGATAGGAATTCATACGGCCGGGCTGCAACGGGTCTGTGCCATCTGAGATTAGGAAAATCGCGCGTCGCGCGGTGCTTTCCGGCCAGCGCTTCAGTGCATCGACGATCGATAAATAGGGACTGCTTCCTCCAGCTGCAAATCCAACCGGGATCCGCAATGCCTTTCCTGCTTCGGAATGATCCGATGTGAAGTTCTGGGCAACGCGTACCGTGCTGTTCTGCATGTACCCGACGGCAATCGCAGTCGTGCCCGGTTGCGCGTCCATAAATCGGCGCAGGTCATCAAACTGCAAGCCGACACTCGGGCTGCTGGATTCGTCAATCAGCACGAATAATTCCAGTCCCGACCGGTCTCCTTGTTGAGGAACCCAGTCTGTGACTCGAAGCCGATCATGGCCTTGAAAAACTCTTACGTCTTCCCGGTTGACGGCAGGTATATCCTTGCCATGTCGCGCCTCGACCGAAACCACCACGCTAACCGGGACTGTTCCGGACGAAGGTTGTTGAGCTGCCCAAGATGGTGTGCCTAGGCTTAGGCCAATCACCAGCCCAAGAATTACTGGCCACGCAATGTATCGGAGTTTCATAATAATGTCCCCCTTTCGAAGTTGCGGCGTCATGTACTTGAACAGGCCTCGCGCCATGTGCCAAAGATTCCATTGCCTTAAAAGTATCCTTCGCTGCCATTGCCTACGACCCAGCGTAAGTATCGTTATGGCTTCCCATCAGGCCTGTGGTGGAGTTTACTGGATTTTCCCTCCTACTTCTAGGTTAGTTGTGTTCAGAGCGATATTCGGTTGCCTGCGCATTATGAGAAGACACTCGATTCAGCTATTCAGGGACCATGTGTGCACGCACGATTAGGCGTTGCGGGGCAGGTCCTATGTACCAGGTGGGATAGCAGGTCACCAGTGTTAGGATCGCGTTCGCGGACGGCTCCAGGACTTCGATTTGGTCAGGACCGACCACCTCAGAAAAATCCACAAGATAACGATGGGAGCTGTCTAGTGTGGTTAGAGTGATCTCGTCATTCTTCTGGATATTGGTCAGATTTCTGAAGAACGTGTCGCGATGGCCCGCGATTCCGACATTACCGGGCTTCCCCGGCAGCGCGGTTTGTGGGATATGTCCAACTGCGCGTCGCAGGGCGCGATTGCCCGTTCCTTCGACAATCATTACAGCGAGACCAATTCTTGGTATCACGATTTGGCCAAGCGGAGAGTCTCCCTGGCCTGTCATAGTAAATATTGCGGTGCTGCGACTTGTCATTTGCACCGGCGATGGAACTTTCGCTGGTGGATTGACACTTGCATTCACAATTGCTGATGGCTGCGCTTCCTTCACCGCCTGTTGAAATCGCTGAGTCTGATATGCCTGAAAGATTCTTGCGTCGAGCACCGAGTATCCATAGGTGCTTAGCGCAACTATGCCGATGACGAATAAAATATTGCGACTCCAAGACAGCAACGAACTGGCGCCTGCCGGTTGCCCTGGCTGCAGTTGAATATGGTGTTTCATAGGGGCTTGCCTGTGGCTTTCGGTAAAGTATTGGCATTGGAAGGCGCGTAATAGCCGGCGCGCGTGCGGACGACAAAGCGTCCATCACGCGGCGCATTGATTTTGACCCTGACGCTCCGATAGGTCCCATCTTGTTTTTTATTCGAGGAGATATAGGCCGTAGCATATTGATTTCGAATTTCAAGGGCGATTCGCTCACAAATAGTGACGACATCCTTGATTGATTCCGGCAAGAAGGCCTCCCCGCCAGTAGCCTTTGCAAGCTCCTTTAACGCGTGCGGGTTCCGATCGGGATCGTCCGGATCGAACAGACCCACGGTGTAGATCATTGCATTCGACTTCACAGTCAGAACCGTGATTTCAGGTAAGGTGTGCTTACTGGCGTTATCGCCACCATCACTGACAACAATCAGTGCTTTCTTGTCATGGCTCGCATCTTTGAGGTGTCCCAGCGCGTATGCAATGGCATCGTAAAGCGCCGTTCTGCCGGATGCATCGGTTTTGGACAACGCCTCCTCCAATTGGGCCGGTTGATCCGTGAAGGGTGTGCTCTGCGGCAAGCCAAACGACACGGTATCGTTGAAGTTGACTACAAACATTTCATCTTGCGAATTGCTGGCGCGTGCAAATGCCATTGCGGCGGTAATAACTTCAGGGCGTTTTGCTTTCATGCTTCCGCTGTTATCGACAACCAATCCTAATGTGACAGGAATGTCTTCGTGGCTAAACGACTCAACTTCTTGGAGGACCCCGTCTTCGTAAATCTGGAAGTTATCTTTATCGAGGTCTCCGACAAGAGTTCCCTCGCGGTTTCGCACACTCATGTGCAAAACGACCAAGTTCACATTCGATCTGATCTCGAATTGGTTTGCTTGGCCCGATCGGTCTTGTGGATTTCCTTGAGACCAGGTGGTTCTGGACGTAGCAGTCAATACGGCGAGCGAGAGCATGCAAAAAAACAGAACCGCGACAGGTTTAATTGTTTGCGAACATTCGCGGGGTACTCTCATGGTCTCACAATTTTCCGGGGTGTCAGCGCTCGAACCTCCAGGGCCCGCCCAGTATGACGGGCCCTCGGCAATTGCATTATCGGTTCACTTAGGTGGCGCGTCTTGTCGCGATCAAAAGACCGAAAGCTGCGGCCAATGATAGCAACCCGATCAACCCCACGAGGGGCATTGAGCTGGCCGTCTTCGGCAAGCTTGCCACATGTAGAGGTGTGGCCTCAAAGACTCTACTGATTGGGAGCTCCTCGCCGCTTGGCTCTTCAGCCTTGAGAGGCGCCCTCTCCAACTCCAGAGCAGGGTGACCCGCCGACGATGTCGTAATGTCCGGTGTCAGCTCAGTCGGCATCGATGGTATCGGCTCATTCGTCAATTTTGCCAACTCGATGGCCCTTGCCTTTGGGTATACGAATTCATGCCCCCGGGTGGTGCCAGGGTGGAACCAAGCTTTGATGGCTCCCGGTGAGCCAGAGGCTCGTTCTTCGAACCTCATGATTGTGTTTTCGGGCGCCTCCAAGCGGTAATTTGGAATTGCCAGAACTGTCGCGTAAACGTGTGTTTGGTCTTCGTTGAAGATCTGGACGATGTCGCGGTCGGACGGCGAATCCAGCAGCTTGAAGACGTAGGTACCAGCGGGCAGGACCTGCCCGCCTGGAATCTCAAACGGTTCGTTAAATGTTAGAGTCGTCTTCTTGCCCCACACGTCGTCTGCCGCTTTCAGCCCGGGTGTGAACACCAGGCCCAGCAGAGCCAGACTGCAAATTGCCATCACTACTTTAAAGAGTTTCATTTTCTTCCCTCCCTCTAGCCTGAAATTGCTAATTTCTTAGCGGATTGTGGGCGCCTTTCTGCGTCTGTCATCCACTTATGAGATGCACCATCTATGCGCGGTTTCCCAGGTGCTGGCAGTGATGCACGTCACGGATTGAGGTGCGCTGCGACACAATTGTGAAGACCGCTGAATGTCTGGATATTGTAAAGAAATTGGCAGAGGCCCTTGACTGTATGAGGACTTGCACTACGCATGTTTTTTATACTCTTACTGATGTCCACTATCCTTTCCTCGCCGTTTCCGGCTGCAAAGGCTGCGGAATCCAATTCACTGGAAATTCCAGCCGTCTTGCCCGTCTCCCCCCTCCGTACGTTAGAGCCAAGACAGTCAGCAACGCTATGCACAACATGAAACAAGAATCTCGCAGGTTCATCACAGTCGAGCGTTTTTCGGCTGGCGCAGCCATCCACCCATTCCGCCCGCCTCGATCAGCCTTTTCCCCGCCTGTCCATTCACCATTTCAACGGCGGTTTGATGGGTTGCCATCAATTCGGGGAGGGCTTCCCATAACGTTATCGCTCGCCGTTTGCTTCCGCATGTTGGGCAGACCGGATCGGCTGAGCGGCTTACCAAACCGCACTTTACACACTGGCGCAGGCTTGCCACGAGGCTGCTGGAAAGTACAAGCGTGCCGATTCGACCCTCCTGAAGCTGAGCAAGAGTTTCGTCGATCCCAATGATGGAACGATGTTCGCCATCAAGCAACTGGTCCACCCGCATCTTTTCGTGTTGGCTGACCCAGGCAGCAATTTTCGGCGCGAGGCGTCGCTGCAAATCCCCCAGTTCGATCCGTGCCAGGTCTTGTGTGACCAGCGCCACATCTTGCTGGAGATCTGGCGGAAGAGCTTTCTCGATTTGACCAGTCAAACGTTTAGAGCCGGCCAAAACAATTGGAACGGGGTGCTGTGCCTTGCAAATGCGCTTTATTCGCTCTGCGACTTCGCGGCACAATCGTGAATATTGGACTTCCATCCGCTGTTTGAACGTGTCGACCTGAGGTCCGTGAGGCATCTTCGTATTACGACGTGCCATGTGCGCGTGGTCTGTCTTCTTCCATTGAGTGATGTCGATTCGGAATTCTTTCCCCGCCAGTTCAGTCATTTCTCCTAATTCGTACCTGAAAAAGCGCGCGCCCGCATGGTCCACGGCGACGACGCAGCACGTCTTGTGTTCATTGATGAGAGCGAGAAGTTGCGAAAGTTGCGGCCGCCCCCAGGACAGTTCGTTGTTCACGTTCATTTGGAGCGGCAGTTGCTGCCAAGAGCTTGCGCCGGAGAAAATGACGAAGCCCTGAGGCCCTAACGATTCACCGCGCAAAAAGTGCTCGACACGATTGAGTTGTTCTTGAAACAATACCTGCTCTTTGGCAGGCACGTCAGGACCGACAACTTTCGCCTCAGCTTTGAGCCAAGTCAGGAATCCTGGATTGGGTCCGCGATTGGTCTGTTCGCTCGGGTTCACGTTTATGTACAGCGTAAGTAAGGGCTGCGGTGATTGAGAGAGAGAAGCTATTAGACTTTTGCTGAGCATAAATCCTCTTTCCTCTTCCGATTTCGCGCCACTATTCCGGCTCTGAACATGAACACACAACATTAACACCTCTATTTGCGCCCAACGAACACGGTCCGTATGTGACGCCCCTCACTTGGACCAGTGACATTGCTCACAGACTGTCACCCGTGCGAACCCTAGCTTTAGCTTGACCGAATCGCGGCAAGAGCGCGGGAAGATTTGACATAGCCTGAAATCGAATTGCCGGACCAGAGGCGAATTGAGGCGATATTCTGAGTGCCGGAATGGATTTGTCAGGGCAGGGAAATGCGACTGCTGGGAGCCCTAATTGCCATTCACGCGTTATCATTGTTGCCGATATAATTTCTGGATTATCGCGTGTAATGTTCAGCAGTGGGGCGGAGAGACCGAGATATGAACGGAAAACATAGTTCCGCGCACATTGCCTCCTTCTACCATCTTTTTGCCGAAAATAACGCGGAACAGTTCTGCCGGGGCACGGCCTGCTTCGCGGCTCGTCATACGAATCCGGATCGTTGGGCGAAAACCGAGTCTGATGAGCAGCGCGTGTATTGTCTTGGAAAATGTTTCGCGGCCCCGGCATCGAGCAGTGACACGGGCCGCCCGAAGATGGAAGTCCGCTCTCGCGAGCCCATTGTTCTCGGTCCCATAATGGATGGGCCCATACGTTCCGTAGCTGCTTACACCGCGCAGGGTGGTTATCGGACGGTCGAACATGCGTTGAAGATGCCCCGGGAAGAGCTCTTGGGGATGGTGGAACTTTCCGGACTACGCGGACGTGGTGGCGCGGGATTTCCGGCTGGAAAAAAATGGCGAGCAGTTGCCGGACAGCCTGCGTCGCAAAAGTTTGTCGTTGCCAACGCCGATGAAGGAGACCCTGGAGCCTACATTGACCGATTTCTGGTTGAGGATGACCCGCACCGGTTGATTGAAGCCATGTCCATCGCCGGATATGCGATTGGTGGAAACAAAGGATACATTTATCTCAGAAAGGAATACCCGCAAGCTTGCCTGGTGATGGAGCAGGCCCTCGATGAGGCGCGCCGAAACGGCCTGTTAGGGGACCGCATTCTCGGAAACGGTTTTTCTTTCGATATTGAATTAGTAGTTGGCCGTGGCAGCTACGTCTGCGGGGAAGAAACCGCGCTGCTCAATTCGATCGAAGGAAACAGGCCCGAGGTTCGCCTACGTCCTCCTTATCCGTCTGAATACGGCCTTTTTGGAAAGCCCACGCTGATCAACAATGTGGAAACATTTGCGAATATTCCCTGGATCGTTCGCAATGGAGGCGACGCATTCCGGCGCCTGGGTTTTTCGAACAGCCACGGCACCAAGGTCCTTTCGCTCAATTCTCTGTTTCAGGCCCCCGGACTTTACGAAGTCGATTTCGGTATTGGCGTGCGTCAGATCGTTGAAGATTTGGGCGGAGGCCTCCAGACCGGCCCGATCAAAGGAGTAATTATCGGTGGGCCACTTGCTGGCATCATTCCCCCGCATCTGTTTGACACTCGCTTGGGTTTCGAGGAACTTGCCGGAATTGGGGCGAGCGTGGGGCACGGCGGGGTGATTGCATTTGACGGCAGCACGTCCATCGCGGAGTTGATCCATCACGTGTTTGATTTTGGCGCGTACGAATCCTGTGGCAAGTGTACGCCCTGCCGGTTGGGAAGCCGAAGCGTCGAGCAAATGTTTCGGCAAATCACAGGGGCAGGCCATGTGCCCATACATGAACAAAAAGAATGCGTTGATATTGTTTCCGCATTGGCGATGACCAGCCTCTGCGGGTTGGGAACCGGCCTCGCTGAATTTGCCAGAAGTGCGATGCGTCATTACGCGGAGGAGCTTGCACCTTGCTTCAAGTAACGATTGACGGCCGGCTGCACGAATTTCAACAGAGCGTCTCGATCCTTCACGCTTTGCGCTCGCTGCATATTGACATACCGGCATTGTGTTACGACGACCGGATGAAGCCCTTTGGCGGCTGTCGCCTGTGCGCCGTGCAGGTGAACAGAGGACCCCGCCCGGTCATGGCCTGCGACACCAATATTTCCGGAGGCATGACCATCGAAACTCATTCGCCGGAACTTGCGGAATGGCGGCGCTCGCTTCTGCGCCTTCTGGCTCGCCAGTATCCCGCCAGCGCAATTCAGCAATCTCCCGATAAAGAATTTCACCGCCTGATTCGCGCATACGGCCTCGAACAAGAGTGCTCAGGCGCTGCGTTACCCGAGCTGATGGATGATTCGAATCCTTACATTCACGTGGACATGTCTCAGTGCATCTCCTGTTATCGCTGTGTGCGTATTTGCGGTGAGGTGCAGGGACAATTTGTCTGGCAGGTCTGGAATCGCGGCGATGCCACTCGGATTCGCCCCGATTCCGGAACCAATTTACGGGAAAGCTCCTGCGTAAGTTGTGGCGCCTGTGTCGACACCTGTCCCACAGGAGCCCTCGAAGACAAGAGCGTCTTATCCCTGGGGACACCCACGGACTGGACCAGAACCACCTGCGCTTATTGTGGAACCGGTTGCGAAATGAATGTAGGAACTCGCGGGGGGCAGATCGTGGAGATCAAGCCTGCGCTCGACGCTCCGGTTAACCATGGTCACTTGTGCGTCAAAGGACGCTACGCTTTCGATTATGTTCGCGCCGAAGATCGCGTCACCCAGCCGATGATTCGTTCAGGCGGCGCATGGAAAGCGGCCTCCTGGGAGGAGGCCATCGCGTTCACCGCGGAAGCGCTGGGGCGCATCGCCGCGCAGCACGGCCTGTCCAGCGTGGGGGTCCTGGGATCGGCGCGAGCAACGAACGAAGAAAACTATCTGGCCCAGAAATTTGCGCGCGTTGTTCTAGGCACCAACAACATCGATTGCTGCGCGCGCGTTTGCCATACGCCGACAGCGGCGGCCATGAAGTTGATGTTGGGCGCGGGCGCGGCAACGAATTCTTTTGACGATATCGAGACTGCGCGAACCATTCTGGTGTGTGGCGCGAACGCGACCGAGAATCATCCGATTGCCGGCGCGCGGATCAAGCAGGCTGCCCTGAGGGGAGCTCGTTTGATCGTGATTGACCCGCGCAAGATCGAGTTGACGCAATACGCGGCGCTGCATTTGCAGCTACGGCCGGGAACCAACGTCGCGCTGCTCAATGCGATGGCCTGCACGATCGTCGAGGAAAACTTGTGCGACCTGGCCTTCCTGAAAGAACGAGTTTCCGGATTTCAGGAATTCAATAACTTCATTCGGTCCTGGTCTGCCGAAAAAGCAGCATCTTTGTGTGGCCTGGAGCCTGCCGAAATTCGCGCTGCGGCTCGCGCCTATGCAATGGAAAAACCCGCCATGTGCATTCATGGTCTGGGCGTGACAGAACATGTCCAGGGCACTGAAGGGGTGATGTGCCTGGTGAATCTCGCCCTGTTGACCGGAAACATTGGCAAGCCGGGCGCGGGTATCAATCCCTTGCGCGGACAAAATAATGTCCAGGGCGCCGCTCATATGGGATGCGACCCTGGCATTCTGACCGGGTCCATTTCCCTCCGAGATGGCCACGACCTGTTTTCGAGAGTGTGGCGGACGCCGGTCCCAACGCAAAAAGGCCTCAGTATGCTTGGCATGTTGGACGCGGCAGCCGATGGAAGATTTAAGGCGCTTTGGGCCATTGGTTACGACATCTATTTGACTAACGCCAATGCCCAGGCCACCAGGCGAGCTCTGCAGCGTCTCGAGCTGATCGTTATCCAAGATATGTTTTTGAATGAAACCGCGCGAGAGTTTGGCCACGTTTTCCTGCCTGCTGCTTCCTCGTTTGAGAAGACAGGCACTTTTATGAATGCGGAGCGGCGCATCCAGCTCGTGCGAAAAGCAATCGAACCCATCGGTGCATCCAGGTCCGATTGGGAGATCATCTGCGATCTTGCTCGCGCCATGGGCAAAGGCAAATCATTCAGCTACTCCTCGCCAGAAGATATCTGGGAAGAGATCCGCACCGTATGGAACGCCGGAGCCGGTATCAGCTACAAACGTCTGGAGAGTGGAGGATTGCAGTGGCCTTGCCCCGCGGAGGATCACCCCGGCACGAAGGTGCTTCACGCAATAGCTTTCTCATTAGGCACACAGGCAGCGCTCCGCATGATCGAGCACCGGCCGCCCAGCGAGACGCCCAATGAAGAATACCCTTTTATTCTGAATACCGGCCGGACACTCTATCACTTCAATGCTGGGACGATGACTTTACGCACCAGCAACAAGTTGCTCCGCCCGCGGGATTGCCTGGATATTTCAACCGAGGATGCCCGGCGCTTGGAGTCGTCCAACGGCAAGTCCGTCCGTATTTGCAGCCGCTATGGGCAGGCCGTGCTTCCAATAAAGATTGAAGACTCGGTGAGACCCGGCGAGCTTTTTGCTACTTTCCATACTCCCGAAGTTTTCCTGAACAACGTGACCAGCCCGCATCGTGACAACTATGTTGGCACACCGGAGTACAAAGTCACCGCCGTACGCATCGAGAGAGCTTAGGAGATTCAAGCCCTGCACTACGAAGCAGCCGCTTGACCAAAAAGGCGGCGCTTTGCGACTTCCACCAGGAGTAAATACGTCAACGTCGAAATCGCCAGGAATGTGAAGTAGGGCGCAGGCAGCGGTGTGAAGCCGAGGATGCTCGACAGAGGAGAAAAGGGAAGAATAATCCCGATGACTACAATCAGAACGGTCGTAATGGCTAGGGGAAGGCTCGGCCGGCTGCGAAACGGATTCCCCATGGTGCGAATAACAAACAGCACGAGGGTCTGCGTGGCAAGTGATTCGACAAACCAGCCCGTGTGAAACAATGGTTCGCTGGCATGAAAGAAATGCAGCAAGACATAAAAGGTCAGGAAATCGTAGATCGAACTGATCGGGCCAATGAAAAGCATGAAGTTCCGGATCAGGCGCATGTTCCAGCGCTGCGGGCTGCGAGTGTAGGATGCGTCCACGTTGTCCGAAGGAATTGTGATTTGCGCCGTGTCGTAGAGAAAATTATTCAGAAGGATTTGAGTGGACAACATGGGAAGAAACGGGAGAAACAGGGAAGCCCCCGCCATGCTG
>JBGOVX010000229.1:0-5146 GCA_041478355.1 Terriglobia bacterium | reverse complement strand
GCTGCAGAGGATGCCTGGGATCTCGGTCATCCCATAACCGGTAAGCAGATGCGGGATACCGAATTCATTCTGGAATGTCGGCGCTGAGCCTTGCCGGATACCGCAGACCTTGCGGAGCTTGTGCTCCGGACGGAACTCGCTGCGCGGCCGGTTCGCCAGGATCGTGGCGATGGCCTCGATGATGTTGACTTCGGTGGCGCCTGTTTCGGTCGCCAATTGCCAAAAGCTCGACGCCGAGAATCGAGGCGCGATGACCATGGAGCACCCAGCCGCGAGCGTGCCGGATACCGAGTAAAACAGGGCGTTCATATGGAACATCGGCAATACAATCAGGACCCGATCATGGGGTTGCAAGTATACGCGCTGAACGAACGCTTCACCGACTGTCAAGAAGGTGCGCTGGCTGTGCATCACTCCTTTGGGGAACCCGGTTGTGCCGGAGGTGTAGACAACGAGGCAGGTGTCGTCCGGCGAAACATTGTCTGGAAGTACGGCGTCGGTTATCTGCTCGGTCAACACATCCAAGGAAAGTATGTCGCCTGCCGAATCACTGAAGGTCATGAACCAAGGTGTCAGTCCCCGTGACCGGCAAGCTTCTTGGGTCGGACCAAGCGTGTCAGAATCACAGGCAACAGCCGCCGGTCCGCAATGTTCCAGTACATATCCCGCTTCCGCGGCGCCGAATTCCGGGTTGATCGGCACGAAGATTGCTCCGATCCGCGCCACCGCCATAAGGAGTAAGACATGCTTGTCGGAGTTGCGCGCCATAACCGCTACACGGTCGCCCTTCCTGATGCCGCGAGCGACCAAAAGAAGAGCTACTTTATCCACATTCTCCGCGAACTGCCGCCAGCTCCAGATTTTGCTGGCATGGATGATGAACGGCCGGTCCGGCCCGGCGCGCATACGGCTCAAAAAGGCGCTATGCAGCGTATAGTCATGGCCGTCGTAGAGGCGCAGGACCTCAAGCGGTTTTTTTAGTTCTCCGCCAGCATCCATCTTTCCTAAACCTTCTTTCTCCCGCGATTACAACCCGCTCGGTTTGATTCAACATCTGAGAGCTAGCGTTCGGCAGCGCAATTCTTCCAAGAATGAAGGCCGGTGTCCACAAAATATACAATTTTCCGGCGTGAAGCGCCGTTGCCTTGGTCCATGTCTAGGCATCTTGTGCTATGCTTTTTCCGCTTCTTTCGCGGGCCGGGACTGCTGTAAGAACTGAGTCGGAGAACAACGGTGGACCAATACAAGTACTTGCTGTCAGAACGCGAGTTGCCGAAGAGTTGGTACAACGTCATCCCGGATCTGCCGCAGCCGCTGCCGCCACCATTGAATCCGGCAACAGGACAGCCTGCGAACCCCGGCGACCTCGAAGCGATTTTCCCGCGTGCCCTGATCGCTCAGGAGGTTTCTTCTGACCGGCTGATCCCGATCCCCGACCCGGTGCAAAATATGCTGCGGCTTTGGAGACCGACGCCGCTGCACAGGGCGCACAGGCTCGAACAGGCGCTCGGAACACCCGCGAAGATTTTCTACAAGAACGAGGCAGTATCCCCCGCAGGTAGCCACAAGCTGAATACATCCATCGCTCAGGCTTACTACAACAAGGCGGCGGGCATCCGACGGCTTTCGACCGAGACTGGCGCCGGCCAATGGGGCAGCGCGCTTTCTTTCGCCTGCCAGGTGTTCGGCTTGGAATGCATGGTTTACATGGTGAAATGCAGCTACTACCAGAAGCCTCACCGCCGCACTCTGATGGAATGCTGGGGAGCGACTTGTATTCCCTCTCCGAGCGACCAAACCGAATCTGGTCGCAAAATCCTCGCAGAGGATCCGGACTGTCCTGGAAGTCTCGGCATTGCCATCAGCGAGGCGGTAGAAGATGCGGCGCAGCGTGCGGACACAAATTACGCGCTCGGCAGCGTATTGAATCATGTGTTGCTCCACCAGACCGTAATCGGGCAAGAGGCCCTGGCCCAACTGAAGTTGGCCGGGGCCTTTCCGGATGTCGTGATTGGCTGCTGCGGGGGCGGCTCTAATTTTGCGGGGCTGGCGTTCCCCTTTGTGCCTCTGAAAGCGGGCGGCAAACAAGTTCGGCTCGTGGCTGTCGAACCGGCGGCGTGCCCCACCATGACCAAAGGTGTCTACGCCTATGATTTCGGGGACAAGAGCGGCATGACGCCGCTCTTGAAAATGGATACGCTCGGCCACGATTTCATTCCTGAAGGAATCCATGCTGGAGGATTGCGCTATCACGGCATGGCGCCGCTGGTCAGCTTGCTTCATCATGCGGGCATCGTCGAGGCCATCAGCTACCCGCAGTTGAAGTGCTTCGAAGCGGCGATGATTTTCGCGCGAAGCGAAGGAATCGTCGTCGCACCCGAAACTTCACACGCGGTGTGCTGCGCGATCGAAGAAGCTCGGAAGGCCAAGCAGGAAGGCAAGGAAAGGACGATCCTTTTCAACTTGAGCGGACACGGCCACTTTGACATGGCGGCTTACGAAAAATACTTTTCCGGCGAACTTACCGATTACGAATACCCGGCCGAAAAAATCCAGGAAGCGTTGGCCCATTTGCCACGGACTCCCTAAGGGACGTCTGAATGAGCCCTCTCTTTCCCGCGGCGCTATAGACAAGGACGTCCACTCCCCGTCCCAGGAAGGCGTTCGACCAAACATAAATCCAGGAGAACAGCGATGGCTGAGATTGATGGAGCAGCAGGCAAGATCACGATGGAAGACATCCAGGCGGCGTCCGAACGGCTAAAGAACTGGGGCAAATGGGGCCCTGATGACGAGATTGGCACCCTGAACTACACGCGATCCGAGGACGTGGTAGCGGCGGCCCGCCTGGTGCAGAAGGGCAAGATCATGTCTCTGGCCCTCCCCTACGACAGCCGCGGTCCGCAGGGAGGAAAAGCAAAGACTACGGCGCCGGTCCGCTTCAATCCGATCCATGTCATGCTGCGCACTGGCACAGACGCCTATTCGGGCGTCCTCGATTACCGCAAGATTCGCAGCGCGGATGACATTGTCATCATGGCCATGCATGGAGGCACCCAATGGGACGCGCTCGGCCATGTCTTCTATGGCGTGCACATGTGGAACGGTTACGACATCCGAAACGTGACCTCGGCAGGCGCTCAGAAATGTGGAATTGAAAAGACCAAGGAAAAGATGGTCGGACGCGGTGTCCTGCTTGATATCGCGCGCATGCTTGGCAAAGACAGCTTGCCAGGCGGTTTCGCCATCGGCAGCGAGTTGCTGGCACGAGCCGAACGTCATTTCGGGGTGGAGGTGCGGCGTGGCGATTTTCTTCTTATACGGACCGGCCAATTGGAGGCGATGCTTAGCGCCGATACCTGGGACGGCTATGCGGGCGGCGATGCGCCGGGCTTGGCCTTCGATTCTCTTGACTGGCTCCATAAGAAGCAGGTGGCGGGCATTGCCCTCGACACCTGGGGCGCCGAAGTCCGGCCGAACCAGACCAGCGATGCACACCAGCCCTTTCACTGGATCTCGATTCCCATCATGGGGCTGACCTTGGGCGAGATATTTAATCTCACGGAGCTCGCTAAGGATTGTGCCGAGGACAAGCGATACGAATTTATGTTCGTGGCTCCGGCATTGCCTATAACCGGTGCAGTGGGATCGCCAGTGAATCCGCTGGCAATCAAATAGCCGGTGGCGTGTGGCCGGAAATTCCCGGTTCCATTGGCAAACGGAGCGGATTATTCGGGCGGCAGCACTTGGTTGAGCGCGGCGCCAGGCGCTGATCGAACCACGGTCGCTTCAAGAGCCATGTCAATTTGCTCGAGCGAGCGTCCTTTCGTTTCAATCCCGATGAAAGTATATGCAATACCTGCGAGGACGTACCAGCCGGCGAGATACAGGAACGCAGGTACGATAGCCGCGATTGTCACTTCAGGCTTGATGTAATTCGATGAGCCGATCACCAGCGCCAGACCCAGGGGGCCCGTAATTTTGCCGATCCCTCCCGCACCATATCCAAAGCCGGAGCCGCTGGTACGGACTCGGGAGGGCCAAATCTCGGTAGTGTAAGGTGTGCTGATAGCGGACCCGCCGTCGAGCACAAAGTAGCTAGCCAGCAAGAACACAAAGAAATACGGGCCAAGCCCCAAGGCGTCCCGCGCTACCCAACCTGTAAACGCCAGCAATGTCGCGCCGCCGAAGCAAGAGATCGCGCCCGACGCGCGCCGGCCAATGCTCTCGGAAAGATGCGAGAATAGGATCCGCCCGAGAATGTTCGCCAAGCTGATGGCGACCATTAACTTGGACGCGCTCTCCGGTGAAACCCCCTGCACCATGACCAGCAAAGTCGGTGACCAAAGGATCAGGCCATAGATGCCGGTAATCACCCCAAGACTTACCAGGAAGCTGGTCACAACACTTCGCGGGTATGCGAAGATTTCGGCAAATTTTGGGGGCGCAGGCTCGACTCCATCGGTTGTCTCGATCTTCACCGAAGCCGGAGGGATTCCGAGCGCCCAGCCGGCTGACTTGCGCGCGAGATCCACGCGTCCGTGACTGAGGGCCCAGCGTGGGGACTCGGGAACGAAAGCAATGATGACAAATACAAATAATGCGGGAAGCGCGGCTAGCACGAACAAGCCTCGCCACCCGATGATCGGAGTGAGAAAAGCGGCGCATGCGGAACTAACTAGAAGACCTGTGGGAACGCAAACCGAAATGATTCCACTCGCCCATCCTCGCTTCTGGGTCGGCATGAATTCTTGGACGATCGCAACATTCACGACCCACCCGCCGACGCCTAACCCCACGCCGAGTCGAAAGATGGTGAAATAAATCCAATTGCCTTCGGGAGTGAATGCTAGAAACAAGCTTGAGACTGAATAGCTTACGATGATCGCGATGAGCGCAGTGCGACGTCCGAATCGGTCGCCCACATAGCCCCACAAGAATGAACCGGCGATCGACCCTATGCCCGACGAAAGAAGAACGATGGCGGACTCGCCGTAAGTCATGTGCCACGGCTGAATCACAAACGCGAGCACGAAAGCGATGATGTATTGGTCAAAGAATTCCAACATGCCGTGGATGCCGGCAAGGGACATCACCAGTTTCTGCTTATTAGTGAGCGTGACCTGCTCATCAAGCTGTTGAATTG
>JBGOVX010000016.1:0-32074 GCA_041478355.1 Terriglobia bacterium | reverse complement strand
GACGAGATTTTGCGCCGCTTGCTCGAACATATGCCGCCGCCTGCGAAGGCCTGAGGACTTTTAATGTTGCAACGCTTCCTGGATCCGTCCGTGCTCGCCGGAATTTCCGGTTTGGACCTGGTGGCCAAGACTGTCGTGGACGGTTTTGTCGCCGGTCTTCACCGCTCGCCGGATTTCGGGTTCAGCCAGGAATTCGCCGAATATCGCGCCTATTCGCCGGGCGACGATCTCCGGCACGTGGACTGGAACGTGTTTGCCCGCACCGAGCGCGCCTATTTGAAACGCTATCGCGGCGAAACCAACAGCCAGCTCACTGTGCTGCTCGATGCCAGCAGCTCCATGAAGTTTACTTCCCATTCGGTAAGTAAAATGGATTACGCGCGATTCACGGCCGCCTCGCTGTTCTATCTGGCCATCCAAAATCAGCGCGACGCGGCGGGACTCATCGTTTTCGATGATGAAATCCGCGGGTACATTCGTCCCTCGACGCGTCAGGGACAGCTTGTCCGCCTATTGACGGGTCTGGAACATGCCGAACCCCGCGCGCGCACCGACTTTGCCAAGCCGCTCCATCATTTTCAACAGTTCCTGCGCCGCCGCGGAATCGTGGTATTCATTTCCGATTTTTACGAAACTCCCGAAAACATTGTCAGGACCATCGAGCCTTTGCGCTTCCATGGAAACGAGGTGGTGCTGTTTCACATTCTAGATCCCCAGGAAATTCGCCCCGAATTTCGCGAACCCGCCACGCTGGTGGATCTGGAAACCCAGGATCGCATGGAAATCACTCCTGAATACGCGCGCGACGATTACCGCAACAAGATTGACGCGCATATCGAAGCATTGCGCGACAAAGCCCACGGCTCGGGCATGGACTATCACTTGCTCGTGACCGACCGCCCACTCGACGATTCGCTCCGGGAATATCTCTCGATTCGTCAGGGGAGGGATTAAGTGGGCCTTTTCGCTCCCTGGTTCTTGGCGGGAATTGCGGCGGTGGCCGTGCCCTTCTATGTTCACTTGCTGCGCCAGCACACCACCACTCCGCACCCCTTCAGCTCGCTGATGTTTTTTGAGCGGCGCACGCAAAGTTCCATCAAGCATCGCCGCCTCCGTTATCTGCTCCTGCTTTCGTTGCGGACCCTCTTGCTTCTGCTGCTCGCGCTGGCGTTTGCGAATCCGTTCATCAATCGTTCTGCGGCGAGCATGAGCAACGAGAAGTTACTGCTGCTGGTGATCGATGATTCGTTCAGCATGCGCGCCGGAACACGCCTGGCCGACGCGCGCCGCGAAGCGCTGTCTGTTCTATCCTCGCGCAGGCCCGCAGACCGCGCGCAAATCATGGCGCTGGGCTCGCAGCTTCAGGTGCTTACCCAGCCTTCGCAGGATGCCGGGGCGCTTCGCGCCGCCGTCGAAAATCTTGAGCCCGGCGACTCCCGCGCAAGCTTTGGCGAACTGGCGCGCGCGGTTCGCTCGCTTTCGGACACGGTGCACACACCCATCGAGCTTCACTTGTTCAGTGACATGCAGAAATCCGCGATGCCGGGAAGCTTCGCGGAATTGGCTCTGCCGGCGAATGTTTCGCTGGTGTTGCATTCGGTGGTCAGCAATGCCGTTCCGAACTGGACGGTGGAAAGTGTCAACGCGCCGGGCCAGGTGTGGGACCCCAAGAAGACGCGCGTGCAAGCGGTCATCGCCGGGCTGGGAACTCCCGCCGCCACGCGCACCGTTTCTCTGCTTGTGAACGGCAAGGCGATTGCCACGCGTCCGGTCCAAGTCCCGGCGAACGGCCGGGCCACGGTGGAGTTCCAGACGCTCGATGTGCCGTATGGTTTCACACGTTGCGAAGTGCGCATCGATTCAGCGGACGCATTTCCCGCCGATGACGCCAGCCTGTTTGCCGTGGAACGTTCCGATCCTCGCCGCGCCTTGTTCGTTTATGAGCCTGGCGATTCGCGGTCTCTGCTCTATTTCCGTTCCGCATTGGCTTCCGCCGCGGAGGCAGCTTTCACTCTCGATGCCGTCACCGTCAGCCAGGCGGCCGGCCAGCCACTTTCCAAGTATGCGTTCGTTGTCCTATCCGACGTGATATCGGTGTCCTCTTCTTTCGAAAATGATCTGCTGAAATATGTCCAGACCGGCGGCAGCGTTTGGATTGCGGAAGGCGCTTCGTCGGCGCACGCCGCCCGCATTCCAGTATTTGGCGGCAATATTCTGGAATCCCGCTATTACTCGCGCACCGGGGACCGTTTCCTCACGGTGGGGGATGCTGATCCTTCCTATCCTTCGGTGGCCAATACCGGACGTTGGTCCGGCGTGAAATTCTATTTCGCGGTTCGCGTGGACCCCGGTGATGCCCGCGTCGCCGCCCGCTTGACCGACCAGACGCCGTTGCTGCTGGAAAAGAAAATCGGCGAAGGCAGCGTTCTGCTATTTACTTCCGGCCTGGACAATCTCACCAATGATTTCCCGCTCCATCCGGTCTTCGTGCCCTTCGTCGAGCAGACGGCGTTCTATCTTTCCGGCACGGAGCGCCGCAGCGGTTCCCGTGTGGTCGATTCCTTCCTCGAGCTGCGCAGCTCGAAGGAGCAGGCGGTGGGCGTCGAGGTGATTGATCCTGACGGCCGCCGGCCCCTGTCGTTGAAGGAATCCACCTCCGCACAGACCTACCAGCTCACGCGCGCCGGATTTTACCAGCTCAAACTCGCCAGCGGACGGCAGGATGTGATCGGCGTCAATGCCGACCGCCGTGAATCGAACCTCGCCCTTATCCCCGATGATGTTCTATCGCTGTGGCGGGGGAGCCCCGGCGCGGAATCCGCGCAGGCC
Organism: Terriglobia bacterium; assembly: GCA_041478355.1. Lineage (GTDB taxonomy): Bacteria > Acidobacteriota > Terriglobia > Acidiferrales > UBA7541 > Palsa-360. Next base: position 29,245 of record JBGOVX010000016.1, on the reverse strand, counting down.
GTGGCGGGCCGGCCGGCGCAGGAGCAGACCAGGCCCTACAGTATATGGTGGTATATTATGATTCTGGTATTAGCGGCAGCGATTGCGGAATCCCTGCTTGCGAATCAATACCTAGTGGCCCAGCAGGAGGATTCATGAGCGTTCGGGATCAGCTCAACTCCTATATCCATCAACTGGAGAGGCGCTTGCGCCTTGGCGCATGGTTTCGCGGCGCCGCCATCCTCACTTCGGTTGCGCTTCTCGCCACCGTCGTCCTGGTTCTGATCACCAACGCTTTCGCATTCACTAAATGGAGCATCACCAGCGCGCGTGTCGCTCTTCTGTTTGCGCTGGTGCTGGCAATCAGTTTTGGCATTGCCCTGCCGTTGAGCGCGCTCAACCGGCGGCGCGCCGCCCGCCAGGCTGAGGATATATTTCCCGAATTCAAGCAGCGCCTGGTGACCTTTGCCGAGCGCGATGCGCAGGTTCGAGAACCTTTTCTCGACTTGCTGGCCGCGGATACCCTTGACGTTGCAACCGCGGCGGAGCCTGCGCGCCTGGTTCCGGACCGTAAGCTGGCAACATTCCTGGGCATCGGCGCCGCCTCGCTGTGCGTACTGGTTTGGATGATCCTGGCAGGTCCTGGATATCTGGGCCACGGAGCCGCGCTTCTGTGGGCAGCAACTCCACACGGGGGCTCCGCTCCATTTTATGATATTCAAGTCACGCCGGGCGACGCCGCGGTTCGGCGCAATGCCGACCAGATCGTCACCGCGCAGCTCATCGGCCTGCAGACCGATGCCGTGCGCCTGTTTGCCCGCTACCAGAGCGCTTCCAAATGGGAGCAGGTTCCCATGCACGCGCAGGCGGGAGCTTCCGGATATGAGTTCGTTTTCGCCGGCCTCCCGGAAAGCGTCGAATACTACGTCGAAGCTGGACCGCTCCGCTCGCGTCACTTCAATATCCGCGTGCTGGACCTGCCCGGTGTGAAGAATGTCCGCGTAACCTATCACTACCCTGAGTGGACGCGCATGCAAAACGTTGTCGAAGAACGCGGCGGCGATCTCCGCGCGGTCGAAGGCACGCAAGCGGAACTCGAAGTGGAAACCGACCGGCCGCTTCGCGACGGCGTCCTGGTTCTCGATAGCGAGCAGCAGATTCACCTCACGGGCGGAGAAAAAAACATTTACAAAGGCACGATTCGCATGGAGAAGGACGGCGTGTACCACGTCGCGGCCCTGGATCAAGGGCAGCCCGTCCGTCTCTCGAATGATTTTTTCATCGAGGCTCGCACGGCGAATCCGCCCAATGTGATCATCGCGCGTCCCGGCCACGACTACCGCGCCAACCCCATTGAAGAAGTCACCGTTGCGGTCAAGGCCGATGACGAGTTCGGCCTCTATGACCTGACGCTACATTACTCGGTCAATGGCGGCGCCGAGCAGAAAGTCGATTTGCTCAATCAGAAAGGTGTGAAACAGGCCGACGGTTCCACCACGATTTCCCTGGAAAACTTCAAGCTCGTTCCCGGCGACGTCGTCAGCCTCTATGCAACTGCTAAAGACTCTCGAACCGAATCCCGCACCGACATCTCCTTTATTCAGGCCGACCCCTTCGAGCGCGAATTCTCGCAATCGCAGCAAGCGGGTGGCGGGGGCGGAGGAGGAGGCGGGGGCCAGCAGGATCCGTCCGACATTTCGCAGCGCGAGAAGGAAATCATTGCCGAAACCTGGAAGCATCAGGGCGACAAAAAAGCGGCTCCGCAAGCAGCCGCTGAAGCGGCCAAGTTCCTTTCCGGTGTGCAGTCCAAGCTTCGCGACCAGGCGAAATCTCTGGCGGGCCGCATGCAGAGCCGCGAGCTCTCCCAGGAAAATGACGAATTTGGAAGTTTCGTGAAGGATATGAATGCGGCTGCGGACTCCATGGGCCCAGCCTCGGAGAAATTGCAGAAACAGAAATGGCAGGATGCTCTTCCCGACGAACAAAAAGCCCTTCAGAATCTGCTGCGCGCCGAAGCCACTTTCCGCCAGATCGAAGTGGCGTTTGGCAGCGGCGGAGGCGGAGGCGCGGGCGGCGGGGCGGGACGCGATCTGGCGAGCCTTTTTGATCTGGAGCTGGACACCGAAAAAAATCAGTACGAGACCGCGCAAACCGCCGGCTCCGCAAGCCAGCAGCAAAAGGACATTGATGAGGCCTTGCAGAAGCTGGATCAGCTAGCGCGCCGCCAAGAGGAACTCGCGCAGCAACAGCGCAACAGCAGCCAAAGTTCCGAGCAGCGCTGGCAGCAGGAAATGCTGCGCCGTCAAGCAGAAGAGTTGCAGCGCCAGATGGAGCAGCTTGCCCGCAACAATTCGCAGGGCAGTTCTCAATCTAATTCCCAGAGCGGGGCGCAGGGCAATTCGTCTTCAGGATCGGCGGGGAGTTCATCTGGACAATCCGGCGCGAGTGGAAAATCTGGCGCCAGCGATCCGCGCGTCCAGCAATCGCTCGACCGGCTGCGGCAGGCTACCGATGACATGCGCCGCGCCACTTCTCCGCAGCAGAGCGAAGCCGAAGCGCGACGCGCCGCCGATCGCTTGAAGGAAGCGACGGATTTGCTTGGCGGCATGCGCCAGCAACAAGCTTCTTCTCACCTGGATTCGCTGGCCGGCGAAACATCTCGCCTTGCAAAAGAACAACGCGAACAGTCCGATCGCATTCGCCAGGCATTCGGGCAGCAGGGCATGCTTCCCGGATCGCTAGCGGGGGTTCAGGACCGCCGGAAACTTGCCGACGACCGCCAGCGCCTGGCCGAGGACCTGGGAAGCCTGGAAAAAGAACTGCAAGATACGGCGCGCGAATTGGCCACCAACAAACAGAATGCCGCGTCCACCAAATTGCGAGAAGCCCTTGGCGACATGCAGCAGTCCGATCTTCGCACCCGCATCCAAAGAGGCGCGGATTGGATGCGTCGCGGCATCGATCCGAATACCAGCGGAGCGGAACCGGAAATTACCGCCGGCATGCAGCGGCTCGAAAAGGAAGTGCGTGACGCGCAGCAGGCTTTGGGCGCCGGTCCGCAGCAAGAACAGGGAACCAATTCTCAACAAGGACTCGAGACCTCTTTAAATCGCGTCGAGCGACTGCGCAACCAAATGGGTTCGCTTACCCGCGATGGTCAGGGACGCCAGCAGGGACAGCAAGGTCGCGGACAATCCCAGGGAAATGGACAAGGCGGGCAGCAGGGCGGCCAAGGCGCGGGCGGCCCCGTCGGCGGTCCTGGCGCGAGAATGGGTGATGGAATCTATGGACCAGGCTATCGCGCCGGCAATCCGGGCGGTGGCGGAGGCCCCAACTACTGGGGCATGGATACAGGTAACAACACGCCGCTTGGGGGGCCCGCTGTTCAGCCGGATAATTCTCAGGTTCCGCCCCAGCGCGCCTATGACGATAGCATGCGCGATCTGAACCAACTTCGCCAAACCGTTAAGGAAGACCCTGAAATGGAGCGCCAGGTTCAGGATCTAATCCGCCAGATGCAACGTCTGGACCCCAGCCGTTTCCCCGGCAATCCCGCGCTTGTCGAGCAGCTCCGCTCGCAAGTTCTAGCCGATGTGGATAAGCTCGAACTTCAGTTGCGCCGCCAGCTGGACGATAAACAAGCCGGCCAGGTGCGCAGCGGCGAATCCACAACGGTGCCCGCAGGCTACGAGGATTCCGTCGCGGAGTATTACCGCCGCCTCAGCAAAAATAACAATAAGTAGACCCGGCGAACAGCCGAAAGAATCTGTAGCGCCCGCAGGAACCTGCCCGACTCCGTCGGGAGGCAGGCATGTGCGTGAAACGAAAGTGCAGGACTTTAGTGTTTAGGTAAGGGCTTGCGAGGAAGTTCCTGCTCGGCATTAGCTGTCATGTACACGAATGACGCGACGATCACGGCCATCTGTTTCAAGTCCGCTTCCTGAAGCCTCTCGTACACATCCATATTCGTGTGGTGCGTGCGCGTCTCGTATTCGATGGGATCCTGGATAAACTGGAAGCCCGGCAGTCCGATCTCATCGAACGACAGGTGGTCTGTGCCGCCGACGCCGCGAATAGGAAGCGCGGTCATCCCCGCGGACTTGAAAGGCTCCATCCACTTCTCGAAGACGGGCTGCACGGCCTCGTTGCCCTGTAAATAGATGCCGCGAATTTTTCCTGTGCCGTTATCGGCATTGAAGTAAGCTGAAAGCTTGGCGTGATCGCTCTTGAGCTGCATGCTTTGCCGGTCGGCAAAGTGTTCCTTGACGTAAGCGCGCGAGCCGAGCAAACCCTCTTCTTCGCCCGTCCACAAGGCCAGGCGTATCGTGCGCCGCGTTCTTAGATCCGACGCTTTCAGTATGCGCATCGCTTCCATCATTACGGCGGAGCCTGCGGCATTGTCGGTCGCGCCGGTGCCGCTATTCCAAGAATCAAAGTGCGCGCCGAGCATGACCACTTCATCCGCCTTATCGGCACCGGGAATTTCCGCAATGAGGTTGAACGAATCGAGATTGTCGTCGTAGAACTTATTGACGATATTGATTTTCAGCGTGACCGGAATATTCTTCTCCAGCGTTCGGAAGATGCGGCCGTAATGTTCGATGGCCACGGCGACACGCGGCACCACCAGAGGCTCCTTCGGATCTCGAGGACCGCCATCCATCACCGTAATTGTTCCGCCGTCGTGCGGTGACGGTTCAAGCCAGGCTGCCACGTCTTCCTCGGTCAGAAATTTTAAAATTTTCAGATTTAATTGCCGCTGCGCGATCAGGCGCTCGCGCGAAGCTTGATCCGCTGCGGGTTGGTTGGAAGGCGGTTGTGATAGGTCCGCCAATTCCTGATCGGTGAAACGATGCGCCTGCGCGTCGAAATGCGCATCTACCGCGCGCATCGGAGCAGTCATCACAAATTTGCCCTTGAGTTTCCCGCGATATCCGCCGAAGTCTTCTTCCTTTTCAATTTTTGCGTACATCGCTTCGGCAGTGATTGGCCCGTTGGTGCCCGGTGTCCAGGCCTTTGGGTACGCGAGCAGCGGAAAATGCCGCGGCGCCATCTCGCTCGCTTCAAAGAGTTCATTGGACCAGCCCCGTCCAAATGGTCCCCAGGGTTCCTCGTGCACATTCGCCAGTCCCCAGGACGCCAGTGTTTTCACCGCATACTCACCGGCCTCGCGGATGTTGGGAGAGTTGGTCAGGCGTGGCCCGTACACGTCGGTGAGATAACTGAGGACCTCCATGACGCGCGAGTGCTGCTGGCTTTCCTGTTCAAATTTATTGATCACTGCGGGATCGGGCGCGGACCAACTTTGCTGCGCTGCCGCCGTCCAGGCCAGCCCCAGAGTCAGCGCCAGCAGGACCATCACTTTTACCGGTTTGTGCAATCTCATCCTCCGCGCGTCCAGGAAGATTTTAACCCGGGAATCTCCGGGCGCGAGACGCAGTCGCCGGGCATGTGTCTATTCACTCTGCGACCCTTTACTCTGCTGCGAGGCATGCCGTAACTCCTTATATTGCAGTGCGGACTTGCCCGCCAATGACGAACAACGGAGTGGTGTGGTATCCTTAGAGGTCTCGGATGCACTTGTAATTCCTCTCGGAATTGAACGTGGGGGCTGCAAGTTCGCACTAGCGGCTCTTTTTGTTTCCATCGCTGCACCGAACCGACAATCGAAGAGAAAGTAAGGATGAAATGCCGCAGATTCGCAATATCGCCATTATTGCCCACGTAGATCACGGAAAGACCACGCTGGTGGACGCCATGCTTCATCAAAGCGGCGTCTTTCGCGACAATCAAGTCGTTGTGACGCGCGTCATGGACTCGAACGATCTCGAGCGCGAACGCGGCATCACTATCCTGGCAAAAAACACGGCGCTCTTCTATCACGACACGAAAATCAACATTGTAGATACCCCGGGTCACAGTGATTTCGGCGGAGAAGTCGAGCGCGCCCTGAAAATGGTGGATGGCGTGCTCCTCCTGGTGGATGCCAGCGAAGGCCCGCTCCCGCAGACGCGCTACGTCCTGCAGAAAGCGCTGCAGGCCAAGCTGCTCCCCATTATCGTGCTCAACAAAATCGATCGGTCGGACGCGCGCGCGGCCGCTGTGCTCGACGAAATCTACGATCTCTTCATTGACCTGGAAGCGACCGAGGACCAGCTCGATTTTCCGGTGCTCTACACGAATGCGAAAACCGGGGTCGCGCACCGCAAGGTGGGCGACGACTCGACCAACCTCCAGCCGCTATTTGAAACCATTGTCTCCGCGATTCCCGAGCCCAAGGGCGATCCCAACGGCGTGCTGCAAGCGCAGGTCATGAATTTGGACTACAGCGATTTCCTGGGGCGCATCGCCATCGGGCGCGTCTTCAACGGCACGCTGCGCCGCGGCACCGACGTGGGCATCGCAAAGCGTTCGGGCGCGATCGAATCCACACGCATCACAAAGTTGTTCACCTTTCGCGGCCTCGAGCGCGACGAAGCCGAAGAAGTTGCCTGCGGCGATTTGGTCGCCGTTGCCGGCGTCGAAGGCATCGAGATCGGCGAATGCCTGACGGACCTGGAAAATCCCGCGCCGCTCACGCCGCTGGTCATCGACGAGCCGACCCTGGCCATGAATTTCACGGTCAATACCAGCCCGCTTTCCGGACGCGAAGGCCAGTGGGTGACTTCTCGCGACCTGCGCGCGCGGTTGCAAAAGGAACTGCTCACCAACGTTTCGCTGCGCATTACCGACTCGGATACCACCGACGTATTTCGCGTGCTCGCGCGCGGCGAATTGCAGCTCGCCATCCTGATTGAAACGATGCGCCGCGAAGGCTATGAGCTGATGGTGGGCAAGCCGGAAATTGTCGTGCGTGAGGAAAATGGCAAGAAACTCGAGCCGCTCGAGCGCCTGGTGGTGGATTGCCCGGAAACGTTTGTCGGCGTGGTGATGGAATCGCTCGGCAAGCGCCGCGGCGAGCTGGGCAAGATGGTGAATCACGGGTCGGGCTGGGTGCGCATGGAGTTTACGGTTCCCTCACGCGGTCTGATCGGCCTGCGCGGACAGTTGCTCACCGATACGCGCGGCACCGCGCTGCTTCATGCCTTGTTTGAAGGCTGGACCGAATATGGCGGCGAAATGGCCTCGCGCCCGACCGGCGCACTGGTGGCCGACCGTATGGGCCACACGACCGCTTTTGCGCTGTGGAACCTGCAGGAACGCGGCGAGCTGTTCGTGGGCCCGGTCGAGGAAGTTTACGAAGGAATGATCGTCGGTGAAAATTCCCGCGACTCCGATATGGACGTCAATGTCACCAAGGAAAAAAAACAGACCAACATGCGCGCCTCGAGCGCCGACGAGGCCATCCGCCTGATCCCGCACCGCCAGTTGAGCCTCGAACAAGCCATCGAGTTCATCGCCGACGATGAATTCGTCGAGGTCACGCCGAAGTCCATTCGCTTGCGCAAAAAAGTTCTAGACGCCAAGAAACGCCCGCGCCGCTGGCAGCAAATCCGCGCCAGCGCCGAAGCCGCAAAGTAGTTCTGTGCGCCTGCTGTAGCCCGCCTCTTCAGAGGCCGGGCCGTTCCGGTGATCCACGCGAAAGCCTTGTTCCGGTCGAACAAGGACGAGCTACAACAATGTGACACTCACACTTTCACCGCTATTTAGATTTTCTTTATGAAACTCTTAGCCATCCTTAACGGCTTGTCGTGTTCAATCTAAATTGAAAAAGCGTCCCTTCGAGGGAATATTCGATCCGCTTGAGGAATCAGTAGGAGCGAAAACATGAACCCACTCTCGATATTCGGATTGTTCGCCGTCACTGCAATGCTGGTGTTCTACGCGCTGGAGAACCGCAACCGCTGGTTCATCCTGGCGTTTGCGGGTTCGTGCATCCTCGGCTCGGTCTACGGATTCCTGCAGGGAGCCTGGCCGTTCGGGCTGGTAGAGGTCGTCTGGTCCCTCGTCGCAGTGCGCCGCTGGTGGAAAATCAGAATCACAAACTGACGAATTACTGATTGCCAATTTACAACCTGCCGTTTCGCTATCATTGCCTGCAGAAGGTTCAAGCACCGGGCGAGTAGCACTCCATCATTCAGTTTTGTCCGAATTGTTACCTAGTTTCGCGACGCATTGTTCAAGGTCGCGCGTGATCTGCTGTGGGTCCTGCCCTGCCGGAAACTCCACGGGCTTGCCGATGTGGATGCGGATGCGGCCAGGACGGTTGAAACGGCTGCGGGCCTCGCGGATTTCGTAGGCGCCGTCGATGCGCATTGGTACAACAGGAAGATTCAGATTGCTGGCGAGCAGGCCAATGCCCGCGCGAAAGGGTTGCAATTTTCCATCCGGCGTCATGTCGCCCTCGGGAAATACCAGCACGCTCCAGCCGCGATCGGCCAGGTTCCCTGCAAAACGGAAACTTTCGCGGAAGCCGGAACGCTTGGGCAGCGGGAAAACGTTGAATAGCGCGACGACCAGAAAATAATTCATGCGATGCAGCCAGCGGCGCAAGAAAAACCATTCACGCGGCGGCTGGCGCATTTCCGCGAGACGTTCTCCTCCCATCGCGACCGCGAGCCTGTGCCGCAGCCGCATGGGCAGCGCGGCAAGCACAAACCCCACATCCAAATAGATCACGTGATTGCAGACGACCAGCGCGGGCCCCGTCACGCCGCGCAGATTCTCGCGGCCGAACACGCGCGGGTGGGCCATCAGGTGCGTCGCGGGCCAGGTCAGCAAGTAATAGAAAAATGCGCGAATCCACGTTACCGGCCAGCGTTGCGCCCAGCGAGGAAAGACGAATTCCGAGCGCACGGGCCCCGCGATTTGAGACGGTGATTGGCGCACCAGGCTCTCGAGTTCGCCGACCGTCCTTGCCGCCGTGAACCGCGTCTCGTTTAGATCGATCTGATAGCGGTCTTCGAGCGCGACTAATAACTCGACACGGTCGAGCGAACTCAAGCGCAGATCGGTCTCGAGATTCGCGTTTGACTCGGCATTGGCGCGCTCCCCCTGCATTCGCGCGATCACCTCCGCGATGCCGCCGCTCGTGGCCGGCAAGCGCGCAGCCTCGCCCGCCGCGCCCCATTGCGCTTCGACGGCGGCGCGAATTTCGGGGAGCTTCGGTTTTCCTGTTGCGGTGCGCGGAAAATCCGCCTCGGGCCACAGGTACCAGGAACGCATCCTCTGATACTCCGCCAGGGATTCGTTCGCGCGAACGACAATTCCGGCGGCGTGGCGAGGATGTCCCACCTTTCTCGCGTCGCGCAACAACAGCACAGCACAGGGTTCCGAGTTTCCCCGGCGCTCCAGGCCCACCACAATGCAGTCCTTCACTTCCGGCTCGCGCTTCAATGCAGCTTCGAGGTCTGCCGGATAGATGTTCATTCCGGCCGCCGTGACGATCACGTTTTTCTTGCGGCCCTTGAAATAGAGATTGCCCTCCGCATCGAGAGCGCCCAGGTCGCCCGTGTGGAACCAGCCGGCATCCTCTGCTTCGCTCGCCATTGGACGCGCCGCGCCACCCTGCCAGTAGCCCGACGCAATGTTTTCCCCGCGCACCAAAATTTCGCCGCTCGCGTCGAGCTTTACTTCGCGTCCCTGGAGCACTTTCCCGATGGAGCCGCGACCTGCCTGGAACGGGTGATTTACGCTCACCAGCGAAGTCGTCTCGGTCAGGCCGTAGCCTTGAATCGCGGCAAATCCAATGCGTCCCCAGAACAGCTCGGTGGCGGGATCGAGCGTCGCGCCGCCGGAAATCACGGCCCAGAACCTCCAGCCGAAGCGGCGATGAATCCGGCGAAAACGCCACATGCGGCGGATAAATTTCTGGTTTGCCGCGGCGTCAAACTCCCGGTGGAAACCGTCGAGGCGGCCTTCGGCTTCCAGATCGCGTTCGATTTTATTCTGAAGCGCTTCGAGCACGCGCGGCACGGTAATCAGGACGGAAGCGCGTTCGCGTTTGATCGTGGAAATAATTTCACTTGGATTGAGAGAATCCTGAAACAGCACGGTTGCGCCCAGCAACGGCGGCACCCACACGCCAAGAAACTGGCCGAAGACATGGCTGAGCGGCACCATATCAAGCAGGCGCAGCGGATGAAATACACGCTCCCATTTCAGATAGGGTTGTATGGCAGCTTCGAGCGGCTCGATATTGGCGAGGATATTCCCGTGGGATATGGCGACGCCGCGAGGCTCGGCGGTCGTCCCGGAGGTAAAGATAATTTGCGCCAGGGCTGTGCGTCCCAGAGGTGGCGAAGCGTAAGGCTCGGGCGAATGGCGTGAGACATCTCCGCGGATCGAATCCAGCGCCAGCACCGACCGAATCTCGCCACCGCCAGCGAACTCCTGGCCGACGACGAGCAGCTTGGCGTCCACTTGTTGCGCCACGCGATTCACAAAGTCGGCAGTCGATCCCTGGTCCATAGGCACGGCCACCGCGCCGCGAAGAATGCAGCCGAAAAACGCAGCGACCCATTCGGCGGAGTTGCGTCCCCGGAGCAGGACCCGGTCGCCGGGCTGAACCCCGCGCGCCTCGAGTTCCCGCGCAAACTGGGCCGCCACGCCAGCCACATCACTGTAGGACCACCGCAGCACCCGGTAACCGCACTGCTCGACGTAGGCGATATCGCGCCCATGCCGGGCGTATTTGGCAAGGTATTCGACCAGTGATTGGCGAGGCATGAGGGTTTCGCTGGGCCCCCCCTAAAACGTGTCCCCAAGAGCAGAGTACGCCCATTTTCGTCGCTCTGGAAAAGAATGTGCACCGGGCATGGCCAAGACAAGCATTGATGTCGGCTGATGGGCGCCAATTCTGAGTTAGCAGAGGCGCTTTCGATGAGCGCTGTATCTGTACTTGAATGAATACACGGGAGTTAGACGCAATCACGGAGCTGCGGTTTCATCGAGGCACGGCGTCAGCCAACCTAGACAACGGGACTGAATTTTTGGTAAAATATAATTGTGACTGTTGCTCGCCTGATTTCTTTTGACTCGTTCAACGAGGCTGCAAGCTAATCCTTGCAGCCGTTTGTTTCTATTGGGTTAGATGCAGTCGAGGCGTTGCGCGAGGAGCGCCGCGCAGAGCGAAAAACACAAATAGATTAAAGCGAGGTAGTAGCAGTGAAAGAACAAGGGACAGTGAAGTGGTTCAACGCCAGCAAGGGTTACGGATTCATCCAGCGGCAGTCAGGGGAAGATGTTTTCGTCCATTTTTCGGCGATTATGATGGAGGGATACAAGTCGCTCAACGAAGGTCAAGCCGTTGAATTTGAAGTTCGCAAGGGCCCCAAAGGCCTGCAGGCGGAGAACGTTACCGCGCTCTAGTCTGAAAAATTGAGTCCGCTCTGCATCGCGTGCCGAACATGGCGGACTCGCTCCTCTCAGGAAATGCTCCGAAGTGGCAGTCGGCAAATAAGGAGGCCGTTGTGCAAGTTCTCTCCGAAGGGCAATGCATCAAGCATGAGCAGTACGGGCTTGGGATCGTAGCTGAATCCGATTCCGAGCGTACCACCATTGATTTCGACAGCGTGGGATTGAAAAAATTTGTTACCGGACTAATGACCATGGAACTGGTTGGCGAGGCTCCCGAACGGCCCACTAAACCACGGCGGCGCAGCAAGAAGGCAGGCGCTATGGCTGCAGCTCGCGTAGCTGCGGGTAACGGCTAGTTGCGCGAGCCGTGCAAAAAAATCCATCCAGTAATTTGACTTGAACACCGGTTTGAGCGGGGGAATACGCGCTCGCGGAAGATTTGGTTCCGCAGCACAGACTTCAGAATCAGTGCTAACGAAGATCTCGCGCGGTGTTCTCAGTATAGGCTTTCAGCAACCACCGCGCGAAATAAACGTCGAAATAATGCGTATCCGAAGCGCTGGTTACATCCGTCCCGGAGCCATTGGTTGCGCTGACGGCGGAAGAATGCCATTCACGCGCAGGTAGATTGCCATCGTGCTGTAGTGATCGAACCAGTCCTCACCCAGGATCACCATGGCGCTGCCACGCGACAAATTCATCGGCCCTAATTTCCCCGCCGGTTGTCCCAGAGTCGAATCGTCCAGGCCGCTCAGCGCCGTGGTGCAGAAATCGAACGAGCCTTTGACGGCTGCCACCAGCTTGTCTTTGCTGTCGGTATCTTTCACGTCCTTGATGTCCGGAGCGGTCATGCCCGAAATCCGCGAGCACATGAGATTGTTAAATTGCGCAACGTGTAAAAGAAGTTGTCCGAAGGTTCTGGTTTCCGGGGTGGCCCTGTAAATGTATTTCTCGGCGGGCATCGCTTCGGCCCCCGCGATCTGCAACTGCCCATAGTGCGTCACTTGCTGTTTCATCAGTGAGGTAATCGGGTTCGGAATCGAATCTTGCGCTCCTGCTGCCGCCGGCAGGAGCAAGGCTGCGATCGCGAGCATTCCTAAATATTTTATCAATGTTTGCCTCCTTGGCAACGAGCAAGAAGAATAACGCCATAGGGAACGGGGAACAAGCTGGATTGTTGCCGCCTGCCGCGCCCGCAAATCCGGCGCCTGGTCAGAGATTCACGCGGACCTGCGCTGCTGGCGGGTAGCGGTCCCCAGCGGCGCTTCCGGGCGGAAGCTCCTTATCAATCCGCGCAAGATCGGCGGGAGTGAGCGTAATGCGGACGGCTTCGGCGTTTTCGTCGAGATACGCGCGCCGTTTGGTGCCGGCAATTGGGACAATGTCGTTTCCTTGCGCCAGGACCCAAGCAAGAGCGAGTTGCGCCGCCGTGCATTGTTTCTCAGCCGCAATTTTTTCGATGCGCTCGACCAGGGCAATATTCCGCCGCAGGTTTTCGCCCTGAAATCGCGGAGTGGATCGCCTGTAGTCATTGGCCGCTAGTTTTTCGGGGCTGTTGTACTTGCCTGTCAAGAAACCGCGTCCCAGCGGGCTATACGCAACAAATCCGATGCCCAGTTCCCGGCAGACCGGCAAAATTTTCTGCTCCGGTTCGCGGCTCCAAAGTGAGTATTCGGTTTGCAGCGCTGCAATGGGGTGTGTCTTGGCGGCGCGGCGCAACGTGTCGGGCGCGGCTTCGGAAAGCCCCAGCAATCTCACTTTCCCTTGCTGTATGAGTTGCGCCATCGCTCCAACGGTTTCCTCGATGGGAACGTCGGGGTCCACCCGGTGCTGATAGTAAAGGTCGATCTGCTCCACGCCGAGGCGCCGCAGGCTGGCTTCGCAGCACTGCTGCACGTAATCGGGCCGGCCATTGACGCCAAGAAACTTGCCGTCGGGTGAACGGACGTTGCCGAACTTTGTCGCCAGTACGGCTTCCTTCCGGCGGCCGTGAATTGCGCGACCCACCAGCTCTTCGTTGCTGCCCACCCCGTACATGTCGGCGGTGTCGATGAGATTTATGCCCCGGTCCAGGGCGCGGTGAATGGTGGCAATGGACTCGGCGTCGTCCATCGATCCATAAAACTCAGACATACCCATGCAGCCGAGACCGAGCGCGGAAACAACCAGTTCACTGGGGCCCAGGCGGCGTCGCGGCATGGGTGGAAATTGCTTGGCTTCTGTCGAGTTCATGACGCCCTCATGATGATTTCCCTGCCATATTTCCACTATGTAGCAGGCGCGAAGTTGGTATCCAGCGCCAAGCCCAGCCGCGCGGCTAGCTCCTGGCGAGCCCTCCATAAGCGGGCCTTGAGCGTATTGCGTGAAACGCCCAGCACATGCGCCGCCTCTACCGCGGATAGCCCTTCGATTTCCCGCAGCCAGAATGCAGACCGCAGCAGCGGAGAGATTTCCGCGAGCATCTTCCTCACACGGTCGCGGAGTTCGGTCTTGGCGTAGAGTTGCTCGGGATTGGGGCTTTCATCCGCGTAGCGTTCGGCGAGCGGCAATTCCCCTTCAGCAGGGCGATCATCGAACGAAACCACCGGGCGGGCCCGCTTGCTCCGGCGCCTCATCAACGCCGCATTGATCACGATTCGCGTCAGCCAAGTGGAAAATTGCGAGCGCTGCTCGAACCTTGGCAAGTTGCGATAGGCCGAAAGCAGGCCCTCTTGCAGGGCTTCTTCCGCATCCTCTGGGTTGCCGAGCACCCGAAGCGCGATCTGATAGAGTTTGCGGGTGTTACGAGCGAAAAGTGTGTCGAGAGCATGTGCGTCCCCGTTTAAGCCGCGCTCGATCAATTGTTCCTCACTCGCTTCGGCTGGATTCCGTTCCGGAACGGTTTCCAATGCTTGCTGGCGGCGCCCCTGATCCATGATTGCTTCTCCCTTTCAAACCAAATGAATTTCGTATGAATCGCTTTTTTTCCCTTACCCTGTCTATTTTGCCACGGCTTATAAACTCATGCCTGTGTATTTAGACGCCGCTGGCTGCATTTAGGGTGCAGTTACGGCCGGCTTATGGGGCGCCCTATTACTTGGGCAGGTTCGCGGGGTCGCGTACGACTGCAATCAATCGCTGTATTTCCCCCTGGTAAGGCGCGAGGAATGGTTTGTTTGCCGCGTTCACGCCGCTCAATCGCTTCTCGAGTGGTGTCTGAGCATGATCCGGAACTGGTGTCCCGCCGTCAGCGATGGCTGCGGCCGGAGTTGATCTGGAAACGACGGATTCGACCGCCTCTGCGATGCCGCGGTAGGCCCGCTCATCGATTTTCATCTCTGCCGCGACGATCTGATCCATCGAGAGGGCCACCAAATTTGCGCGTTCCAGCGTTTTCACATCGTCGGTCGTGGGGACTTTTCCAGAAGCGCCACGCTCAATTATTTTCCGCGCCCCCTCAAGCGCTGCCTGGTCACCCGGCAGGGAAGCTTTCACGCGATCCGCCGCCGCGCGCATTACCTTCAGATAGAGTTCGACGTCCTGTTTGGTCAGCGGGTCGAGTTTTTGTTCCGTTTGCTGCTCAAGCGGGGCTTCCACGGGTTCAACGTCCGGCGATGCCGGCAAATTTTCGTTGCCTTGAGAAAGCGGAGCAGCTTGCTTGCGGCCGCAGCCAGGGAGTATTCCGGTGGCGCAGATCATGATTCCCAGCCACAACGGTCGAAAGTATTTCCATTTAGACACTATGGTTTCCCAGGCGAATAAGGGTACAAGCGGAAGGGCATTTCATCTGGTTCGAGAACCCACACATCTCGATTTCGAAAGTAGGTGAGAAGCGGGTCGAGATCCTGGCCCGGAATTTCGCGTGCCCAGACAGTCTTTGCATGATCAATATCGGCGTCGTTGTATACAAACTCATCGTGAACGTTGTGATCAGGAGAGTATCGCACCAGCACGAGGTGTTCCCCGGGAAGAGCGATGAAACGGCGCTCGACTGCGGTCCGTGAAGACGAAACCCAGGGACTGTCGAATGCATAGTTACTGGGGTGGAGTGTTTTCTCTGCAATACAAACCTGCACCATAGTCAGGACTAGAAATATAAATTCCAAAAAAGCAAGCCCTCCTATCCGTCCGGCGGCAGACAGTATGACACCTTTAAATCGTAGTCTTAAAAGGAATGGCACCAGAATCGTTATCGTAATTCCTAAAATGTAGCGAGGAGGCAGCCCCTCGGGTGTGAATGTCCAGTATTCAGAAAAAGAAGACGAACGTGAGATGACGAAATAGACGGGTCCGATCAAGACGCTGAAAAGTACTATGAATCGCACTATTCCGATTCCGATCGGCCGCTCCGCGTAACGCCACTTTCGCAGGTGGCGCAGGCCCAGCATCACAAGCAGTATAACGGTGGCCATGAGCGGTGCGGCATAGTGCGGGTGGAACCATACTATGGCGAGTAAGCCAGTCCAGGACAGCGCCAACTGAAGCAGCAACAGGCGTATTTTGCGATCACCTAGCAACCAGGGAAGCGTCAGAATAGGAATTGAGAACGCGGGGCCTAGGAAGAATTTCCAGAATTCGAAGAGCTTCGCCCATGAAATATGTATCGCGTCGTTCCAACTCCTCTGATAGAGGGTGGGCAACCAGACGTTATAGAAAACTTCGAACTGCGGGTTTGCGTAGGCGAGCGGTGGTCTTGCCTGTTGCCACACAAAAACAGGCGTGGTTATATATGACTTCGTCTCAATCATGTCCGGAAACACAAGTGGGTTCCCGGTGACTCGCCAGTTGTAATAGGCGATGAATCCAATAATACAAAGTAATGCTGAAGTAAGCGTGAGGAAAGCGCCTCTGACGTTTACATTTTGTGCCGGAGTCATTCGGCGCAAATACCACCAGAGCAGCGCAACTGCGACCGGGATACAGAAAATAAATCCTTCGAAGGGGCGGCTCGTGGCAAGAATTCCGGCTCCCAATCCGAGGATAACAGCATCACGTATGCGCTGGTTTTTGAGGACTCTGGGCAACGCACCCATCACCAAAGCGGCGCCGGTCGCGGCAATCGACCCACCCCAGTAGCTGTTCATCCAGTAACTGAAAATTCCAAATCGGAACAAGACTAGAGTGCCGCCAAGCAGGGCCCATTCCACTGGCATCCAACCCTCCAACATCCACGTGATCGCCATGCACATCATGGCCGTACTCAGCAGGACGCCGATCCACGGCAGACCCAAAAGTTTTCCGACTGCCAGCACCGCTCCCTGTGCCGGAGGGTAGATCGAGGCATAAGTGGGATGCTGGATGACGTGAAAGGTGTCAAAAAATAACCACAATGGATGCGGCAGGTTCGCTAGCCGCCCGTGCGCAAAAGTATCGGCGGCGAACAGGTAACCAAGCTCATCGTGCAACTTTGGTTGAGGCGCGGGTATCCACCTGAGTAGTGCTAGACGGACAATCACCGTGGTTGAGCCAAGCGCCGCCAGAGCAACCCATTTATTTCTAGCGAATTGAGCGAATTTTTTCTCGATCCAAGCTATAACCGGCTCGCCCAACCCGGGCGTAGGCCAAGCCAAGCCGAAACAAATTACAAGCATGATCCAATCTAGATTCAGCACTGGAGACTCATTTATACTTGATGGGAGGCGGAATTTATTTTCCGCTAGCTCTACTTTCAATTCACAAGTTAGTTCTGTCCACGCCGAAGCTGGTGTTGGTTTCCAGAGTGACAAGAGCGTTGTGGGCACCGGATTCCGGTTCCGCTTGGGCAGGCTTTACTGGATGGAACCAAGGTCTTGCCGTGGTTTGTTCCTTGACCCTGGAGATTCAGCAGTGCGTCTCGGGATCGCAACGAGTTTCTGGTGGCAAACCCCCGAGGTTTCCGCTATAATTTTTGTTTGTCTTCGCAGTGCTGACCCCACCTGAGTGGGTCTGCCGGGAATCTGAGCCATGAATCTGGTCATTGAAAAGTTTCAAGATGCACAAGTGCGGAAAGACTTGCCGGCGCTCCGGGCGGGTGACACCGTGCGCATACACGTGCGGCTGAAGGAAGCCGAGGGCGAAAAGGAACGCATCCAGCCGTTTGAGGGCGTGGTGATCAAGAAGCGCGGGAAATCCACTGGAGCGAGCTTCACGGTGCGACGCGTGAGTTTTGGAGTAGGCATCGAGCGCGTTTTTCCGGTGAACTCGCCGTCGATCAGTTCGATCGAGGTGTTGCGCCAGGGCCGTGTGCGGCGCGCCAAGCTGTATTATCTGCGCGGACTCAAGGGAAAATCTGCGCGCCTGAAGCGCGTGGAGCGGGACGACGCGGTGGAGACCACTCCGGCAGAAAAGGAATCGTAAGGCTCGGCAGCGGCAATATCGCCCATTTAGATTTTCAAAAGCCCGGGTGACTTCTCCCGGGCTTTCTTATTTCAGGCCGGCTGCCGTTTCAGCCGGCCCGCGGCCCTTGTTTATTTCTTCCGGCACGGCCAATCCAAAAGCCATTTGTGGGCGCTCCGTGATAAAATTCGCGGCGATGTCGAGGCAGTGCTCGTCCCGATTTGAACGCGAAGCCCGCAAATGCGGCTGGCAGCGGATTGCCGGCCTTGACGAAGTAGGGCGCGGTTCGCTGTTCGGGCCTGTGGTGGCAGCCGCGGTCATTTTGAACCCGAAACGACGTATCGCCGGGTTGGATGATTCGAAAAAATTGTCCGCCGTGCGGCGCGAAGTTCTGGCGCTGCGCATACATGAGTACGCTCTGGCGTGGGGAGTGGCGGAAGTCGATGCGCATAGAATCGATGCGTGGAATATCTACCAGGCCAGCCGCCAGGCAATGACCGAAGCGCTCGCGCAGTTAAAAGTTTCTCCTGATTATCTGCTTCTGGATGCCATGCATCTCGATGTGCTGATCGAGCAGAAGTCGCTGATTCACGGCGACGCGCGGTCGGTTTCGATCGCCGCGGCCTCTATCGTTGCCAAGGTCGAGCGCGACCGGTTGATGGCCGAATGGGACTTGGTCTATCCGCAATATGGTCTCGCAAACCACAAAGGGTACGCGACTCCAGAGCATTTGACGGCGCTGCGCGCGCACGGGCCATCACCCCATCACCGGTACTCCTTCGCGCCGGTGCGTGATGCTTCCTGCTGGGCTGTGGGAGCGACGCAGGCGCCTTTGCCGCTCGAAAACGGATGATCCGATCGAGGTTGTTGGGTGGATTTCGATCCCGGTGGACACCATGATTACTGCCTCGAACGCTTTCCAATGCCTTGCGTTGACTTCGGTTTTTGCCGCGTGCTAGCGTAAATTCTAGCTTTGTCAGCCTGGCTTTCAAGCCAGCCTGCGCGGCACTTTGCCTAGGAAGGCGCTCCGGCCTGAATCGGCCTGAATAATGGATGAGCTGGAGCAGGGGCCGGCTGCGAATCTCCTGATTTCGTCACTGGCAGCAAGGGAAAGTGCAAAGAGCATTTGAATATGGCCTACACCAAGAGCAAACACGTTGATGCGGCCCAAAAGTATCTCCAACAGGGGAAGCTGGCGCAGGCCATAGCTGAATACCAGCAAATCCTGAAGTACGAAGCGAAAGACCAGGTCACCTTAATGACGTTGGGAGACCTGTTCGTGCGCCAGGGCGAAACCTCGCAGGCGGTGGAGTATTTCGAGCGCCTGGCGAAGATTTTCCTAACCGATGGATTTACAACCAAAGCCATCGCAATCTACAAAAAAGTTGCGAAGCTGGCGCCTGAAGAGACTCGTCCGCTGGAGCGGCTGGCGGAACTCTATGTGCAGCAGGGCGTTCTCAGCGAAGCCAGGCCGCTCTATCTACAGCTTGCTGAAGTCCATCTTAAGGCCGGGCGGCAAACGGAGGGCGCGGAATTATTGCGGAAGCTGCTGGACGCCGAACCGGATAACATGCGCGTGCTGACGCGCCTGGGCGAGCTCCATCTGGCCATGGGAAATAAGAAGGATGCGCTGAATTTATTTCACGGCGCGACGCAGCGGGTACTGGGTCTTGGAGACCATGCCGGTGTGATTCGCCTGGCCGACCGCATCCTGCAGATTGACAGCGCGCACTTGCCGACGCTGCAGTTGAAGGCGCGAGCCTTGGCCGGAGCAAACAAGGCCAGTGAAGCTGCCGCCCTGCTGGAATCTTTTCCTGACCGGGATGAGGGCGGTGAGACCACCACGATTTTGCTGGAACAGTACATGGTTCTCGGCCACGTGGAAAAAGCCGCCGGGCTCGCGGAAAAAATATATGCACTGGACCCCAAGACATATCCACTGGCACATCAGGTCGCCGTCGCGCTGCTCGACGCAGGGAACCTCGACCATGCACAAGCGCTGTTGGGGCTTATTCGCGACACCATGATCGACTCGGGTGACCACGAATCCTTGGCTCAGACAATTTCCAAATTGGCCGAGCTTAGCCCGGGACAAATTGAACCCCTCGAATGGCTGGTCAATCTCTTCGGAAGAGCCAGCGATTCTTTCCGTCTGCCTGACGCCCTGGCGCAACTCGCGGAGGCGCTGGAAGCAGTGGGAAACAACGAGCAGGCGATCGCAGCCTACGAGCAACTCCTGGACCGAACTCCTGAAGACGAGACCACGCGCCGTAAATATTTGAGGTTGCGCGAGAAGATGGGCCTGCAGCCCATGACCGGTGAAATTGCTCCGCCGGTCAAGATGGAGATGCCGGAGCTGGGAACCAGACGCGCAGCTCCGTCTGCTTCCGAATCCGAGCCGATACTCGACGAAGAGACACAGCTCTACGTCACGCAATCCCTTACCGATGTCGATCTGTTCTCTAGTTACGGCCTGGCTCAAAAAGCGATCGAACTGCTGGAGGCCGTCGTGGAGCGCGCGCCACGGCACACTCCGGTCTTGGAACGCCTCCTCGATCTTTCCGTGGGCGCAGGCAATGACCAGCGCACTGCGGAACTTGCCGCACTGCTGGAACAAATTGCCATCGAACGCAAGGACCACGATAAGGCCGAGCATTACGCCGCACTGGGGCGCCGGTTCCAGCGAGCAACGCCGCCATCTCCCGCGCAGCCAGGCCCTTCATCAACACAATCCCCGGTTGCGGCACCGGAATTTGCTTTGCCGACGATTCAATCGGAACTCGATAAACCGATCTCAGAGGCGCCTGCTAAACCGCCGCTTGGGAACCAGGACAGTGGCCCAACGCCGGCGGAATCGACCGTACATGAAGTGGATTTGTCGGACGAATGGGAGGCATTGTCGATCCAGTTAGAGGATGCGATGAGCCATGAAGCGATGGCCTCCCATGCCACTCCCGACACCTCTGGCGTTGCAGTCGAACACAAACCTGCTGCTGCGTCCATGCCAAAAATGCCGCCGGGGGCGCCGGTCAACGCCAAACTTCCCGCCTTCGATCTCGAATTGCAGACTGCAGCGCCCGCAAGCACTCCTGTGGAAAGCAAAACCATGCCAGGCGACGCGCTCTTTGCAGAACTCGCAATGGATTTTGACTCGGCCACGGCAGGGCTGGGAATTCCGTCCGAGGAGGCGCTTGCCGCCGCCCCGCCACCGACAGCCCAAATTCCCCCGGCAGACCGTCCGCCTGCCAATGCCAAACACATTACGTCTGCGTCTGATTCCAGCGCTCCTGTCGGATCTCTTAGCGACCTGTTTGAAGAATTTCGGTCTGACATGGGCGAATCGACCGAGGAAGATGAAGACCTTGAAACTCACTACAATCTGGGTATCGCTTACCGCGAAATGGGCTTGATGGAGGAAGCTATCGGCGAATTCCAGAAAGTAGCCAAAGCGTGTGAAAAAGGGCAGGAGTTTCGTTACGCGATGCAATGTTGTACCCTGTTGGGGCTGGCATTCGTGGAGAAGGGACAGCCGTCCATCGCTGTAATCTGGTATCAACGCGCGCTTCTTACTCCCGGACTCGATCAGGAAGCCATCCTTGCTTTGCGGTATGATCTGGGTGTCGCCCAGGAGATGGCCGGCGAAACGGCTGCGGCGTTCAACACCTTCTCCCAGGTTTATGCGATGAGTATCGATTACCGGGACGTTTCCGCACGAATTGCCGTTCTCGAAAAGGCGCGCTAGGCAGCGCAAGCCATGTCATCCTTCCTGCGAGTAATGCTCAGCCTCGATATCTTCCTGCTCGGGATACTGTTGATTGTTGTCCCCTGGTTGGGATACTGGGACCATAATTTTTTTCTCGATAAGTACCCGGGATTGATTCCCTTTATGCTGCATCCTTCCATTCGCGGCGCCGTCACTGGCCTGGGAGCGCTGGATATACTGCTGGCTGGAAGCATGGTGCGGGAACGCGCGGGCTCCGTTGCGCCTCGGACCTAAACCCATTCTCTGCTACGTGACCGACCGCCAGGCGCTTGAACCTGCGCCGGCATCTTCCCTTTCCAATGCTGTTTTAGCGGGCGCCAAGCCGCAACCCACGAGCGCCTTGCGCCAGGCCATCCGGAGCGCGGCAACCGCCGGAGTCGACTGGATTCAGATCCGCGAAAAAGACCTTGCGCCGCGCCCTCTCGCCGAATTGGCGCGGCTCGCGGTTGCCTTCGCGCGCGACACCGGCGCTAAAATTCTGGTCAACGACCGGCTGGATATCGCTCTCACCGCCGGCGCGACGGGAGTTCATCTGGCGGAAATGTCTTTCCCGGTGGAAGTGGTGGCCCGCTGGCGCCGTTCTGCTGGCCGCATGGATTTCCAGATCGGCGCGTCGTGCCATTCGCTGGAAGCGGCGCGCGCGGCCGAGCGTGACGGTGCCGATTACATTTTCTTCGGCCCGATTTTTGCCACCCCCTCAAAGGCGGCATTCGGCCCGCCGCAGGGAATCGAGCGCCTTCGCGAAGTCTGCTCCTCGGTGCGCATCCCGGTGCTGGCCATAGGCGGCGTGACCCTGGAAAACGCGTCTTCGTGTATGGCCGCCGGTGCGGCAGGTATCGCGGCGATCCGCTTGTTTCAGGAAGGCCCCGATGTGGCCGCCTTGGTCGCCCGGCTCCACGCAATCCCATCCGCCTTTATCAGCTGACCCAGGATGCCCCCCTTCGGGCGTTACCGATTGCGTGTGGTAGACTAAATAAGTTATGTTCTGAGCAGAGCGCGGGGCTTCAATTTTTCCCCTCCGCCAGATTTTGGTTCGCATGTAAACACGGTTGAATTCTCAACCGGTCCGGTTGATCAGGCACTTGCCGTAGGTTTCAATTCGGTATCTTTTAATTCAAATGAAAGCTGTCGAAAATCAGTTATGACGGACGCACTGACAAACATTAAAAAGAAACTGCAGGAAGAAATCACCACGCTCGAGCACGAAATGAACGTTGACCTGCCTAAGGAACTCATGAAGGCCCGCGCGCACGGGGATCTTTCTGAAAACGCCGAGTTCAAATACGCCAAGGAGCGCCAGGGTTACGTTTCCGCGCGTTTAGGACAATTGAAGAAGCGGCTGGGCGATATTGGCATGCTCAACCTGAATAACATTCCCGCCGACCGCGCCGGCTACGGCTCGCGCGTCTGGGTTCTGGACATCAAGAAATCGGTGGAAATCGAATATAAGCTGGTGACTATCGAAGAGGCCGACGCGGCGCAGGGTTTAATCTCGACCACTTCGCCGATTGGGAAAGCGCTTCTTGGCCGGCACGTTGGCGACGAAGTTCAGGTGCAAACGCCCGCGGGAATCAAGGAATTCGAAGTCGTTCGCCTCAAAACGATCCACGAAGACAAGTAAACGAAGTTAGATAAATGAAGATAAATAAATAGTGAAACGATAATTCTGCTCCCTTGGTATCAGGAGGATTTGCATGCTATCGCGACGCGACGTCTTGATTGGGGCGGCGGCTGCCGGCGCCTCGGCTCTGGTTCCCGGCGGCACTCCGGCCTCCGCCAAAGCCGCGCAGCCATCGACGCCGGTAAATTTTCAGGTTCCGGCGAACGCCTGCGACTCCCACACGCACATTTTTGGCGATCCGGCGCGCTACCCATTTGCCGTCCCGCGCACCTACACGCCCGAGCCGGCCTCGGTCGAGGAGCAGCGCGCCTTGCACCGCGCGCTTCACACCACGCGCGTCGTGATTGTGAATCCCAGCGTGTATGGCCCCGATAACTCCTGCACACTCGATGGGATGAAGCAGCTCGGCCCCATCGCCCGCGGCATCGCCGTGATCGATGACAAGACGACCGAGGCGTCGCTGGACGAAATGAATCGCGCCGGCATCCGAGGCATCCGCGTCAACCTCGAGACCGCGGGGCAAACCGATCCCTCGCTAGGCCGCAAGCAATTTCAGGCGGCGGTCGACCGGATCAAGAGCCGCCCCACCTGGCACATACAAATCTACACGCGGCTATCGGTAATCGAGGCCATCAAGGACCTGGTGATGGCCGCGCCGATGCCGATTGTGTTCGACCACTTCGGCGGAGCGCAGGGGCCGCTCGGCGTCGGGCAGCCCGGCTTCTCGACACTGGTGGACCTGGTTCGATCGGGCAAAGCCTACGTAAAAATCTCGGCGGCGTATCGCAGCTCCACTCTGCTGCCCGACTATGCTGACGTCGCTCCGCTGGCCCAGGCGCTGATCTCCGCGAACCCGCAACGCATCGTATGGGGCAGCGACTGGCCGCACCCGGGCGCGCCGGTTCGCACCCGCAAATTCACTGAAATCACCCCGCTCTGGCAGGTGGACGACGGCCGCATCTTCAACCAGCTCCCCGTCTGGGCCCCCGACGCAGCCGTGCGCAAAACTATCCTGGTGGATAATCCTGCGAAGCTGTATGGATATTGAGAAGCTATCTCAATAGGCGATCTTTGTGGATTTAGGCACTGACACGCCTTTGTAGCGCTGCCCTAAGGTTGTCACGCAGATTCCAGAAATGCTACGCCGGCCGATTCGCCGATCAATTCTGCGAATTCGTGATGGCCTGGCAAGCGCGAAACACGACGGCCAGCAATTCAACGATGATGCGGCAGTAGACGATCCATAGCAGCATGGCCGCAAAGCCGGTAATCAGCGCCAGCAGTCCGCTCGAGGTGGAGGCCTGGAACCCGTTGAATACGAACCAAATGGCGACGACCAAACCTATCAGCAAATGCAGGCCGTAGAGCATTTTAAGCATGCGCGGGGTGGCCATGCGCTCGAACGAAAAATCCATCAGGTTTTCGATCAAACTCTTTTCTCGGGGGATCCGTTGCTGTTCGACGTATGTGGGTGCGGTAGCCATGACGTAGTTCCTCCTCGCTGGAATTTCGAGGCCGGGAGTCCATCCTACCAAACCTGCCGACGACGCGGCAACCGGCACAGTACATGGGAGAGCGAAAGGACTAGCTGGCCATTCGGTCAGGTGGCCTGGGCCTCTTCTTCCAATGCTAGAAACCTCATTCCGGATCCCGGCTCCTCGCCAATCACTTCGCGCCCGGAAAACAAAGCTTGACTTCGCCGGGAGGGTCCGCTAGAAGTGAATGCCAATATGGCTATCTCATTATAAGGTGTGACCTCTGAGATGGTTTGTAATATTCAGATAGTAACCAGCATTCATTGCCACATGCATCGGAAGGATGGTGAATTTTTAGGTGGCTGAAATTAGCATTCAGGAGGGTGAGTCTCTGGAAAATGCCTTGCGCCGTTTCAAGCGTAAAGTGCAACAGGAAGACATCATCAAGGAAATCAAGAAGCACAGCTATTATATGAAACCTGGAGAGAAGCGTCGCGCAAAACAGGCCCTATCGCGCAAACGGCTCCGCAAAAAGCTTCGGCGAGAGCAGGATTAAGTACCTCCAGGCAAGCAGCACGGCCCATGGGATTTCCTAAGCACCTTCGTGCCCCTCGGTATTGGCGCACGTTTTAAAAGGCGGCGTTATGACTGGAACGAAGATGCTGCAGGCTCTGCAGTCATTGTGGAGTCTCGGAGCAGCGTATGGAATACCATGACAAGGTCCTGAAGTGCGCGGAATGCAGCCAGGAATTTGTATTTACCGCCGGCGAACAAATGTTTTTCGCCGACAAGGGCTTCAAGAACGAGCCCAAGCGGTGTAAGGACTGCAAAGCCAAACGCTCTCAGACCCCGGCCCCTAGTAACTCCCAACGGGCGGAAACCAAGGCGACCTGCTCGCAGTGCGGAAAGGAAACAACGGTTCCCTTCCGCCCGACGCAGGGACGCCCTGTCTTCTGTCGCGAATGTTTCCAGCAGCGGCGGGCCGTGGGTTCACCGGCATAGCAAGGGTTACCTGACTTTGCCATTCCCGGCAGCCAGCGGCCTCGCCGCTGGTAGTGTTTTCCCTCGAAACGTGCGGACTTCGCGCGAACGGCGGCTTCTTCAAATCAATTTTGCCCTTACCTAATATTTCCAGCGACCGGGTTCGGATGCACTTTAACTTTTGCCGGATTCGCAAAACGCCGTGCGTGACGCCGGCAATGGAAGCTGGCAAGGCAAATCCTGTATTCGCTTCGACTTTATCGGCAGCTTTGCCTCCACAAAGATCAAACTGAAATTCCATATTGACAGCGAGGCAGGGCTTCGATACCCTTGGTCGATGAAATCTTACCTCCAGAAGACTGAGCAGGCTTGTCTCTGTTGTACCTGCTGTATGTGTGTGTCTTCTGGCGCCGGGAGATTAATACTCTAGAACCTTAATCACGCAATTCTAGAATCCCACCGCCAGAAACGACCTGGCGGTGGGATTTTTGTTTTTGGGACAAGAAATTTTGGAAATAAGGCTGGTGGGCAAGGCAGAAACAGAGGTAGCGGGCCACTGAGAGCAACCGTGATGGATGCTGAAGGCTAGACAAATCATGATGAGAACAACTTCCATAGACCGGCTGATTAACACCAGTGGCATTGCCAAGGTAGCGGCGCGCGTCCTTGTCGCTGCCCTCAGCATTTCTGCGCTCGGCATTTCCGCGCGGAGCGAAGATCATAAAGCGGCCGAGGCACAGCCTTCGGCCAACAAGGAACGAACGCCCGACGCTTCCTCGACTGCGGCCCTTCCGGCCGATCCGACGCTCACACAAGTGTTGGAGCTTCTGCAGTCTCAAGGGCAGGAACTCGAAGCGTTGCGGGCGGCATTGCGCGATCAGCAGGAACTGACTGCCAAGCTTGCGGCGAGACTTAATGCGGCGAGCTCAGAACCAGGTGTTTTGGTAGCGGTTTCGCCTGCCGCATCCGCGCCTCCGGCCAGAGCCGCTCAGGATGACCTGGGCCAAAGAATTGCCCGGGTCGAAACGAACTTAGAGAAGTCACAACAAAATCTGGAAAGTAAAATCAAAAGACTCGGGCCTTTCGCGTTCAGCGGCGACGTCCGGTTGCGCGCCGAGCCCACTTTTGGCGGGCCGACCGATCGATCACAGGACCGGTTTAGGGAGCGGATCCGGCTGCGTTTCAACGCCGAGGCGCAATTGAACGATCAATTCAAAGGCGGCTTCTCGTTTGCCTCGGGAGACCTCAACGATCCGATTTCCACCAATCAGACCACCAACCAATACGACACGCGCAAGCCGATTGCAATCGACCGCGCCTATGCCACCTACAATCCGCGTTGGTTTCGTCCTTTGACTCTCACGGGCGGAAAGTTTGCCTATAACTGGTTCAACACCGAACTAGTTTGGGACAAGGACTTAAATCCGGAGGGGGCCGGCGAAACTCTCGCGTTCAACGTGGAAAGCACTGTCCTCAAGAAGATTAGCGTTGTCGGCTTTCAGCTGCCGTTCGCCGAGAATAAACGCACGGCGACAAACAATAAAAGTCTCTACAACACCATGGTTTATGGTGGGCAGCTGCAAACGTTCTGGCAGCTTGGCGGCCGGATCAGGTTGAGCGCTTATACCGGCTATTACGACTGGAAATATGCCGATTCGGTTGCCTTATCGCTGGTGTCTGCAAACAGCGCGAGCCCGGACGATGGCTTGCTGGCTCTACGCGGCACCGGCGTGCAGAACTCGATTGCCACTGTTACGGCAACCAATGTCATTACGGGCGCTAAGACGATTACGTCCGCGCAGTTTGCTTCGAAATTTGGGATCCTCGATTCCCTCGCCCAATTCGACATCCGGACCCCGTATGAACGCTGGCCGATCACTCTGGTGGGCGATTTCGCGCAAAATACGCGGGCTTGCGAGAATGTGCGAAACATCCCCGCGGCAGCGGTCTTCACGGCGCCCTGCGATCCGCACGCTCGCCACGGATATTGGCTCGAGGGCCGTGTGGGCCGCACGGACAGGAAAGGCGGCTGGCAGTTTGGCTATACGCGAATGGTGATCCAGCGGGAAGCGGTAGTCGGAGCATTCAATTACAGCGAAATTTTCCCGAGCAGCAACGTGGAGATACACCGTCCCGAAATCCTTTACCAACTTTTCGCAAACGTAACGCTGCAATTAAACGCCCTGATTGGCCGGCCCCTGGTCACTGCCGGCAGCCCTCCACCGGTGCAGCCTCTCTGGGAAAGGTTGCAGTTTGACGTGACGTATAAATTTTAGGCGGCGGATATGAATTCGCGCGTATCGCAAAGGAAAAAGATGAAAGCACGCTTCGGTGTCCTGGCGGCGATCCTGATGACCACCGCCTTCGCGGCGCACGCGCAGCAAAATCCCACAGTCATGCGCGTGGGATATTTCGCGAATATCACGCATGCTCAGGCATTAGTGGGACGTGCCAACGGCCAGTTTGAGAAAGCCCTTGGCGCCGGCGTGCGAATCGAGTGGAAGGCGTTTAATGCCGGTCCGTCGGCAATTGAAGCCTTGTTTGCCAATGCCATCGATCTTGCTTATGTCGGGCCGAATCCTGCCGTGACCGGATACGTCAGATCGCAGGGTGAAGCCGTCCGCGTCATCGCGGGAGCGGCCAGTGGCGGAGCCTCGCTGGTCGTGCGTCAAAGGGCGAATATCCAGAAGGCTTCCGATTTTCATGACAAGAAAGTAGCAACACCTCAACAGGGGAACACACAAGATGTGGCGCTGCGAGCCTGGCTGCGAGCCAATGGCCTGAAGACGCGGGAAAAAGGCGGCGACGTTCAGGTGCTTCCCATCTCAAATCCCGACCAGCTTACGCTGTTTTTGAAAGGACAGCTCGATGCCGCATGGGCTCCGGAACCTTGGGCCGCGCGATTAGTCCATGAAGGAGGGGGCCGCATTTTCCTGGATGAGCGGGACTTGTGGCCGAATCATGAATTCGTCATCACCAACCTCATCATCAGCCCTAAGTTTCTGAAGGAGCATCCTGATGTGGTGAAAAATTTTCTTCGGGCGCACGTCGAGCTAACCGAGTGGATCAACAAGAACCCGGTGCAGGCCAAGCAGATCGTGAACCAGCAACTGCAAAAAGAAACCGGCAAACCGCTGGCGCCGGAAGTTTTGGATGACTCCTTTTCCCGGATGCAGGTGACCTGCGATCCGCTTCGTTCGTCGCTTCTGAAATCGACCCAGCAGGCATTTGACGAAGGGTTTCTGGGCAGGACGCAGCCCGATCTTTCGGGGCTATACGATCTGACTCTGCTGAATGAAGTTCTTCGCGAAAAGAAGGCGAGGCCAGTACAATGACGAATTACGTCCTAGACCTGATCAGCCGTTCGATTGCCGGAGGCCGCGTCCTGCCTGAACACGAAGAGATGCCGGAAACAGAGAACTCCAAGAAAGACGCTTCGGTGGATGTTCCTACTCTCGAAGAAACGCCGCCTTGGCGAAAAGAGAGCATCTCGCTGAGCGGGGTTTTCCGGAGCTACAAAAATTCCCGTGGCTCCTTTACCCCGGCCTTGCAGAATATCGATCTCGAAATCGAGCAGGGCGAGTTCGTGTGCATCGTCGGCCCGTCCGGGTGCGGAAAATCGACGCTTCTCCACTTGCTCGCGGGCCTGGATCATCCTACGACGGGAGAAATCACCGTCGACGGCAATCCGGTTATAGGCCCCGGCACGGATCGAATTGTACTTCTCCAGGAACTGGGGCGATTGCCATGGCTGACGGACCGGCAAAACGGGGAATTCGGGCTGAAAAGGGCGGGGGGGTCGCGAGACGACCGCCGCCACCAGGCTCGCGTGTT
>JBGOVX010000051.1:0-19044 GCA_041478355.1 Terriglobia bacterium | reverse complement strand
CGGCATCACCGTTGGCTGGCTGATTGGCGAGAGCTTTATCGTCGATCACGGCCGCCGGTCCGTCATCCCCGAACGGCTGACCGATGCGCTGATGCAACGGACCGAACACGTCATCTCTCCGCGCGAATATTACGAATACGCTCATTTCAGCGATGCCCTGATGACCGACCAGGAAATTCTGGAACTCCCCAAGGTCTGGGTTGTCGGTGGCGATGGCGGCATGGGAGATATCGGGTATCAGAATACATCGAAGGTGATTCTCCAGAACCGGCCCAACATCAAGGCCCTGATGCTGGATACTCAGGTGTACTCCAACACGGGCGGCCAGAACTCGGACTCGACGCCAATGCTGGGCGGGAACGACATGAACGTATTTGGGACCGCCACTCAGGGGAAGAATACCGAGAAGAAAACCGTAGCGGAAACATTCCTGGCCGGTCACGGCTCACCTTTCATCGCGCAGGTGTCGATCGCGAATGCGCCGAAGCTCTATAGGGCCATCCTGGACGGTTTGGAGTACCGCGGGACGGCTTTCCTGCAGTGCTTCACCACCTGCCAGCCCGAACACGGTGTTGCCGACGACATGGCGCTAACGCAGGCGCAACGCGTTCGCGACTCACGGGGCGCGCCGGAATTCATCTTCAATCCGCGGATGGGCGAGACATATCAAGAAGCGCTCGATATCAAGGGCAATCCCTCGATGGAAAAGGACTGGTACGAAACCAAGTTCAAGGGTTCCAACGAGCCGTACCGGTACACGGTGGCCCATTGGTGCGCATCGGAGGCGCGGTTCCGAAACCATCTGAAAAAAATCAAGAAAGACGACTCCGCCAAGCTGATTCCGCTGGAGAATATGCTGGTCCGCGTGACGCAGCAGGATTCGGTGTACCGCCGCTATCTGGATCCCCGTCACCGGTCCTACATCCCTGATTTTGGCGTCTACATCAAGTTGCAAGGAACCAATGGCGATGTGGAGTATCGCGCGCTCTCGCGCCAGTTGGTGCTGTTTTGCATCGAACGCCGCAAAGCCTGGCGCATGCTCCAGAGTAAAGCGGGCATCGAAAACAAGGAGTATAAAGTGCAGCGTTCGATCCTCGCCGATGTGGATGCGGGAAAAATCTCCCAGGAGGATTTCTTCCTGCGCGCCGAAGAATTGATGAAGGAACGCCTCAATGGCTCTGACGCAACCGTCTCCGCCGAGCGTAGGTCTCCTTCATTGGTCACCAGCTGATCGATTGGCAGTAAGAAGGCGGGGCTCTCTAGTCAATCGCGCGCTTGCGAAGTAAGAACCGCACCCTCAAAAATCATAAGGGTGCGGCACCCGAAAGTTCAAACTCCCTCAAAGCCTGACCCACCCGCCCGCGAAGAATAATTTGGTTCACTCGGAAGGGCCTTCGGTGTATAAGTGTGTCCGTCTGTGCGGTCAAACGAAGTGAGGAATCTCTCTTGGTTTGAAATCCAAAAAATGAGGGATTCCTCGGCACGCAGCGTGCCTCGGTTCACCGTTCACGGCGAGTGCTCACGGCGAGCCGAGAACGTCCTCCGTGAACGGAATGACAGTGCTTTTACTTTTTCCGCAACTGTTTAACCCCCAATTCAATTGTGATCATTACGGGGAAAACCTACAGGGAGAAGACGTCATGAAGATGAGAATTTCGACTGCGGCACTGCTAGCGCTGTCTTTCGTATTTGTGAGCTACTGCAGCGCGCAACAAGCGCCAAAGGATGCTCCGGTAGTTCCTCCGCTGACGTCGGTCCCAACGTTTTCTACCGCCAATATCGCGCGTCAAGGCCATTTCTATGTTGGCGGGAAGTGGGCGGGGAAGCCCGGCGAGGAAGTCATGCGCGGCGCCATGTACGTGGAAACTTGGGTGCCGAAAAAGATCAGATACAAGTATCCGATCGTGTTCATTCAATCAGGAGGGGGTCAAACCAACGTAGCCTTGCTGCAAACACCTGACGGCCGGCCGGGCTGGGCCTATGACTTCGTCAATCGAGGCTACACTGTTTACATGCTGGATCTTCCTGGACGTGGCCGTTCGGCCTATGTTCCCGGCATTGACGGTGATGTGCTTCCTCCCCGTACAGGCCCATTGATGGAGGAGGTCTGGTCGAATGGCCGTCCGCCCGCCACTCCTCAGAGCACTTGGCCGCAGCACACCAAGCAAACGCAGTGGCCGGGCGATGGACCGAACAAAGGCAAAATGGGAGACCCGATCTTTGATTATTACGCCAAGACTGATACTCAGTCTCCGACGGGTAAGGACTTGGAGCGGCTTACCGCGAACGACATCGTGGAATTGTTGGATTTGATTCACGAGCCGGTGATCCTGTTGCTCCACTCGGGAGTGGCGCCCTCTGGCTGGCTGGCCGCCGATGCCCGGCCCAAGCTCGTTAGGGGCATTGTTGCAGCAGAGCCGCTTTCCCCGCCGATCGAGAACGCGGAAAGGGGAGCAACAGGCCCAGGGCGCGCCTGGGGCCTAACCAACGAACCTGTTGCTTACGATCCCCCGGTCAAAAACGCTTCCGAATTGCAGCCCGTGCGCCAGGACAAAGCGGATGGGCCGGACCTTATCCCTTGCTGGGTTCAGAAGGAACCCGCGCACAAGCTCATTAATCTGGAGGGTATCCCGGTTCTCAATGTGGCTGGAGAAGGCAGTTATCACCATCCATACTCCCATTGCACAGCCAAGTGGCTCAATCAGGCGGGCGTAAAGACCACCTACGTGAACCTCGAAGATGCCGGGATACAAGGCAATGGCCACCAATTCATGTCCGAAAAGAACAGCGCTGAAATCGCTAAGTTCTTTATGGACTGGCTCGAGAAGAACGTCCACTGAGCAAAACGGCAACGACCGTGGGCGGGAACCTATACCCGCCTCAAACCATCTTACCTATCCTAAATATTCTGGATTTCTTGCCGCGATAAAGAAGAAAGGCCCCGTCCCGCATGGTGTACGACTCGGCAGTGGTTATCAGTTCGAGGCGGCGCCGAATAATTCATTCACAATGGCGCCAGCCACCTGCTGGTTACTGCGATAGAAATTGCCGGATTGAATTTCCGAACGCAACGCGTCGATCCGTGGCTGGCGAACATCATGAACGTTGGCCAGCTGCGCCATAAGCTGACGGACTGTCGCCTGCGCGGAAGATAGTTGTACAGTGTCGCTAGGCCTATTGGAACTCAGAGCTGAGGAATTCTTCACCTTTCCGGATTGGACGTCGCCGACCCGGGATGTCCCTGGGTTATCTGCAGTTGGAATTCGTGGATCAATTCTCATATCTTCCTTCCCCAGCCGAGACTCTCCCCTTTTACTGCTCGGAGGGTCTATTGGCTGCAAATGAGAGGATTCTAACCTTCCCTTACAGTTGGTTCATCGGCAATTCAGTACGAACCTTTAGGGACACGTGCCCCGCCCCGTCCCAGAATACAGTTGTGACTGAATGAATGTAACCGTCTTCATCCCGGCCGCTTAGTGTTCCAGCATGAAACACGATTCCTGCATGAAACGTCTTTTCGCAAAAGCATCCTCGTGATTTTGCCGATAGAGCCTTAAGTAGATGAAATTATTTGGCTTGCGAATTGCCGAATATCAAACGATCGGCCCCTTTCGTGCGAGGAATTGCCCGGATGTCTTTTCCGGTTGGGAAGTGCCGATGTGTATTTGGGGGGCAATCCAATTTCGCTCGTCGCGTTCGAAGAACTAGGCCGATTTTATGAACTTTCCATCTGAAGCTGTCACGCCCGATTCATCTAGCGAACCTAGCGGTGGTGCAACCTCGCTGACCAATCGTCCTGGCGTTCGACTTCTGATTGTGGACGACGATCTCGCCCATCGGAAAGTACTGGCGGTGATGGTGGAACAGAGCGGCATGACGTGCAAAGCGGTTTCGAGCGCCAAAGAGGCGCTCGACCTTCTGCAAAGAGAACCCATGGACGTAGTCATCGCTGATCTAGTCATGCCTGGAGTCTCTGGCATGGACCTGCTGACGGAGATTCGGCTGCGCTACCCCCATTTGGTCTTCTTGATGGCCACTGGAGTAGAGGATGTTCGATTGGGCGTGCAAGCCATGCGACAGGGCGCCGACGACTATCTCATTAAGCCGTTGCAGATGGATTTAGTCATGGTGTGTATCGAGCGTGCTTTCCGCAAGAAATGTCTGGAACAGGAGCTGGAAAATTATCGTCAGAATCTCGAAGCGATGGTCTGCAAACGAACGGTGCAACTGCAAAGTGCTCTTGGGCAGGTCGAGCAAAGTTATGCGGACACTTTGGACGCATTAGGGGCGGCCATCGACCTGCACGACAATCAAACAGCGGGACACTCCCGGCGCGTAGCTCTGTACTCGCTCAACATACTGACGCGGATGCATGGCACCCCCGGGCAACTCAAGAACCTCGCGATGGGGGCTTGGCTGCATGATATTGGGAAACTCGCCATCCCTGACGCAATTCTTCGCAAGCCCGGGGCCCTTACCGGGGAAGAACGAAGAATCATTCAGGAGCACGTACAGATCGGATACGATCTGGTCAAACGCATCCCTTTCCTCACTGAGGCTGCGGGAATCATCCTCACCCACCACGAGCGCTGCGATGGCAGTGGCTATCCGCGAGGCCTGAAAGGGTCTGATATCCCCTTAAGCGCCAGAATCTTTTCGGTGGCGGACACTCTCGATGCAATGACATCGGACCGCCCATACCACTCTGCTCTCCCTTTCCAAGACGCGCGGAATGAAATTGAGCGCTTGGCAGGAACCCAATTTGATTCGCAGGTGGTGAGTGTATTCCTAAATATTCCGGATGAAACCTGGGAAGCCATTCGCGAACAAACCTCAACGATGCAAATCAACGAGGCCCTGGCTGGCATTTCCATCGACAATCCAGGCAGTCCTGCCGAACTTGTTAGCCCTCATATGGAGTGAATGAATGAAATCACCGGACAATTCGACGAGCAGAGCACGAGGAACTTTCTTCGTGCAGATAGAGGCATCTGTGGCCAGTGTGCTCGCAAGTTTATGGCGGAGCAAGAAGCAGATCCCCATCGGTGATCGTCCATGAGCATCACAAAAGGTGACGGCTTACCTGTCAGGAACATCGAGCCACCGGAGAGCCCCTCGACGCATTTTCGCACAATGGACAGGCGCGAGTGGTGGCTGTGGTCGGCGGCGGTGGCTGTCACACTGCTGCTGACCGCCGGACTTAGTTCTTTTCTACTCCCCGGCTTGGGAAGAAGCGATGACGACCCATCTACGTTTCTCATGCTGCCTCGAATCGTGAGGGGTCTGTTGGGCCTCGTCTTGATATTCGATATTTACACGCTATATCAGCAATTGCAGATACACAGGATCCGCCGAAAATTGGTCCAGCGAGAAGAACTATTCAGGCTCATCAGCGAAAATGCAGCCGATTTGATTGCAGTTGTCGACATGCAGGGCAGCCGGATTTACAACAGCCTTTCCTACGAGAAGGTTCTTGGATATTCCATAGAAGAATTAAGAAGCTCACCTTCTTTCGACCAGATCCACCCCGAAGACAGGGAACGCGTGAAAGAGGCGGCTGAGCAAGCTCGCGCCACAGGAGTGGGCCGTCCGATGGAGTATCGCATCCGTCACAAGGACGGGACGTGGCGGACACTGGAATCCACAGCGAGTGTGATCCGCAATTTCAAGGGGATGCCTGACAAGTTAGTGATTGTCAATCGCGACGTCACAGAACGGAAGCGCGCGGAAGAGGCGCTGCGGCGGTCGGACGCGAGCTTCCGTTCTGTAGTCGAAGGTTCGCCTTACGGCATTTTCAGGGCGAATCTGGCGGGGAAGTTGCTCATGGTCAATTCGGCCCTCGAAAAAATGCTGGGTTATGATTCGGGGCAGGAATTGTTAGAGGTCAACCTCGCAACAGTCATTTACCGGTACCCCGCCGAACATCAGAAAATAAATGAAATGTTTCTGCGCGACCAGCATTTCAAAGACGTGGAAGTCGAATGGAAGCGGAAAGACGGCGTTTTCATTACGGTGCGATGCAGCGGCTGGCCCGGGAAGGATGAGCACAGCACATATATTGAGGTTTTTGCGGAAGACGTGACGGAGCGGCGAGTGCTGGAGCGGCAGCTCCGCATGGCGCAGAAGATGGAGGCAGTTGGCCGGCTGTCCGGTGGAATCGCCCACGACTTCAATAATCTGCTTGGGGTCATCATCGGTTACATCCAAGTGATGAAACGAAATCTTGTTCCCGGAAATTCCTTGTTTGAATACGCCGAGGAAATCGAAAAAGCCAGTCAGCGCGCTGTGTCATTGACAAGGCAACTCCTGGCCTTCAGCCGTCAGCAGGTTCTGGAACCGGTCATATTGAACTTGAACACGCTGGTGTCCGATATGGAAAAGATGCTGCCCCGTCTGATCGGGGAAGACATTCAACTGGATCTGAGGCTTGACCCCGCGATTGGCCAGGTCAAAGCGGACCTGGGACAAATCGAACAGGTCGTGATGAATCTGGCTGTCAACGCCCGGGACGCCATGCCAGATGGGGGGAAATTGACAATCCACACGGGAAACGCCGAATTCGACGCGGCTTTTGCGTGGGAACATCCGGGTTCGGTCCCAGGCCAGTACGTGATGCTGGACGTCACGGACACGGGCACGGGAATAGACCCGGAAATCCAGGCACAAATTTTCGAGCCGTTCTTTACTACCAAGGACCGGGACAAGGGAACAGGGTTGGGTCTGGCTACCGTTTATGGGGTGGTGAAACAGAGCAGCGGCTACATCACCGTTGAATCTGAGAAGGGAAAAGGAGCTTCATTCAAGATTTACTTACCGCGCATCGAACAGGCAATCGCAACCCAATGCGAGAGCAGTCCTGAGCCGCTGACCGTCCGTGGAAATGAGACCATTTTGTTGGTGGAAGACGCGGAACCTCTACGGAAACTGGCGCACATGTTTCTGAGAGACAACGGGTACCAGGTCTTGACGGCAGCGGACGGATCGGAAGCTCTTCAGGTGGCCGCGGAGCACGCCGGACCCATTCATTTGCTGCTCACTGACGTAGTGATGCCCGGAATAAACGGACGCGTGCTGGCGGAACGACTGGCTCCCCGCCATCCTGCGATGAAGGTGCTTTTTATGTCCGGCTACACGGACAGCTTTATCGCGGGCCATGGGGTCCTCGAAGAGGGCCTGCACTTGCTCCACAAGCCTTTCACAGAGGAAGCGCTTATGCGCAATGTGCGTGAGCTATTGGATGCGAGCAGAAATGCGAAGGAAACAGAAAATGCGGCGCGCGCGGAAACCTCGGTGCTCGCCGGACCGAACGTCAGCTCGAGCAGTTAGGAGGCAATCGCAACATGGATAAATTGTTGATTGTTGACGATGAGGAGGCCATGCGGCGCCTTCTTCGAATTAATCTCGCGGATCGCTACGAGATCATCGACACGGGAAACCCGGAACAAGCCCTGGCCCTGGCCATGCAAGATAAACCCAACGCCATCCTGCTCGATTTGAGAATGCCGAAGTATTCCGGCTTCGAGCTTTGCCGGACTTTCAATTCGCTGGCCGCCACTCAGTTGATTCCCCTCATCATCGTCAGCGGGGAAGCTGGCGCCACAACGAAATCACTCTGCAAGGAACTCGGCGCCGCGGCGTATTTCGAGAAACCGATTGATTTTGACGCGCTGCGAAAGGGCTTGGCAAACGTGCTGCGCGCCGTTCGACGCGAGCGGAGGAGTGAATTGCGCGTCCGTTTGCGAGTTATGCTAAAGCTACGAGGAACCGATGTCAGTGAAAAACCTTTTGAAGAAGTGAGCGCCACTGAGAACGTCAGTCGGAGCGGGTTCCTGTGCGGCTGCACGGCCGCACTGAAAATTGATTCTACGATCGAAGTGGATCTGATTAGCGGAGGGACGCAATTCGTCGGGACGGCGCGCGTAATTCGGTCCGAGGGGTGCAATATTCCTTACCCGCGGTACGCGTTTCGATTCATCGAGAAAAGCGGCGATTGGATTCTGAAATAGTGATTTCTTAGCTGCGCCGCGCGAGTCAGCTTATCGATTTCTTCCTGGTCCAGGATCTTTTTCATACTGTTCCTCCCCACAATGAGTTCGGTGCGGGCGGACTCGCGGCAGTCCGCAACCGGGCGTGCAGGATTTCCTCCAGCCGCGCGCGCAAGCGAACCAGCGCCACCGAGTGGATTTGCGACACTCGCGATTCCCCCACTCCAAGCACCGCGCCCACTTCTTTCATTGTGAGTTCTTCCAGATAGTACAAAGTCACGACCTGCCGTTCCTTTTCATCGAGGTCCTCCAGCCCCAGGCCCACCAGCGACTTCAGTTCTCCGTGCAGGCACAAGGCAAAAGGGTCCCTGTCCGCGCCACCAGGACGGTAGCTGACCACATCGTCTTCGGATTTCGAATCCGTGGATTCCTCCTGCAAGCTGCCGAGGTCGAGCCCGCGCAGTTCTCCCAGCAAATGCTGAAACTCTTCCAGGTTCATTCCCAGTTCCGCGGCCAGCTCCGGTTCACCGGCCACGCGTCCCAACCGCAACTTCAAATCCCGATGGGCCTCCTCGATGCGGCGAGCCTCCCGGCGCAGACGGCGCGGACTCCAATCCATCTCGCGAAGACTATCCAGAATGGCCCCGCGAATGCGAAACTTGGCATAGGATTTGAGTTGGACGTTTTTTGCCGGGTTAAATTTGTCAATGGCGTCGATCAGACCAATCACTCCCGCGTGAATCAGGTCTTCGAGCGGTACTTGCGCCGGCAGGCGGTCGTGAATCCGCCGGGCCAGGTATCGTACTTGCGGCAGGTGTTCGAGCAGGAGGCATTCGCGCTCCTCGGCATCGAGCGCGGAGCGAGGCGCCGTTTGTGTCTCGACAAAATTCATCGCACCACCCCGGTAAATCGAGCCGCGACCTCGGCCGTGCGGACCGCGCTATGCTTTATGACCAAGTACTGGATTGCCGAATATCTTTCTGTAATGGCCATTTGACCCTCCTACTGGCCCGCCTCGCCAAATCAAACATTAAAAAAGCCTCACCGGATGGTTGAAGACAGGTTTTGTCAGTACCCAGGGAGCGGACCGATATATCAAGCGTTTTGAGGACCAAACAGAGAAATAAATCTTTGCTGGAAACAGGAGGGATACGAAAACCAGAGGCTTTCTCCCAGTTCAAAGCAGGAGAACTCTTCCCGAATCGACGTCCACACCCGGTCGCAGATCCGCTTTGTCAGAGCCAATCGAATTCCTGTGAGCTTGGAAAACTCCGATCCATGTTTCATTTCGGGTCGTTTATCCGCTAATTCCCAGGTCATCTCTTGACATTTTCTAATGCGCCGCAGAGACTAGAATCCCCCTTTCGCCAATACTCTATTTTCATTGCAAGGTTAATTGCCATGCATATTCTGATCGCGGAAGATGATGCTCCGGTCGCCAAGTTTCTTTCCGGCGGGCTGGAATCAGAACGCTACGATGTACGAATCGCCACTACAGGACGCCAAGTTCAGTCGATGGTCGAAGAGGCCCCATGTGATCTGGTCATTCTAGATCTGAATCTGCCCGACCTGAGCGGGATGGATGTGCTTCGTCAACTGCGCGTCAAAAGGCCCCATTTGCCTGTGCTCATCCTCACCGGAAGGGCGCATGTGGAGGATCGTGTCGACGGGCTTGATTCGGGCGCCGACGACTATCTCACCAAGCCATTTGCCTATTCCGAGCTTTCGGCGCGCGTACGCGCATTGTTGCGCCGCTGCAGTCTTCCGCTTCAACCCGTGCTGCGGAGCTCGGACCTCGAACTGGATCGCCTGCGGCATATCGTAAATCGCAATGGCCGGGATATTGAACTTACGCCCAAAGAATTTGCGCTGCTCGAATATCTGATGCTCAACGAGGGCAGCAGCGTTTCGCGCTCCTCAATCATTCACCACGTGTGGAAACTTCCCTCTAATACTCTCACCAATATAGTCGAGGTTTATATCAACTACTTGCGTCGAAAGATTGATGTGGGCGCGTCCCGAAAGCACATCTACACCGTGCGCGGAGCGGGTTATCGCATTGGAGCGCCGCCGATTTCCCCGAAGTAAGAAATTTGTGTCCGCAGCCATCTTTAGTCATGCCAATACACGCTCGATTTAGCGTTAAACACCGGCGACAGTTCAGTTCATTTTGGGACTAAGGAACCGACATGGAACCAGTCACTCTGGCCAGCCGTGTTCTTAGGCTTTTCTAATTTCACAAGTCATTTACGGTAAAGGACTAAACCTCCGCCAACGCTATTCCCTTTGGTCTGTGAACTGCACCTTGCTTTTGTGGGTGTGTCTCAGCGTGCGCATGCGGCAGCGCTATTCGGGGACGTCGCGCATGTTTTGGCCATTTTCTGGAGTCCGACGGGGATGATTCAGTTTCTAATGGAGAAAAGTCCTGCGCCGCCGAAGGTCAGTTTGAAATGGTTGTTGATTGCCCGCGCGGTTAGGGCGGCCGAGAGGAATGAGCGCAACTGAGATGCAATGGCTCCGCAAACTTTCGCTTCGCCGGAAGATCACTTTCGTGATCATGATCAACACCCTCGCGGCTTTGTGCGTGGCCAGCATCGCGTTTGCCGAATATGGGGTGTACCGTTTCAGAAATGTACGAATGCAAGACCTGAACGCGTTGGCGAACATCATTGGAACCAATAGCACGGCGGCTTTAACATTCAAAGACCCGAACTCTGCCCGTGACGCTTTCCAGGCGTTGGCGGCCAAGCCGCATATTTTTCTGGCTACGATCTACGACAAGGATGGCAGACTCTTCGCGACCTATCACAATGGGACCTCCAGTAATCTCTATACGCCATCCGCCATCGAAAATGAAACCAGCCGGTTTACCACTAAGCTCGCGCTGATTGTCCAGAAAATTACCCTTGATGGCAAAACAATTGGTTACGTATTTCTAGAAGGAGACAACTTTGAAAACCGCCAGTTGCTGGAGGGTTACCTGCTTTTCTTCGGGTTGATTGTTTTGGTGGTTTCATTGGGGGCCTACGTAACGGCCCAATGGCTGCAACGCCCCATTTCGGACCCGATTTTGCGGTTGGCGTGGACGGCCAAGATGATCACAGGAAGCAGGGATTATTCAATCCGTGCCCGGAAGCATTCCGAGGATGAACTCGGTATTCTGATCGATGGCTTCAATGAAATGCTGGCCCAAATCCAAAGTCGTGACGCCGAATTGAGCAGCGCGCGAGATAGCCTGGAATTGCGGGTGAACGAGCGCACTTATGAATTGGAGCAGGAAGTGGGCGGTCACCAGCAAGCCCGGGAAGCATTGCACGAGAGCGAGGAGCGAATCAGGCTCCTGCTGGACTCAACGGCGGAAGCGATTTACGGGATCAATCAGGCAGGGGAATGCACGTTCTGCAATCCCGCAACGCTGCGGTTGCTTGGCTATCAGAAGCCGGAAGACATTCTCGGCAAGAATCTGCACCGTGTCATGCACCATTCGCATGCCGACGGCACCCCTTACCCCGAAGAGGAATGCAATCTTCTCGCCTTGCTCCGCAGGGGTGAAGCAATCCACTCGGAGGAAGAAGTGTTTTGGCGGGCGGACGGCACCCGCTTTCCCGCTGAATACTCGGCCCATCCCATTCGCAAAGACGGGTGCATCATCGGGTCAGTCGTCATATTCATGGACATCACCGAACGCAGGCGAGTTGCAGAGAGTCTGTTGACCGCCAAGGAATTTGCCGAAGCGGCCAGCCGCGCCAAGAGTGAATTTCTAGCGAACATGAGCCACGAAATCCGCACGCCGATGAACGGCATCATCGGAATGACGGATCTGGCGCTCGATACCCAGCTCACCAGCGAACAACGGGAGTATCTCAACCTGGTGAAGTCGTCTGCCGACAGCCTCCTGTACCTGGTCAACGATGTTCTGGATTTTTCGAAGATCGAGGCCGGCAAATTCGAACTGGAGGAAACTGAATTCGATATTCGCGAGTTGTTCAGCGATACCCTCAAGACTCTGGCTGTCCGGGCCGACACAAAGCAACTGGAACTTTCCGTCCGAGTTTCAGCTAATGTCCCGAATACAGTTGTGGGAGATCCGGCACGGTTGCGGCAAGTGATCGTGAACTTGGCCGGTAACGCGATCAAATTTACCGAACGTGGAAATGTGGTCGTCGCGGTAGAACGCGAAGGCGAATCCAGTGACTGCGTGCGCCTGCACATCAGCGTATCGGACACTGGAATTGGGATTCCTCAAGAAAAACAGGAGCTTATTTTTGAATCTTTCGCTCAAGCGGATGGATCGACTACGCGGCGGTTCGGAGGAACCGGACTCGGCCTGACTATTTCCCGGCGGATCGTGGACATGATGGGCGGCCGCCTGTGGGTGGAAAGCGAAGCCGGGCACGGCAGCATATTTCACTTCACGGCCGCGTTTACCCCGGGATCGACCCCCCTGCGGTACAAGCAGGAAGAACTGCAGGGGCTCGCTGTTCTTGTCGCGGATGATAACAGCATCAACCGGAACATCCTTGCCGAGATGCTATCCAACTTGCAGATGAAACCAGCGCTGGCTGAGGGTGGTGTAGAGGCGCTGCGGGCGATGGAACAGGCGCGAAAAGCAGGCCATGCATTCCCCGTCGTGTTGCTCGACGCGAAAATGCCGGGGATGGACGGATTCGCACTGGCGGAGATAATCCAGAAAAACCCTGCGGTGGCCGGCTCGGTCATCCTGATGCTTACCTCCGAACGCTATCTGGCTGCCGCGCGATGCCGCGAGCTTGGCGTCAATGTGTTTCTTTCCAAACCCATAGGCCAGTCCGAACTGCTCGAGGCGATCTTGCAGGTCCTAGGTGTGCATGCCTTGGAAGACAACTTAATTGAAATTCCCGCACCCACCAAGGGGAAGCCCGAAGGACGCAGCCTCAACATTCTGGTCGTCGAGGACAATCTTGGAAACCAGAAGCTGGCAGTGAGACTGCTCGAAAAAGTGGGCCACAAAGTGACCCTGGCAGCGACTGGCAGGGAAGCGCTCAGCGCATTGGAGCAGGCCGGTTCCCCGGGCTTTGACGTCGTGCTGATGGACATTCAGATGCCGGAAATGGACGGCATGGAAGCCACCGCCGCAATCCGCGGGCGTGAAAAGACATCAGGTGGCCACCTGCCGATCATCGCGATGACTGCGAACAGCATGAGAGGAGACCGGGAGCGATACCTGGCGGGAGGAATGGATGGCTACATTTCAAAGCCGATCCGTACCAGCGACTTCCTGGCCGAAATTGAAAGATGTCTGGCAGGGGTTGAACCGAATGCGACGATGAAAGCAACTCCTTCTCAGCAGGACGAGAACCTGAATCGGGCGTCGCTTTTGGAACGCGTGGAAGGCGATCGTGAACTGCTCGAAGAATTGATCCGATTGTTCCTTGAGGAAGCGCCTCGCCTGCTCGATGCCATGCGAACGGCACTCCAGCAGGGTGACCTGCAGATGCTGGAACGGTCCGCACATTCCATGAAGGGAGCGGCAGTCAACCTTTTGGCTGGTGTTACGGCGGGCGCTGCCTCTCAGCTGGAACAAGACGCTAAAAACGGGGATGCCGAATCAGCGACCGCCAGCCTAGCGACGTTGGAAATTGCCGTCAAACGCCTGCTTCCCGTGCTTGAGGATTTGTGCCAAGGGGCCCCGAAATGAAGATTCTCATTGCCGATGATGAGCCAGTCTCGCGCCGGCTGGTCCAGGGGTACCTGACGAAGTGGGGTTATGACGTCGTCACGGTGGAGGACGGCAATGCTGCCTGGGCGCAGCTCAATCAACCGGACGCACCGCGCATCGCGCTGCTTGATTGGTTGATGCCGGGACAGAACGGTATCGATGTGTGTAAGAAAATGCGGCTCCACCGGCCCGAACCCTATACATACATGCTCTTGCTTACAGTTAAGGATACGAAGGAAAGTATCGTGGAGGGGCTGGAATCCGGCGCGGATGATTATCTGACCAAGCCGTTTCACCCGCGGGAATTGAAAGCCAGACTTCGTGTCGGGCAGCGACTGCTGGAACTGGAAGATGCATTGGTGCAAGCCCGAGAGTCGATGCGGTTCAGAGCCACACACGATGCGCTGACCGAAGTTTGGAACCGCGGCGCAGTTCTGGAAACGCTGGAACGTGAGATGAGCCGGTCCCGGCGAGAGGGCGCCTCCTTGGGCGTAATCATGGCGGACCTGGACCACTTCAAGTCAGTGAACGACTCCTACGGACACCTTGCAGGCGACAGCGTGCTTCAGGAAGTTTCAAAGAGAATGCGGGCCGGCGTCCGGTCCTATGACACAGTTGGCCGGTATGGCGGTGAGGAATTCTTGATCCTGTTGCCGGGTTGCGACGCAACCGTAACCGCGGAAAAGGCGGAGCAACTCCGCATGGCCATCACTCAACCGTCCATCGATACTCCCTCAGGGCCGCTGCGCGTCACGATGAGCTTCGGCGGAGTGGCTACTGCGAACTGGCAGTCCGACAGCGCCAGTCAGATTTTGCAAATGGCCGATGCCGCACTCTATCGCGCTAAGCAAGAAGGCCGAAACCGCGTTGTGATGGCTGGCGCGCCCGAACATGAGGTGGCGCAGCAAGCTTCTCTACAATTCTCGTTACCCGGCGCCGGGAACGAGTAATAGAAGAGTAATAGAAGAGTAACAAATCGATTTGTTCCTGAGAGTGGATTCAAGATTTAGCAGGGTTCGGCAGTACGGGGACCACTTCGCTTGCCACTATTTCCACACGCTGCACTCCAGCCCAATGGATCAGCTCCTGTTCGAAGCGATTTTGAATCCGGCGGCGCAGCTCCCGCGCGACATCGTCCTGCCGCCCGGGAACCGTGCGAAGCTGCATTCGCAGCACTACACCGCTGGGACCGAACGATTCGACGCCCAGCACCCGGGGACCATCCACCAGCACCGGCGACCATGAGGCATCGGCCCGAAGTGCCACGGATACGCGTTCCAGCGCCGCGAGCGCCGC
This sequence comes from Terriglobia bacterium, assembly GCA_041478355.1. Classification (GTDB taxonomy): domain Bacteria; phylum Acidobacteriota; class Terriglobia; order Acidiferrales; family UBA7541; genus Palsa-360. The sequence continues at coordinate 4,065 of JBGOVX010000051.1, read as the reverse complement.
GTCGGGCGACCCGTTCGAGCCGATACTGATGTCCACAAAGATTTGGCCCCAATCCCGGCTGAGATTGGCGACCTGCGAGATCTCACCGTTGGGAATGGTGACCACCGCGCCCTGGAGATCCCGGATCACCGTGCGGCGCAGCGTGAGATGCTCGACGCGACCGACAACAGTTCCGATCCGCACCGTTTCGCCCACCACGTACTGATCTTCGACAATCGCAAGAAATCCGTTAATGACATCGCGCACCAGATGCTGCGCTCCAAACCCAACGGCCAGGCTCGCGAGCCCGGCGGCGGCGGCGATCGGCGTGACGTTGAAGCCAAACTCCGGCAGGGCCGTGAGAATCGCTGCAATAATAATGATCGCCGTTCCAGCAGTGTACAGCAGGCTCGCCAGTGTTCTTATCTGCTGCTCGCGCATCTTGGCAATTCTGCCCAGGCCTTCGCCGCGAGCAGCAGGAACCAGGCGCCGGGTTAATGCGCGCAGAAGCCGGTTCAGAATCACGGCGATCAGTAGAATGCCGGCGAGCCGCAGCCCGTGGCCGAGCGCAAAATCAGTCCATTTGAATACGTTTGGAGCCATAATGTGGGGGAATTATAGCATTCGCAGCCCCGTCGAGGGTTGCCGGGCAATGTCTGGCTGCATCACGCAGGAGGATCCCATGAAAAGTGCGCGCAGATCATTTCTTTCAACCTTTGTTATGACATTGGCTGGGGTCCGGTCCCTGCTTGCGGAATCTCAGCAGGGGCAACCTTCGCCTGGCCTGCTCCAGACTCCTGATGCCAGCAGTTCCGGCAGACCCGGGGAATACTCTCCCGTATTCCCACCGCGCGATCCCAAGCTGCAACTCAAGGAGAATCAAAAAAAGCTCAGGCGCGATGCCGGCCGTCTATTGGAATTGGCGCAAGGGTTGAAGCAGGAAGCCGACCAGACCGAACAAACCAATGTGCTGTCGCTTTCGCTGATACGCAAGGCCGAAGAAATTGAAAAACTCGCCAAGCAGATTAAGGGACTCGCGCGGGCGGCGTAGTGACTGCTTCCATGAATCCCGGGCGAAATGGTGCGGCTGGGGAGATTCGAACTCCCGACCTCGTGCTTCGGAGGCACGCGCTCTATCCATCTGAGCTACAGCCGCGCAGCTTCTTTTATATCATGCGCTCCGGGTTGTGCACATTCTTGTGCATAAAAAGGCGCCGGATGCCGCCAATGATCGCCCCGTGATACGATTTCCAGCGCCATGAAAACTATCCTTCTCCTGATTTGTTCGAATATCTTCATGACCATCGCCTGGTACGGTCATCTGAAATACCGCAGGGCGCCGCTGATTGCCGCAATCGTAGTCAGCTGGCTGATTGCATTCGCCGAATACTGTTTTCAGGTTCCCGCCAATCGCATCGGCTACGGGGAATTCACCGGGTTTCAGTTGAAAGTGATCCAGGAAGTGATCACGCTCTGCGTGTTCATCGTATTTGCGTGGGTGTATCTGGGAGAAAGCGTCAAATGGAATTATGCGGTCTCGTTTCTGTTCTTGTGCGGCGCCGTGACGTTCGCATTCTGGGGAAAGCTGTAGTCTGCTGTTGCATTCGATGACTTCCAGAGGATTCTCATTCCTCGAAGTCTATTCAATCCGGCTGGCGATGATGGAATTGCCGCTGGCCTGAACTTCAATCGAAATAGGGGGTCTCAACCCCATGCCTCGGACAATTTCTCCGCGAGCCCACACGCCCTCTCCCAGCTGGCCGATCTTCATAGGATCGTAAATCGTGCTATTGCAGGGATTCACAACCATAGGGTGGCTGGCGCGGTAGCTGTATTGCTTCGCCAACCGATTGAGGTCGGTCATATATTCCAATTTGCACTGCCCGTAAGGCTCCTGCAGCGAAAAGGACCAAAGATTTCCGCCTGGCAGCCGGATTACTATCGCTTCTACATTTTCGCGAGTTACCGGTTTCACAAAAATAAATGTCTTCGCTGCCCACGGTTTGGAAAGTTCTTCGGAAGTCGCGGCAATCGTGCCGCCCTCGCCTGCAGGCACCTCAGAGGGTGGCGCTGAGGAGGAATCTGCGGGCCCGGTCGATTCGGCGACCGACGTTTCGGGGGAGGGGGATTGGCCCGCCCGCTTCGAATTGCCTCTCATCCACCACAGGATTGCAATGCCGATCAGAAACGCCGCGGCCACTATCCCGCCGATCTTGGCGAGTTGCCGGCTGCCGAGTCCGTGCGCACCAGAGCCAGGGCGAGCATCCTTTGCAGCAGGCACGCCGGGAATCTGCGGCATATTCGGTTGAAACCGGGCAAGTTTGGCGTCCGGCTTCTTTGAGATCGTGCCCGGGGGTTTCATTGGAGGTTGAGCGGTCACGGTGGTCAATACTTGCGCATGTGAATTTCACTGCCGTTGCACTCGTATTTCACTTCATCCATCAATTGATTGATCAGATAAATTCCGCGGCCGTGGTCGGCGAACAGGTTCTGTTGGTCGACGGGGGAGGCGAGCTTGGCGACGTCAAATCCATTGCCGGGATCGTGTACGACAATCAGGATTCCCCGGTCTCTATCGCCCGTCACTGAACATTCAATTTTCTTGCTGGGATCCGCCTTGCAGCCATGCAGGATGGCATTGGCGAGCGCTTCGCGCAACGCCATTTCGATTTCAAATTCCTTGCCGGCGGCATAATCCAGGTCGCCAACCAATCGCATCACCAAACTGACGACCGGTGAAATGGTATTCACGTCGGCCGCAAGGGACACCTCAAAGTGGGTGGGTGACGATCGTCCATTCTCTTCGGGATTGGGCCGGTAATCTTTGAGCATGGATTGCTGCTCCACGCGGGATCGGGCAAGTTCGGAGTACTCTCGCGAACAACTCGATGCACCACTGGGCCAACAGCTGCACCTGCTAACTTGACCCTAGAAGGCCTCATTATTGTAAAACGCGGCCTATAGGCGTACAAGCGCAGGATTGGCGCAGATGCCGTTAGAGTATCCATTTGGAATGGATGCCGGGGGATAATGAGCCTGCGGGGTTTTTAAACCACGCGCGCCTAGGCTGCAGCGCCGTGGCATTTCTTGTATTTTTTTCCGCTGCCACAGGGACACGGATCGTTCCGGCCAATTTTAGCGCCCGTGCGGATGGGTTTGGGGTCTTCGGCTTGTGCCGCGCCCGCCTGGTATTGAAGTTCCTGCTGCTGGCGACGCTGGCGGCGCTCGATTTCACGCGCTTCTTCTTCGGGTTTGGCGGGTTGAACCAAGAACAAGTAGCGCACGGTTTCGGTGTCGATGCGTCCCATCATGTCTTCGAACAGGATGAAAGCCTCCTTCTTGAACTCGACGAGCGGGTCCTTCTGGCCGTAGCCGCGCAGGCCGATGCCTTCTTTCAGGTGATCGAGGGTAAGCAGGTGGTCTTTCCACTGCGTGTCGACGATGTCCAGGATAATGCGCCGTTCCAGCCACCGCATCATGGTCTCGCCGAAAAGTTTTTCCTTCTCGGCGTAGCGTTCCTTGACGCGCGTGACGAGCACGTCGGAAAGTTCTTCGTGGCTCAACGTCGCCGCATCGATCCCTGCCGCCTTCACATCCACGCCAAACTGATTGAGCACTTCGGCGGCGAACTGCGTCACGTTCCATTTTTCCGGATGCTCATTCTTGGGACAGAAAGTCTCCACCTGTTCCAGGGCAATGTCTTCGGCAATGCCGAGCGCGTAATCTTTTTGCTCTTTTCCTTCCAGCGCAGAGCGACGAATCGAATAGATGGTCTCGCGCTGCTTGTTCATCACGTCGTCATATTCAAGCAGGTGTTTACGGGCCTCGAAGTTTTGCGCTTCGACGGCCTTTTGCGCATTCTCAATGCGGCGGGAAATTAGCTTGGACTCGATGGGAATTCCCTCGGTCATGCCCAGCCGGTACATCAGCGCTTTCACCCGCTCGCCGCCGAATACACGCAGCAGGTCGTCTTCGAGCGATAGGAAAAAACGCGAAGAACCGGGATCGCCCTGGCGGCCCGCGCGCCCGCGAAGCTGATTGTCGATGCGCCGGGACTCATGCCGCTCGGTGCCGAGAATGTGCAGG
>JBGOVX010000080.1:0-15269 GCA_041478355.1 Terriglobia bacterium | reverse complement strand
GGGGATGAATGTAGCCATCCAGACCTGTCCGGGTTCAAGATGGGCGCATTCCGCGGGCCAGCGCATCAGCCGCGCCCACCAGTTGCGCGATCGCCGGCGGAACAAAATTTCCGGATAGGCTTGGTCAAGTGCAAGGCGCGCCATATCGCGCCGATGGTATCAGATTGCCGCTCAGGTTGTGGCATCGGCTCGACGAAATCCGCTATCATGGATCGTTCGCGGTGATGCTCCCGGCCTGACGGCCTGGTACCCGCGAGATTTGTTACCCTTCATTCGAACCTGAGGAGGCTTCATGCCGATTGCCGTAGGACAAACTGCTCCTGAGTTTACGCTCAAGGACCAGAGTCAAAAAGAAGTTAAGCTTTCCGATTTTGCCGGCAAGCGCAACGTCGTCTTAATGTTTTATCCACTCGATTTCAGCCCGATTTGCACCAACGAGCACGCTTGCTTCGTGAACGATTTAAAGCAATTCGAAAAGCTGGACGCGCAGGTGCTGGGCTTAAGCGTGGACAGCGTTTGGGCGCACAAGGCGTTCGCGGACAAGATGGGGATTGGCTACCCGCTGCTTGCCGATTTTCACCCCAGAGGCGCGGTGGCCGACAAATTTGGCGTCTATCTGGCGGATAAGGGCATCACCGGACGAGCCATCGCCATCATCAATAAAGCGGGAAAAATTGCCTGGTTCAAGAACTACGACATTCCTGTTGTGCCGGATATGAAGGAAGTTGCGCAGGCGCTGGCCGGAGTGAAGTAAGACTTGTTGGAGCCAGCGCGAACCTAACGCAGATTCGAACAAGCAATCAGGGCGCGGCAGCCATCCCCGCAGGAAGCCGGGAGTGCCGCGCCACTTAATTTGCTATTACTTTCCTTCCTTTTCCTTTGAGCCGGCAGGATTCTTCTCTGCAGCGTCATTCCCAAGCTTGCGGATGTAATTCACCAGTTGCCAGCGCTCTTTTTCGGAAAGTTCATCCTTCCAAGATGGCATGGGCCCCCGGCCCTCGCCCATCTTCCAGAAAAGAGAGCCATCGGTCTCTAAACTCATCAGCTTCGGGTCGGTGAAATTCGCGGGTTTCTTCTTGATGATCTTGCCCGTATCGCCGTCGCCCTTGCCCGTGTCTCCATGACAGGGCGCGCAATTCTCGTGAAACAGTTGCTCCCCTGCCGCCAGGGTCTTGGGATTCACGGGAACCGGATTGTTTACTTCTCTCGCCTCCGCCGGGGCCACCCAAGGCTTGTCGTCATCGACTGCCGCGGCGATGCCTGAAGCAAAACCAAAAAACGCCAGAATCATAAAAATTCCAGAAGCGCGCGCTGACCTCTGAAAAGTGTTCTTATTCCGTCCCATCATTTCAACAGCTCCCTCTGGATAATTTGTGAGACGCCAGATATTGCCACAAGGCAGGGCAATTTTCATCCGAAAAACCCCTATTGTTCAATTAAGATGCGCTCTGGATCAGTGAAGATGCCAGATATTCCGCCGGGTGTAAATAGAGAGATAAGAGATACAGGATCATCAAAGCGAAGCTATATCTTTCCGCCGAAGGTAAGCCAGAGCAGCGCGATATTGAGCACGATAATGGCGCCTGCCATGGTCCACCCCAGGATTGCAGTCAGGCGGCTGTTGGTGAATTCTCCCATGTTGCTGCGGTCGCCGGTGAACTGGATCAGCGGCACAACGGCAAACGGCAACTGAAAGCTCAGAACCACTTGGCTCAAGATGAGGAGTGAGGTGACATGCCCTTCTCCCATTATGCCAATCACCAGCGCGGCCGGAATGATTGCCAGGGATCGCGTAATCAGGCGGCGCAGCCACGGTTTCAACCGCAAGTCCAGGAATCCCTCCATGACAATCTGGCCGGCCAGCGTCCCGGTCACCGTGGAGTTCTGGCCGGAACACAACAGTGCGACGGCAAATAGCGTGCTCGCAAAACTCGCGCCCAGCACTGGAGTCAGCAATTGGTAGGCCTGGCTGATGTCGGCCACGGTCGTCATGCCCCGCTGATGGAACGCCGCCGCACCCAGAACCAAAATGGCCGCGTTAATGAAAAGAGAAACGCCCAGGGCGATCGTCGAATCCAATGTGGCGAAGCGGATGGCTTCGCGTTTTCCGCGGGCGTCCTCAGTGAACGCGCGAGTTTGCACCAGGCTGGAATGAAGATACAAATTGTGCGGCATGACCGTGGCGCCCAGAATTCCGATGGCCAGGTAAAGCATTTCGCGGTTTCGCACGATTTCCGCGACCGGAAGAAACCCGCGCGCCGCCTCGATCCACAGCGGCCGCGCAAAAAATATTTCGTAGGCAAAGCAGCCGGCGATGGTCATGATCAGCGTAATCACCAGCGTCTCGAGCACCCGGAATCCGCGGCCCCGCAGCGCCAGCACCAGCAGCACGTCCAGGCCCGTCAGCAAAACGCCCGGAAGCAGAGGCAATCCGAAAAGCAGTTTCAGCGCAATCGCCGAACCAAGAACTTCCGCCAGGTCGCAAGCGGCGATGGCTACCTCGCAAAGCAGCCAGAGAATAACTCCTGTGCGGCGGGAGTAGTGTTCGCGGCATGCCTGAGCGAGATCGCGGCCCGTGGCAATCCCCAGCTTGGCGGAAAGCGCCTGAAGAAAAATAGCCAGTAAGCTCGAAACAAGCACCGCACTGAGCAAGGTATAGCCGAACCGCGAGCCGCCGCCCAGGTCGGTGGCCCAATTGCCCGGGTCCATGTAGCCTACGGCGACCAGATACCCCGGCCCGGCAAAAGCCAGCATCTTCCGAAAGAAAGAAGTGCCTGCCAGGATGGGAATGGAGCGGTGCGATTCGGGTAGCGAGCGGGAGCGCGCTTCCTCCGGCGCCAGGGAAATCAATTCATCTGACGTGCCGCCGCCGGGAAATATACTTGGCGGCGTATCTGGAGTGGAAGGACCGGGCATAGTTAACGTCAATAAATACTTCGTATAAACTAGCATTAACCTAACTGCTAGTCAAACCGTGCGTGGGGCAATGTCGCCAGAAGATAAATGCCGGCTGCGAAGATACCCGTCACGGGAACCAGGGATGCAAAGCGTATGCCGCGAGCGCCGGGAATATGTTAGTGTCGCAAATAGATTGGAGGCGACTATGGTTCAAGCTGACGGCGAGCAAGTGCAGGTGCAAATCAAGGCCGACGAAAAAGAATTGGTCGGCCAGTACTGCAATCTGGTGATGTTTCATCATAATGCCGAGGAATTCACCCTGCACTTCATTTACGTGTTTCCGAACGTTCCACAGGGCAAGCTGCAATCCAGCGTGATCGTGAGTCCAGCACATGCCAAGCGCATCTTGCGCGCAATGGGCGAGAATATCAGCCGGTACGAGGCGCAATTTGGCCCCATCCGCGAACTTCCCGAACCCACCCCGGTGCCCAATGTAGGTTTTGTGCAGTAGCTGAATAGTTTCAGTTAGCTGAGAGCCAGGAAGAGAAGATGCATTCCCGGCGCGCTAAGTAGTGGGCGCACAGAAGACGTCGTAGTGCCGCCATTTACTAAGGTTCCGCTCGGTGACAATCTCGCCGCAGTAGCTGCCTTCCTCCGCGATCTTATGGACCACGTACCCGTGTCCGACGATGGAGCGATAGAGTGCCAGGCGCTGCTGCTCATTTAATCTGCTATAAACCTCGACCTTCATGAACGGCTTGTATTGCGAAATCAAATCCGCGAGAGACCCCAGGACCACCGATTCATACCCTTCTGTATCAATCTTTATGTATCGGATTTTGGGAAGAAGCTGCGGATACGCCGTCTTGATGAACGAATGCAGATTGCGCCCCTGCACGTTTAACTTGAAAGCGTGCCCGTGCAGCCATTTGCTCATTCCCTGGAATCGGCCTCCATTGCAGTACCCTGCATCGGAGTATTGAAACTGTATTTCCGCGTCTTCAGGAGTCGCAGCAAACATCAGCGGAATAATATTCGTCTTACCGGCATTGAGTTCGGAGTTCTTTTTCAGTACCGGAAATACATACCGATTCGGCTCCAGCGCTAAAACGCAGCCCGTCCTGCCTACAGCGAGTGCGATCGGAACGGTGGAATCTCCCGAATGCGCCCCGATATCGATGGCCACATCGCCCGGAGACAAAAATTCCCGCAGGTCATCGACCGATTGTTGCGTGATCCCTTTGCCCGTTTCCTTTGGATGCAACCATTGGGCGTAATCAATGGTTCCGTCCTTGGGGAGGTCAAAATGCCTTAGTTTGTAGTCATATACCTTTGGTCCAGGTTGCAGACCCAGAAGGTAAGCCAATTCCTTAAGCTTCACTTCGCATCCCTCCCAGTCGTCGAGACCCGCCAGTTCCGTATGATGGACGCCGCAGGCACAATATTCAACACGCACATTTCCATTCGACTCAATGCCGGCGCATGCCTGACCGGAAACGCGATGGTGGGGCTAATCTCGTGTGGATGCATCCCCTGTGTCGCCCCTGCCGGAGTTTTCTGGTCATCCTGGACACGTTTTCCCACAGCTTCCGCTGTGGGCTACGCTGTGCCGTCCCTCCGGGACTCCCAGCAATACAGAATTAGTCCACGGCCGGGAGCGCCAAGCGTTTCTTCCGTATTTCGTGTTACCGTATCGTTTGGATTTCCGATGCCCCCGCTCACTGCGATCCTGATCGCCCATAACGAGGAACTGGACTTGCCTCGCTCACTCGCCTCTCTTGAGGGTATTGCCGACGAAATTATTCTTGTGGACTCCGGCTCGACCGACCGCACCTGCGACATTGCGCGGGCATTTGGCGCGCGCGTCCATGCGCGCAAATTGGATAGCCTGGCCGAACAAAAAAATTATGCCGCTTCGTTTGCGTCACACGACTGGCTGCTTTCCATCGACTGCGACGAGGAATTAAGTCCCGCGTTGCGCGCTTCCCTCCTGGCGTGGAAACAAGAAATTCCCGACAAAGCCGGATACGATTTCCCGCGACTGACCAATTATCTGGGGGCCTGGATCAGGCATTCGGGTTGGTATCCCGATTATAAATTGAAGTTGTACCACCGCGGCCGCGGCAAATTTTGCAACGCCTTGCACGAAGACGTGAAGTTGAACGGGCCGGCAGGCCGTCTGAACGGCAACCTGCTTCATTACACGGTGCGAACTTTCGCCGAACACAAAGCCAAGTTAGATGTCTTCACAACGCTGGCTGCCGAGGACCTGTTCGCGCGTGGCCGCAAGGCCTGGCGTCCTGCCATGATTTTTGCTCCGCCCTGGACGTTCCTTCAAAGACTGGTGTTCCAGCTGGGAGTACTTGACGGGCGCCGCGGCTGGCTGATCGCCTGGATGTCCGCCAAATATATTTACTTCAAATACCGCAAACTCGGGCGGCTGCTGGCGGGTGAGACGCTCCCACACCGCCCGTGGCCAACGCCAGGAGGAGCATAATCGTGCGCCCGTTACTTGTCGAACTCAGCCGGGAATTCCGCGGCGGGCAGCATCAGGCGCTCCTGTTGTTAGAGGGCTTGGTTGCGCGGGGTCACAGAGCGGAGCTTATCGCCGTCCGCGACTCGATTCTTGCCGCGCGTGTGCGTGGCATGGGGATCACGGTACACGACGTGGGCATGCGTGCCAGAAGATTCGCGGCCACAATCGTGATCCGCAGGCTGGTGCGTGAAGGACGAGCTGACGTCGTCCACGCAAATGAACCGCACGCCCTGACGGCCGCGTGGCTGGCTCGAGCGCACCGCCGCGTGCCGCTGGTTGTCTCGCGGCGGGTGATTTTCCCCCTTTCGCCGAGTTCCATGGCATTGAGGCGCTATCGAGTTGCGGCACGTATCCTCGCAGTGTCGCAGTGCGTCAAGAATGCCGTGATCAGTTCCGGCTTGCCACCTGATCTCATCACGGTGGTCCCCGTTGGCGTGACTATTCCTCCACTCCCTTCCGCTTCAGATCGTATTGCCGCACGCCGCAGACTCGGTGTCGCGAATGGAGATGTCATCTTGGGAAACGTGGCCGCGTTCACGCCCGACAAGGGGCAGGCTCTTTTGATTCGCGCGCTCGCGCACATGCGCGGACAATTTCCGCACTGCCGGTTGTTTCTTGCCGGAGACGGACCAGAGCGCGCCAAGCTTCAGGCACTTGTCGAACAGCTCCAGCTCGGTTCTGCGGTGCAGTTCGCCGGCTTTGTAGAAGACGTCGAAACCGTATACACGGGGATAGACCTGTTTGTCTTCACAGGGCTGGCCGACGCGCTGCCCACCGTCCTTCTGGCAGCGATGGCACACGGACTGCCGGTAGTTGCGCTCGCGCGCGGTGGTGTGCCGGAAGCGTTGGAGGATGGTAAGAATGGTCTGTTGGTCGGCGAGCCGGAGCCGAAATCACTTGCCGTCGCGATATCGCGGCTCCTGGTGGATTCCAACGAGGCGGAGCGATTGAGAAAGGCTGCGCGCGAAACCATCGTCGCGCGCTTTTCTGCAGACCACATGGTGGAGCAGACACTCCGCGTTTACCAAGAGACTATTGCAGCGCGCGGGCGATCCTGAAGGTACACTGCGGCCCCGCCTGACCCTATACAAGACCCTAAATGCCAAAGCGCCGGACACCCCGTTCCCGCGGAGTGCCAGACGCTTTGGGTAACAATGTGTTGCGCCAGTTCTTTTTGCCTTCGCGTGTTCCTCCTATCCTTGCAGCGGTTTTCCTGCGCCCGCTGGGGCGTCTACCACCCACCGTCCAGAGGGTTTTAGGAACTCAAGTCCAATGACAAAGCCTTCGATTTGCGGCTGGCAGTACGCAACCCGGGCCAGGGCGTGGAAATTTCCGGGTAAAGATTCAATTTCCAACTTCTCGTTGGGCCGCCACCTGCGGATGCTCGAGACCCGCGCGCCGCGTGAACTGACGTTCTCGGTAAACGTGGTCTCCACGCCATAGGTGCGTTCACGTCCGGAAATGTGAACCGCAATTGCCATCGGAATTCTTTGTTCATATCGCGGTACATCAAATGCATTCGACATCTATCCCCCAGTATCGTTGTTAGAGGCAGGCCGCAATGCGGGCCAGTGTGTGAATCCCCTCCGAGTGGCCTTTCATGCTGTAGAGAGCCCGATCGGCGGCGTTGAACAGAGCGTCAATCGTGTTCCCATCCTGAGGAAAGACGGCCGCTCCTACACTGACCGTGACTTGCGGAAATTCCCCGTCTGTCGCCAATCGTTCGCAAATGCGCCGGCTGACCGAGGTCGCCGCTTCCATTCCGGCTTCCACCAATACCACGGCAAATTCGTCGCCGCCGTAGCGGGCTGCGGTATCCATCGCCCGGGAATGCACTCGCAGAACATTCGACAGACGGCATATGGCCCGGCTGCCGACCAGGTGGCCATGATGGTCGTTGATCGCCTTTAGACCATCGAGATCCAAAAGCAGGATTGCAAATGGACGGCCCGTGCGTCGCGAGCGCTGAATTTCCGATTCCATTTCGTTAATTAACGTGCGGTAATTGGCCAAGCCAGTCAGAGAGTCGGTCACTGCGAGCTGGCGAACTTGATCGAAGAGCTTTGCGTTATCCAGCAACGCGCCTCCCAGGACCAAGGCATAGCTGCTGACTTTAAGCACCTGAGCCACTGTGAATGGCGCATCCAGCAACCGTTCGGATTGGCTGGCGACCACGTGGCAGGCAACGTTCATCCACAACGCCATGCAAAATGCGCGATCGACCGGCAAAGCTCCCCGGCGCAACTTTCCGCCAAAACCAATTCCTGCCACCGCGAATAGCAGCGCAGGCAACAAGTCCCCGGGCCTTGCCAAAGTGGCGCTGGGGTGCATCCCTGCTTTCAGCGGGGATCCCAGATAAGCCGCGCTGGTTAGATAAGCCACGCCAACCACGACAATCAGCGCGACCGCAATCTCCCGCCCAGGGTCTCGCGAATTTTGGACGCGCCGCTCCACAGCCAGCGCGGCAATCACGGTCAGGGCAAGCAACGTCCGGCTGACCATCCAGGTGATGGGCACATGCGTTTGAATGGATGGGCTAGACGACAAAATGTCGTAGAAATTGAAGGTGGCAACAGTTTCCACCGCTCCGGAAAGCACGAATCCGAAGGCCAGAATTAGCGCTCGCCGGTCGTGCGTACCCCGGAAACGCACCAAAGCATTTGCCGCGTACGTAAAACAGAGCAGGCTCCCGACGATCTGCAGATAGGAATAAAAAATAGGTTCGGAAGAGTACGGAAGTTGGCGCAGCCAGGCGGTCAGGACAATAAATAACACTGTCCCAATCGCTCCGAGCACCCAGCGCAGGCGCAAACACCACGCCCTAATTTGAGCTAATGCACCCACCGCTCCCCCAGTTGAGCAGTCTCAGTAACCGTGTTGTACCAACGGCGCTGAGAACTGCAAGTTGAGAGCCCTTTGAAAGATACAAAGGACAAGTTTGTAAGAGTAACAACACGCTAGACTTAACTTTTTGGTTTTATAGGGTGGCGTTAGTTATGCAGCAAAGTTTTCCTGGTAGACGGGTGAAAATGTCACCAGATAGGGCGCTGGCTTCTCAATATGGAGCTGGCGAGTTACGGGTATGACACTCAAAATCGATCAAGGTAACGATAATACTCAACAATCTGCTGCCGGAAGGGTAGTAATTCCGTTTGGGAGGAAAAATGCCACCTTGCAACGCCAAACTGTTCCACTATCCCGGAAAAAAATTTAGATCTTCGGTGGAGGGAGATCACGCGCCTGTTGCCGATCTTGAAAACCTGCGGTCTTATGCGCGCCATCGCAAAATGGCTTATTTGCCGAGTGTCCGCAACGGCACAAAGAAATCACGGTGCGTCCTGCAAGACCGTAAGCATTGCCCTGCGCATCAACGATTGCAAACTCACCTTCGATGCGAAGCGGCCCATCATCACGAACATTTATTTTGGTCGAAGCCATATTCCTCCACGACGGTAAATTAATCGAAACTTGAGGGCCAATTCTTCGGCGTTAATATTTTGGCATGGAGGGATCGACGTCATCCGACCAGGCCAGCACGCCGCCCTTGAGGTTCCAGAGTTTCTTGAATCCGGCCTTTTGCAAAAATAGGATGGCATCCGCCGAGCGCTTCCCGCTGCGACAATGGACGACCATCTCCCGCGAACTATCGAGTTCGCTCACGCGCCGGGGAAGTTCGCCCAGGGGAATGAGTTTCCCGTTGAGATTGCAGATCTGGTATTCGTGTACTTCGCGCACGTCCAAAATAAATAGATCATCTCCGCGGTCCTGCCGCGCCTTCAAATCACGTGGAGTAATTTCCAAAATGCCATTGGTCACAGGGGGAGCCTCCTCACCGCGAATTCCACAGAACTCTTCATAATCAATAAGTTTTGTAATCGTACGATGATCTCCGCAAATCGGGCAGGCCGGGTTCTTATGCAGCTTCAATTCGCGGAAGCGCATGGCTAAGGCGTCAAACAGCAAAAGGCGCCCGGCCAATGGATTTCCGCTGCCCAGGATGAGCTTGATCGTCTCCATGGCCTGAATGGCTCCGACAATTCCCGGCAGCACGCCAAGTACGCCACCTTCGGCGCACGAGGGCACCAGGCCCGGAGGAGGAGGCTCGGGATACAGGCAGCGGTAGCAGGGTCCGCCCGGATAACCGAAAACGGTGGCTTGCCCTTCAAAGCGGAAAATCGAGCCGTACACGTTCGGCTTGCCGAGCAGCACGCAAGCATCGTTGACTAGGTAACGCGTCGGGAAATTATCGGTGCCGTCGACAATAATGTCGAAATCACGGAACAATTCGAAAGCGTTTTCGCTGGCCAGCCGGGTTTCAAACGCTTCAATTTTGATGGTCGGATTGAGCCCCAATAGGCGCGCTTTAGTCGCCTCACTCTTGGGTTTGCCCACGTCCGCCGTGGTAAAGGTCACCTGGCGCTGCAGGTTCGAATGATCGACCACGTCGAAATCCACAAGCCCCAGATGGCCCACGCCCGCCGCGGCCAGGTACAGCCCCAGAGGCGCGCCCAAACCTCCCGTGCCAATCATCAGCACTTTGGCGCGTTTGAGTCTTAACTGCCCCTCCATGCCTACCTCAGGCATTATCAGATGCCGGCTATAGCGCGCTATTTCTTCCTTGGAAAGTTTTACTTCCTGGTTGGGCAGCGTGTCGGTCGGAATTGCCACAATCATTCTCCTCTAGTTGTCGCTTGAATCGTTATTATAGCCGCGTGATCCGCCCGCGATTGACGGCACGATGCTGATCGTGTCTCCGTCCTTGGTCCGCGTATTTTCTTTGTCCAGAAAGCGAATGTCCTCATCGTTCAGATACACATTCACAAAACTGCGGATTTTCCCGTCGTCGGTATAGAGGTGCTTGCGAAGCTCGGCGTAACTGGTCGTCAGGCTGCCAAGCGCTTCGCCCACCGTTCTGGCGGCACACTCCAAGCTCGCCTGTTTTCCGGTGAATTGGCGGAGCGGAGTCGGAATCAAGACCTTTACGGCCATACGATGAATTCTCCCTCATTAAACATAGAATCGGATGCGCTGGCTGGCCCAAAAGTTTCGGCCACTTGAACGCCCGCGGCAAAAAAATCGTGGTGCCCAGTTTAAATTCAGTCCCGCGGCGCATGGCTTGCAGTTCGCGCCGGCAAGACTTCTTCCGGCTGAAATTTCGAACGATCATCCTCAAGACGCCAGGAGGTCAGGTCTCGCGGAGCTCTCACTTCCACGCTGACAATCACGTAGCTGTACCACGGCCAGGCATGCTCGCGGTCGAATTCGCTCGGCCGGGCCGGATGATCAGGATGAGAATGATACCACCCCAGCAGGTCCAGGCCGCGCTCGCTTGCGGCCCGCTCGGCCGCGCGAAAATCTTCGGGCGTGATCGAAAAGCGGTTGCGGGGAGAATCGTCTCTGCGATTGATTAACGGAAACAGCGACCGCACTTCCCGGTCCGCGCCGTGATCCACTCCCAACATGGCGCCACAGCATTCGTGCGGATAATCCTTTGCGCCATGGTCGCGGATTTCCTGTTCCAGTTTTGTTGGCAGCAGCAGCATTTTTCGATTTTCTCTCGGGAATGTACGTTAAATTTCGTTCCAGAAACGCTCACTCAGATATTTTGTGCCGGAATCCGGGAAGATGGTCACGATTACGGCGCGCTCGGCCGGCTTGAGCGAAGCCGCAACCTGGAAGCAGCCGTCGAGCGCCGCCGCGGAACTCGGGCTCAAAAGCAATCCTTCCTCGCGAGCCGCGCGTTTCACCAGCCGATACGCCTCTTCCGTCTTAACCGTCAGGTTCGAGTCCGCCAGGGTCGCGTCGTAGATTTCCGGAACAATTGCCGACCGCATATGCTTCCAGCCTTCCAGACCGTGAAAGGCCGCGTCCGGCTGAAGACTGATGCAGCGGACCGCAGGATTCAATTCCTTGAGGCGGCGCGTCACGCCCACGAACGTTCCGCTGGTTCCCAGTCCCGCCACGAAGTGAGTCACCCGGCCCGCGGTCTGTTTCCAGATCTCGTTGGCCGTTGTTTTATAGTGCGCGCGCCAGTTCGCCGGATTGCCGTATTGATCGGGATAAAAATACTTGCCCGGCTCGGCCGCGATGATTTCCCGCGCTTTTAGGATCGCTCCATCGGAGCCTTCATCCCCCGGCGTGATCACCAACTCGGCGCCGTACGCCACCAGAATCTTTTTCCGCTCTTCGCTCGCGCTCGCCGGCAGACATAGCTTTACGCGATACCCGGAAGCCGCGGCGATCATGGCGTAGGCGATCCCCGTGTTCCCACTGGTGGCGTCGAGAATCGTCTGCCCCGGCTTCAACCGCCCGCTGCGCTCTGCATCGCGTATCATTTCCAGCGCGGGGCGATCCTTTACCGATCCGCCCGGATTCAGCCATTCCGCCTTTCCATAAAATTCAGCATTCGAATATTTTTGCCCCATG
This sequence comes from Terriglobia bacterium, assembly GCA_041478355.1. GTDB lineage: Bacteria > Acidobacteriota > Terriglobia > Acidiferrales > UBA7541 > Palsa-360. Next base: position 3,409 of record JBGOVX010000080.1, on the reverse strand, counting down.
CGCTCCAGGCGCAATAGCGGGGTATTCCCGATGCAATCGAGCAAATTTCGACCGATGGCTTCAGTGCTGGCCGCCGATTCGGTCCACAAAGGATTCTTCGCCGTATGCATGCTTCCCGGCATTCTCCGCCTTATTCTGCGAGGTCTCTCGATGCGATTTTCGAAAGACCAGCACCCGGCCCGAGCAAAGATGTGCCGCTGGCCCAGAATTATTCTCTTAATTTACCATACCGTAGCGAATTCCGGGCCGCTTCTGCCGAAGATGTAGAGAGGTGGCAAAACCAGGTTGTTTGTAGGTTGCGTCTCTGATGGTGAGCACAGTCAAACCCAATACAATGACCTAAGGCCTGCATAATCAATGAGGCTTTAGCAGTTGGCGTGCCAGGTAGCGAGTTGCCGCACAGACTATGGTCCCTCCATACCTTTTTTTCTTTACAGCATGCCAGCGCGGTCCGTATGCTCGAATCCTATGTGGAATGTCAGCAATCGCTTTCCCGCCCGGCTCTTGGAAGCCCTGCCTGGCGCAGGATTCATCGTCAGCAGCACGGGCGGTGTGACGCGCGTGGAAAAATATGGCGCCGGCGCGGAGTTCCGCCGCACTGCGGACGATCACTACCTGATGACCATTCTTCCCACCCTCCTGATGAACGGTCAGTTCACGCGTCTGTGGGACGCCGGGTATCAGAAGTTCCTGCTTACCGATGACGGCCGGAAATTTCCAGCGAATGCCGATCAGCTTCTTCGAATACGCCGTTTCAACGAGGAACTCCGCACCGCGCTGGGCGTGCCCACCTACTACAACGAAGCGCTGGGTTCTACTTCCCTGGTTTCGGTGTACGACCGCCTCGCCGGCCGTCCCGGGGACGTCCCCGACAAGACCGTGGGAGTCAAGCCGACTTCAGGTCATTAGCCCTAGTTCAACCCCGTGAAGCGTCGCGCAGTTGGCGGCGAAATTGTCCAAGATCCACGCGATGCTTGGCGGCTTTTTTCGAGCCCAGGAAAATCACGGGCACGTCGTAGTCATATCGCGCGCGAAGCTCCGCATCCTGATCGATATTGATTTCGACGAGCCGCGCGCCGAATTCCGCAAGCAAGGGCGCGATCTGAGCCTTGGCCTCTTCGCAGAGATGGCATCCGGGACGCGAATAAATCGTAACGTCGAGCGGGCCGGCAAGTTGCAGGCGTCCATCTTCGGTTCGCGCATACCTGTTCGGCTCACCCGCTGCGCGCAGCCATCCTCGCTCGACCAGTCCCCCGACAAGGTTACCCGCTACCAAATCTTCTCCCAAGTCGGTGAGGGATAATGTGCGCGTGCCGGGCCGGTCAAATGCAGCCAGAATTTTCCGTTCCCGTTCATCCATGATCGTAGGAAGTTATACCGCAAACGGCCCTATCTACAAATGCAAGCGTGGCAGGTCGAAACCTATTGCATAATGCCAGCGGTGGCTACAACGACTTAATGCAGCGGGAGCGTGACACAGCGATGCGAACCATTACGCTGGAAGAACACATTTCAACGCCTGAATTTCTGAAAGCTACGATAAAGGCGTGGCAGGGTGATCCCGTGGTTGAGATGTGGCAATCCAATCGGGATAAGCTGTTCGAAGTCGGAAAAGGGCGTATCGCCGATATGGATGCGGCGGAGATTGATATGCAAGTGTTGTCGCTATCGGGTATCGGCATGGACAAGCTGGATCCAGCCACCGCCACCGCCCTGGCGCGCGACACCAACGACAAGCTTGCTCTTGCCGTGCACGCCCACCCCGACCGCTTTGCCGCCTTCGCCACTGTTGCGCTGCGCGAACCGGAGAAAGCGGCGGTTGAATTCGAGCGCTGCGTCCGTCAATTGGGATTTAAAGGCGCGCTGGTCAACGGAACCTGCAATGGTTTGTTTCTCGATCATCGCCACTTTACGCCCCTTTTTGAAGCGGCACAGGCACTAGACGTTCCCATCTACCTGCATCCGGGGCTGCCGCCGGATGTAGTGAGGAAGGCGTATTACGACGGATTGCCCGGCAATATGGGATTTGTCCTCTCCATCGCAGGGTGGGGGTGGCATGTGGAAACCGGGACGCACTGCCTGCGCCTGATTTCCTCCGGCCTGTTCGACCGTTTTCCCAAGCTAAAAATCATCATCGGGCATATGGGGGAGGCTCTGCCTTACTGGATTGTTCGTGCCGACGCTTTTCTGACACGAAGCGGAACGCACCTGAAGCGCAGCGTCTCCGAATATTTCCACGAGCACTTCTACATCACCACCAGCGGATGTTTCTCTCTGCCCCCGTTCCTGTGCGCATTACAGGTCGTCGGCGCCGACCGGATCCTGTTTTCCGTGGATTACCCGTTCAGCCCCAACGCCCAGGGGCGAGCCTTCTTGGACTCCCTGCCGGTCAGCCCGGAAGATATGGCCAAGATCGCGCATGGCAATGCGGAGCGGCTGTTGAAGCTCTAAGCTGAGTCGCTACGCAGCGGGTCAGTTAACGAGAACGGCGTTTATCGGACTTGCGCCATTTAAGAAACTCCATTACGCTGGTGAAGTTGGCTGCGGTGTCTTCCCTCCTCACCCGCTATTCGTTGTTCCAGTTGCATTTCAAATTCCTGTGAAGGAAGGATGATGTATGACGCGCAAGAACACTTTGGCGGGCCTTGTTTTGACGGTAATGCTGAGTTTGTCCCTGACTGCCTGCAAAGACACAAAAACTTTGCAAGAGAACGAGCAATTGAAGGCCCACGTGGCGGACCTTCAGAAAGAGAATGGCGATTTGGGAAACAGTCTTGAAACAGTGACAGCTGCACGCGATGCGCTGGCGAAAGAGAACAATGCGCTCAAGGCAGAAATGAAGGCCAAGAAAACGAAGCGTTCCGGAACAAGAGCAGCGAAACGAAAACGTCGTCAGAGCTAATGTTCTCGGCGGATTTAAGACCCGGCCGTGGTTTGGAGTGAGCGAACCGGTTTCTTTTTTATCGTCAGAAAAGGGAGGATAGAAGAATGAAAACGTTTGAGGTGCAATTTCGCTTTCGAGATCGAAATGAAGCAACGGTGGAATCGACGGTCAAAGTAGATGCGTCGAGTCTTCCTGGAGCCGTTGCTAAGGCGGCACGTGAGTTTGTCAAAGGCTTGGACCGGAAACAGAGATTCGATATGAACAAGAATGGACTCGAAATTAAGGCCACATCTGCCGGCACAACAACGGAGGCGCCGGCAGAGACATCCGCGGAAACCACCGCTGGTTGAGAAGTCGCGAGGTTTCCCGATTACCGGGACCGGCGGTGGTCTCAATGGGTCGATGCAACACTAGCTCGAAGTCTATTCATGGCAGTTTCAACGGCTAAATTAGTTCGCGACAGCGGATTCATACAAAACACTGCCCTGTTTAGGTTTGATTGACTACAGCCCGGTAGATCGGATC
>JBGOVX010000204.1:0-6088 GCA_041478355.1 Terriglobia bacterium | reverse complement strand
GAAATACAGTGAAAGAACAAGGAACAGTTAAGTGGTTCAATGCCAGCAAGGGATTCGGATTCATCCAGCGCCAGTCCGGCGAGGACATCTTCGTCCACTTCTCCGCCATCCAGGCGGATGGGTATAAATCGCTGAACGAAGGCCAAGCGGTTGAGTTCGAGGTTACCTCCGGCCCCAAGGGTCTGCAGGCAGCGAACGTAACCAGCCTGTAATAAATCAGGGCGAGATGGCGACCGCCGTCTCGCCCTTTTTTTGTCTGCCGTGGTTCGAAGGAGGCAAAATCTTGAAAGCACTTGCGGAAGGTCTTTATATCAAGCATTTTCAGTACGGATTGGGTGTTGTAACAGATTCCGATGGCGAACGAACATCGATCGATTTTGACCTGCACGGCCCGAAGAAGTTCGTTACCAGTCTGATGGTCGTCGAAGCCGCCGAGGGCACTCCGCCGAAGCGATCTCGCGCTAAACGGAAGAAGAAAATTGCGGTTGCCGTCACTCCCGCCCTCGCTCCTGTTGCTGCCGCCCACTCCAGTTCCAATTCTCGATGAGCGATAGCCTCATCGTTCAGTTTGTAGGGTATGAAGTTCTCACTCTGGTCCGCGCGTACAAGTTTTCGGTTCGCGAGGACAAGAGCGAGCCGCGCGAATTTACGCTCAGCATCGAAAATGCCGCCTTTGATGGCCGGCGTGCGCGGTTCCAGGATGCCCCGGACATCTGTTCGCTAAGGCTGCGCAGGGAACTTGCCGCCGATGCCAATCACACGGCGAATACACACTTCCAGATCACCGACCAAGAGCTGGATGATTACCGCGGTCGTCACTCTCCCAAATCCTCACAAAGTCCCTACAAAAAGAAAGTTAAAGAAGACTACTGATTCGTTGGCGGGTCTCACGGTGCGATCTAAATTGCCGGAGCGGGCCGCAACTATGCGAGAAGCGGGACTTCTTCGATCCACGAGTCCTGATTTTGGCGCATCCCTTCACAACTAGCTTCTCCACACAGCAACCGAGTTTCCTGAAATACACGCTAAATGCCAGGATCCAGCGTGGTTTGCCCGGATAATCGGTCCCATGGCCAATTAGAGAGGAGTGTCCGGAGAATGGAAATTCCAAATTGTGGATAGTTTCCATTTGCAATACCGTCCGTAAAATCAATTACCGGTTCTCGTGTAAGAGGATGTCTTCCACCGAGCCTTTAGTAAAAGGTTATCTTATCCCTTATATATCAATATCTGAATCGGTACTTGCGCATACCTGCGCCGATTGAGATACTTAAAAACTATGCCTAAACCAAAAGCTCCGAAAAAACGAAAGCGCACGACGCTCGGGAAAGATAAGCGGCGCAAACATCGGCATTGGCAAGTCACTGTGTTTTACAAGGATGGTGAGAGGTTTGCCCGCGTATATACCGATCACATAAAAGCTTCTAAATTTGCCGAGCGCCAGCGCAAGTCTCCGGTGGTCAAGACCGCCCGGGTGCTACAGGTAAGCTGATCGCCGCGAAGCAACTGCCGGTCGCCGTCTATGACTGCGTTTGACAAATCTCGATGGGTGATGAATCCGAGCTTGACGGATGCCTGCCCCGTTGAGTGTGAGTAGTTCCTTTTTCCCTTGCGCTGCGATAGGAACTTGTCGCCGAAACGCCGTCGTGCTAAAGTTTTCTTGTTCAGGGCGGTCGTAGTATAGGGGTAGTACGGGACCTTGCCAAGGTCCAGGCGTGGGTTCGAGTCCCATCGACCGCTCCAATCCTTCACGTATCGGTTCTTCTGATCTCATGCGCGCGGATTTTTGCTGCTAGCGCGCGAAACTCATCGCATCCCAAAATTTCGAGTGGCGGTTCCGGGCTCGGCAATTCCGCCTGGACGCAGACGCGCTCGATTCGCTCAAGTGACGCGCGCCATGCTGCTTCGTCAAAACGCCCCTCTTCACGGGCTTTGGTAACCATGGCAATGGCAGGCGCCACGGCCGGCCAGTCATGGCACAACATGGCGATGTCGGCGCCCGCCTGAAACGTTTCCACAGCAGCTTCCCCGGGGCCGTATCGCCGGGCAATCGCGCCCATGCCAAGGTCATCGGCGAGGATTACGCCGTCAAATCCCATCTTATGGCGCAGCACGCCGTCGAGGATCGTGCGCGAAAGCGATGCGGGCCATTCCGGGTCGATGCGCGGCAGCAAGATGTGCGCCGTCATGACCAGCGGCACTCCAGCAGCGACTGCCGCGGCGAAGGGAATCAATTCGGCGGATTCGAGGCGTTCCGTCGTGCCCGTGTAAACCGGCAAATCGAGATGCGGATCTACCTGAGTATCGCCGTGGCCGGGGAAATGCTTTGCGCAGGAAAGCACACGGCCGGCGCGCAATCCCCGGTCGAACGCGACGCCCATAATTGCCACCCGGAAAGGATCGGCGCCAAAGCTGCGGTCCTTGGTGACGGGGCTTTCCGGATTTGAGTTCAGGTCCAGCATCGGCGCGAAATTGAGATTGCAGCCTACCGCGCGAAGTTCCGCCGCCATTGCCCGCGCCACCTGTTCAACCAACTCAGGATCGCCCACGCGGCCAAGCTCAGCGGCCGAGGGCCATGCCGTAAACGGTTCCTGCAACGCAAAACGCGTGCCCCCCTCTTGGTCGATGCCAATCAGCACGGGGCGTCCTGCCGCGCGGCGAATTTCGCCAGTAAGAGCGCGTAGATGCTTCACCGTGCGGAAATTGCGCGGGTAGAGGACCACGCCCGCGAGGCCTCGTTCGAGATAACCGGTGAACTCGGCGGGCAGGGAATCGCCATCAAAGCCCAGCATGAATCGTGCCAGCACGGAATCACGGTTCTGCGTTTTGGTTCGAGTATGCGCGTTCATCTGGTATTATTCGCGCGGTGTCACGGAATCCGCGGAAGGTAAAAGGCTAGCGGGAGAAAGGGAGCAAGTCAAAGTGAGAATCGAGTCGAAAGCGCCTACGCGGATTGATCTGGCCGGAGGAACGCTGGACATCTGGCCGCTATATCTGTTTCATGAAGGCGCCCTGACGGTCAATTGCGCCATCACGCGCTATGCATCCTGCGTCATTGAGACCGGGCCGGAAAAATCACGCCGCATCGTGCTGGCCTCTCGCGATACGCGCCGCCAGGAATCGTTTCCGTCGTTTGAGGCCTTGCATGGCGCAAAGCGCTACAAGTTGCCATTGCTCGCCCATCTGGTGCGGGTTTTCCGGCCGTCGTGCGGCTTCACGCTTACCACTGATTCCCAGGCCCCCGCGGGCGCCGGGATTGGCGGCTCCTCGGCCATGGCTGTGGCGATCTGCGCGGCTCTGGATCGCCTTACCGGCGCGGGCCTGCGTCGCGAAGACTGGATCCATATCAGCCGCGACGTCGAGGCGATCGTCATCCGCGTTCCCACCGGCACGCAGGATCATTACCCTCCTGCTTTCGGCGGCGCCGCCGCTATTGTCCTCGCTCCGGGCGGCGAGCGGCGTGAAGAGCTGAATTGCAATCTCGATGAGCTGGAGCGGCGCCTGGTGCTGTGTTACACGGGCAAACCCCGGCAATCGGGCATTAACAACTGGGAAGTTTTTATGCGGCACATTAACGGCGACCGGCGCGTGGCGCAAAATCTTGAAAAAATTGGAGGGATTGCGCGACTGGTGCGGTCCGCGCTGGAACGAAACCAATGGAACGAACTCGGCCGGCTAGTGCGCGAGGAATGGGACTTCCGGCGCCGCAACCTTCGAACCATCTCCACGCCCGTAATCGACCGCATCATCGCGGCAGCGCGCCGGCAGGGAGCGCTTGGCGGCAAAGTATGCGGCGCAGGTGGCGGCGGGTGCCTGACATTGGTCATTGAGCCTGATGCGCGCCCGAAAGTCGAAGCAGCAGTCGCAGCCGCAGGCGGAACGCTGTTGCCGCTGCAGATTGACCGGGGCGGTGTCCGGGTCCAATCGAATGCGTAGGATTGTAGGAATGCGCTCCCGGTGATATCCCTTTCCGCGCCGGTTGAGAACACGCAGGGCGCAAGACTATTCTAAATTGGTGCTAGAATAGGCCCGGAAGGTTCCAAATGTTCCGGCTTGGATCTATTGCGGCCACGGCAGCGCTTTTGCTAAGTGCTGATGTTTCGGGAGTATTTCATTTGCGGACGCCCGATAATCAGCGCGTCGAGTTTCCCCGAAACGAAAATTTGCCCGTATTCCCAGACCTGTCGCCGGCAGGAAGTCAGGGCCAGCCGGCATCGCCGTCGGCTCCAGCCGCTCCCACCGGGCCAGCGACAGCCTCTGAAAATGATTCCCCACCAGAGAAGTTTCAAAAGCCCATAAATGGGCCTCTGCAACCGATGTCCCGTTTGACGCTGGTTCGTTACGTTGACGGAGAGTTCGCGCGCGTCGTCAGGCCCATTCCGACGGGGAAGAAGGGTTTTCACTTGAAGGCTGGCGCCGCGATTGACGAGAAGCAATTGCGAATGGCATTGGGATCCTTTGGAGCGGCGATAAATCCGGGTGATAAGGCTCAAATTTCCAAGCTGGAGTTTAGGGATCGCCAGATCATCGTGGATATTAACGGCGGCGGGCGTGGAAAAACGCGCTTGCGCGACCGCATCCACATGGAAGTCGGCGGGCTGCCCAGGGTGACGACCTCGGGATCCGAAACCCCTGTGAATACCAATGCCGGAGCGACGCTTTTCCTGGATTTTGACAAGCCTTTGCCGGACATGACGCCTGACGATTTGAAGCAATATCTTTCTGGAGTGCTCGATTTCTCAAAGCAACATTCCGCGGCCGTGCAGTGGGTGGATACACTTCCGCCCGAGATGCAAAATGCAATCAAGGATAAGAGGCCCTTAGTAGGAATGGACCACGAGATGGTCCTGGCGGCTGTTGGCCGCCCGGATCGCAAGGTTCGCGAGAAAACACCGGACGGAACGGAAACAGAAGACTGGATTTACGGCAAGCCGCCGGCCAAGACGATCTTCGTGAAGTTTGACGGCGACAAGGTTATTCAAGTTCAGCAATTTCCGCGTTAGTTTCAGGCCCCGTCATTTTATGTTGCAATGTGATACTGATCAGGCGATCTCCAGGCCGAATCGGTTTGACTTTTCTGCGGGTCCACCCTAGCATTTTGAACGTGCATAACGAACCTGCCACGCAACGCGGTGTTTGGTCGCAATGCAAGAATTCCGATTGTTCGCGCCGTGTCCAGCAGGCGCAAAGCAGTCTTCATAACGGGGAAACCATTGGGCCGCACTTGTGAAAAATTGCCCCCTAAATCTTTTTGATGTCGAGCGTTTACTGTGCTATTTATTTTTCCGGAGGAATCATGCCGATCAAAGTGGGAATCAACGGCTTCGGCCGAATTGGACGAAACATCGTGCGCGCCTCGCTGGGAAATTCAGCGATCGAGTTCGTTGCCGTAAATGACGTCACGGATTCTAAAACTCTGGCGCACCTGTTGAAATACGACTCGGTATTGGGAAATCTCCATCAAACTGTGACCCATACCGAGAATTCCATCGCCGTGGACGGAAAGAGTTTTCGCGTATTTAAGTCCAAGGATCCGGCGGAAATCGACTGGGCCTCGGTCGGAGCGGAGATCGTCATCGAATCGACTGGCCTTTTCACCAAGGCTTCCGATGCGGCCAAGCACAAACGGGGCCCGGTGAAAAAAGTAATCATTTCCGCTCCGGCAACCGATGAGGACCTGACCGTCGTCCTGGGCGTGAACGACAAGATGTATGATCCGGCGAAACACCACATTATTTCCAATGCCTCGTGCACCACTAACTGCCTGGCTCCAGTCGCCAAAGTGATCCATGACTCGTTCGGCATCTCCTGCGGCACCATGACCACGATCCACTCCTACACCAACGACCAGAAGCTGCTCGATTTGCCGCACAAGGACCTGCGACGCGCGCGAGCTGCGGCTCTGTCCATGATTCCCACGTCCACCGGCGCCGCTAAAGCTCTGCACCTGGTGATCCCGGCCCTAAAAGGGAAGCTCGATGGCTACTCCATCCGCGTCCCCACGCCCAACGTCAGCGTCGTGGACCTCACCGTAATGACCGAGAAGCCGGTGACGGTTGCGACCGTAAATGCGGCATTGCGAAGCGCG
>JBGOVX010000165.1:0-7893 GCA_041478355.1 Terriglobia bacterium | reverse complement strand
CATCGCAACCGCAAACATGATCGATTCGGTTCCCGAACCGCTGCGCGATCGCATGGAGATCATCGAGCTGGCCGGTTACACGGAAATCGAAAAGGTCCATATCGCCAACAAATACCTGATCCCCAAACAGGCGGCCGAGCATGGATTGAAATTGGGCGAGCACATCGAGTTCACCGACAATGGCTTGCGCGAGATTATTCACAGCTACACGCGTGAAGCCGGCGTCCGAAATCTGGAACGCGAGGTCGCCACGTTGATCCGCAAGCAGGCGCGGCGCATCGCCGAAAACAAAACGGACAAGCTGGTGGTCACGCCCGAAGTGGTGCACGAGGCCCTGGGCGTTCCGAAATACCGGGCGGAGCGGGAAGTGGAAGAGCGCGTCAAGAAGCCGGGTGTTTCGGTGGGATTGGTCTGGACACCGGCAGGCGGCGACATTGTCTTCATCGAGGCCAGCCGCATGCGAGGCGGCAAGCAGTTCACCATGACCGGGCATCTGGGCGAAGTCATGCAGGAATCGATGACGGCGGCGCTGACATGGGTGCGCGCCAACGCAGAGCGCTACGGTATCGATCCTGACTTCTTCCGGAAACAGGATATCCACATCCACGTGCCATCGGGTGCTGTCCCCAAGGATGGCCCTTCCGCCGGCGTCGCCATGGTTACCGCGTTGGTGAGCCTGCTCTCGGGCCGGCCCATCCGCCCGCGCGTGGCCATGACCGGGGAGCTTTCCCTCACCGGAGTGGTGCTACCGGTCGGCGGGATCAAGGAAAAAGTCCTGGGGGCCAAACGCGCCGGGATCCGCGAAGTGATTTTGCCCGCGGAGAACGAGCCAAACGTCACCGAGGACCTGCAACCACACGTGCTCGAAGGCGTGGAGATTCACTACGTCAGCACCGTGGATCAGGCACTCGAGTTCGCGCTCTCCAAGCCGGCGGCCGGTACGGTGGGTCTAAAGAAGGACCAAATGCCCCCGGTTGCGCCCGCCCCGTCTGGTGTGCCGCCGATTCACTAATTGCGACAGCTTGACAACTGGAATGGAAAAGGCCCGGGTCGCGTTTGCGACCCGGGCCTTTTTTCGTGCTTGGGCGTATATTTTTGTTGCGCGTAGCCCCGCATTCGCTTACTGATTAGAATTCTACAATGGCGCGAGCACGCAAGCTGTTCCCGACGTACGGTAGCGCACTGGCGCATAATATGCTCGCCATGCTGGATCGCGAACGTGTGGTCGGCAGCTTCGCCGCCGCCTACGTTGAGGAATACGGCCGTGAGGGCATCCTCGGCGGGCCCTCGCGTGACCGGGAACTCGCAGAGACGATCGGAAGGGAAATTGTCCTGGCGACGATTGTGGAAGTACGCGAGCTCTTGCCGAGATTTTTCGGCAAGAGGCGGCGTGACGCCCTCAAGCCCGAAGACAGGGAAGCGATCGACGCCTTCCTGAGTGAAATGGTGGCTGCGCTAGGACGCGCTTGGAATTGGAAGGGGGAGGACCGGCGGCAGTTCCGGCGCGACCTCACCTTGTATTCCGAATTTGCGCTGCGACAGGCTGCTCAGGAGAAGATGCGCAAGAAAGGAAACGAGCAACGTGAAGAACCTCCCTTCCCCGCGCGTGTCGCGTTGTTACTGGATCCTTCCATGATCGAGCAGGCGCGGCGTGCCGCTGGCAGATTCCACAGGGATGTTGGGCATCTCGCACAGAAACTTCTCCGGCAGACGCTGAATCCCCCCAGGGTGTAGAGGAAAGTTTGTTGTCGGCCGCCTCTCTTGCCTTGCGCGCATTCGCAAGGTCAGAGGAAAGGCGGGATCTGCCCAATTGAGCGAGAAAATGCGGCAGGCAATGCGAAATTCTCCTTACCATAGCGGCGCCGGCCGTTTCGGCTTCGGAGGAACGTGTGTTACTGCTGTGGCTGCTTGCTTTGGGTGTTCTTAGATTCCGCCGAGATCGCCCCGGGAATCACTGAACTATTGCTGTTGATCTCGCGGGTCAGATAGAGAATGAATGGAGTGACCTCAAACGGCATCTTCTCCCGTTCAGCGACCGCGCCAACCGGCTTAGCCTTCAACATTTCCAGCTTGTCGCTCCACGGGTCCATCTTGATACGTCCTCCCAGTGGTAGAGCGACGATCTGGGCTGGGGCCACCGTCTTGGAATCAGCGGCGGCATTCGAGCCGGCGGCCGGCTGTGCAGATGGCGCCAAGGAAGCGGTCACCGAAACGTTTCCGGAAACCCGATCACCCAGGTGCGGGCTGATCAGATTGGGGATGTTCTTCTGACGGGAATCCAGCGCGCTCACGAAAAGTTTCGCCGTGGCGAGCTGATCCTTGTACGGTGAATTCTTGAGCAATTCGTTGGCCTTATTGTTGGCCGCTACTTCTTCCGCCTGTGTGCGCGCAAAACCGAAGTGACTAAAAGTATCCTTCTCGTCGAACAGCAATCGATCGAAGAACGCATATTGGCCGTTTATGCGGTGGCCCAGCACAACGTGAGACACTTCATGGGCGACCATCATGCCCAGACTGGCCTCATCCGGCAACACGTCAATTAATCCGCGGCTGAATACGATGGTGTGGCCAATGGTGAACGATTCCAGCGTCGAAGTAAGCAGCACGCGGCAGCGAATTTCGGGTTGGATATCGAGGTTGTTCGTGACTTCCAGGTTGTTCACGACCGTATCGAGGACCTTGTCCACCTCGCCGGGCGGCGAGATCAGGCCGAGCCGCTCCAACCGGTCCACAACGTTATCTTCGGCTTGGCGGTCCCAGTTTCGTTGCGCCATAATGGGGTTCAAGTCGTTCGCCGTCGTGGTTTGATCCTTCACTGGAGTCTGCGACTCAATAAGGATTTTGCTTAGTTCCTGTTCCTGCGCCGAGTGGCCCAAATTGTAGCCCCACAGCCGCGTTTGCGCCTTGAACGACAGCCGCTTGGCCAGCGAGTAGTTCAGGTTGGAATCTTCAGTATAGATGAAGGCCGGAAGCCACAAGTTCGGGCCTGAGTTCACGCGCCAGCTATCAAAATGGAAATAGTAGTTATAGTGGGAACTCCCTGTGTAGGCGCCGTTGAACCTGACGATGTGGAAGTCCTGATCTTCAACCCAGATGCGTCCGAAAAAGCGCCCTTTGCCCGACTTGGCCAGCGGGGTCACGTCGAACACCAGCGTACGAACTTCGCCCAGGAACTCGCGGCGCACGTAGTCAAACTTGTAGTTCTGTTTATTGAATCCGTTGGTGTCCAGGTAGATCATTTGCAGGAATCCACGGGGCAGGTACTCCATCGAGAGTGAGAACGCGTTCCCAAGGCCACCGAATAGCTTCTTCTTGGCGCCGGAGTTTCCCGCCTCGTTTAGTGACTCCAACTCGACGCCTTTCGAAAGAACCGCGCGGCCTATGAAATACTTATCGCCAGCCGGGATGGGCCCGAGGTCCTTATCGACTTTCATGTCCTGAATGTAGGTCTCCACCAGCGGGGAATATGCCGCGAGCGAGGTCATCTCTGCCTGCTCCTGGCTAATGATCCGGTCCAACATCTGGTCCAGCGCGTTCGTTTTCTGATCCCCGGCGCGCAACGACACAGCGCCAAGCGTCAGGACCACCAACACCATTTTAATAATGCGCATAGCTCCTCCAAACCTCAGTTGATCTTGCATGAATTTCAATACGCCATTTGAAACACGATATGAATCACGGCCGGAAAGTCGACCGCATGCCCGTTCGATAGCGCGGGTTTGTACTTAATCTGCTGAGCCGCCCGCATCGCCGCCTCATCCAATCCGTGTCCGAGACCCTTGATTACCCTGTTCACATGAACTTCGCCGCCCGACGCAGGGAATATCACCTCCAGCAGAACCTCTCCTTCGAGATTCAACTTGAGCGCTTCCTGCGAGTACATTGGTTTCGGCTTAGCCAAAATCACAACCGGCTCCACAACCGCAACGTCCTCCGCCTTTTTCTTGGGCGCATCGATGACCAGATCATTCTGATTCCCGAAGCTGGCCGACTGTACAGAACCGCTACGCCTTCCGCTATCTGCCGGTGGTATGGCCACACCGTTGCCAAATCCAGTGCTGGCCACAACGCCCTTCGCTCCGCTAGCCCCGCCCATGCCGTTCCCATTGCCGGGACCCGAAGGCAGCGCTGGATTTCCAAATTGTCCAACATTGGTTCGTTTGTTCGGATCACCCGGGCCGGAGACTCCATTTGGATCGCCGAACCCCCCGGTCTGCACCTTGTCGAGTGGCTTGTTCTCAATCGTCGGCGTCGCTGAACTGCCACCGGTCATAACACCGGTTTTAACGGCCTCACGCGGACGCGCAGGCTGGTTAGACGCTAACTCCATTTTTAGCGGTTGAAACGTGTCGTTGACCTTCGGAATCTCGGCCTCTTTGATTTGGCGCGGTTTAGGTTTCGGCGCCTCGATCATGGGAGTAAAAATTTTGGCTATGTTGGGTTTTGGCGCCGGCTGTTCGACCGGAGGAGGAGGTGGAACCGCCTTAACCTTTGCCACGGGCGGCTTGGGTGGCCGTGGAGCCGGAATATCGAGGGGTGGACCTGAAATATCGGTCACCATATACATAACTCTCGGAATCATCTGTTGGGGGAAAAGCAGCGGAGCGATCACTAGAAACGCCGCTAGAACGATTTGGATCACCAGACTGGTTCCTAGCGCACTCATGCGCGGCTTGCTATTGGGCAACAGGTCAAAACGCGCTCCGACCGGCTTATTCCCTACCATAGTCTTCCAGGCTTGAGGATTCCTGCCGATTTCACGGGCTTCTGGTCGGAGTTGTAGACTCCCCTGCGTGAGTTGCTCCGTCATCGTTGTCATATTTTCACTTCGCTTAACCTAAGGATTCCGTATACGTAGAAACAGTTGCCCGCCTGTGAAGACGACAGCGAGGCTGGCGCCGCTGCACGCAGTACAACAGTACAAATGTACTGGCTCGAACCGGGGGCTCGAATAGGACTTTTGTACTATTGTCGCTTAAATGCCACCTGAACGTTACCTCCTAACAAACGCCGCTGGGAATGCGGCTACCAGAAGTATAAACGCCGGCCAAGCCATCGCGCGCTCACTCGCGATGCACCGGCCAGGGGGCTGGGGTTGACCTGCTAAAAAGTGTAGCACTCCCGTCCTGCTGGAACAAGAACCACTGGTAATCGTTGATCAGGAAAATGCACCCTTTACTGAGACTTGTTCCCAATTTCTTGGTGATTCAAGTAGGATGTTCCCTTCACCATGCAACCTATTGTCATTTACGCGGACCACGCCCTCACCCCGTTCGAAGAAATTCCCGATGCCGTAGTGGTCATTCACGGAAGCAAGATTTCCGCCGTGGGCCGGCGGGATACGGTCGAAGTGCCGCGGAGGGCGCGGGAGATTGCCGCGCCAGGCAAGACCGTTGTACCTGGTTTTGTGGACGTCCATATCCACGGCGCGGGCGGGCATGACGTGATGGAGGGAACGTCAGCGGCGCTCGAGATCATCGCAGCCACTGTCGCGCGCCACGGCACTACCTCACT
This sequence comes from Terriglobia bacterium, assembly GCA_041478355.1. Taxonomy (GTDB): domain Bacteria; phylum Acidobacteriota; class Terriglobia; order Acidiferrales; family UBA7541; genus Palsa-360. Next base: position 2,379 of record JBGOVX010000165.1, on the reverse strand, counting down.
GGTGGCGACTACAGTGACCGCCAGCGAATTGCAGACCCGTAGCAGCGTGGCGGGAATTGCGCGTTTTATCCTGGCCTCTGGCTTATCCCCAGCGCGCGAGCTGACAGCTGAAATCCTCGGGATTCATTTTGAAGGGCCGTTTATCAGCTCTGTCAGACGGGGTGTGCATCCGGCTGAATGGATTGCCGCCCCCTCAGCTACGTACTTCTCTCGGCTTCTTGAAGAAGCCCGTGGAACAGGGCAAATACTGACACTTGCACCTGAATTGCCAGGTGCGCAGGAGCTAGTCGTACAGGCCCGCAGGGCTGGACTGGTGGTGTCGCTAGGCCACACAAATGCGACCTACGAGGAAGCTCGCGCCGCAATCGCCAACGGGGCCCGCCACGCCACCCATGTTTTTAACGCCATGCGACCCTTCTCACACCGGGAAACCGGAGTCCTCGGCGCGGTTTTGACTTCACCGGAAGTGAGCGCCGAGCTAATCGCCGACGGCGTTCATGTCGATGCCGCGGCGATGCGGATGCTAGTGGATATCAAGGCCCCGGAACGCGTCATTCTGGTGAGCGACGGCACCTCGGCCACAGGAATGCCGGACGGAAAATATGAACTCGGCACGGTCAAAGTGACTGTTTCGAATGGAGTATGCCGCAATGCGCAAGGCAAGCTCGCTGGAAGCACGCTCACGCTCGACCGGGCGTTGCGAAACATCGTCGCGCTGGGCGTGCCGTTGACCTCCGCTGTGCGCATGCTAACTGCCAACCCCGCCCGGCAGATTGGGCTGGGCGCAAGCAAGGGAGTCCTCGCCGCGGGCGCTGACGCGGATTTGGTTTTCCTTGATGACAAGCTCGAAGTTTCCGGCGTGATGACCCGCGGGGTTGGGCTCGAAATTTCCAATTGAGCTTGCACTGGCCTGTCCCTTAGCAGTTTGTGGAAAAACTCAAAGCACCGTCATTCCGAGGCACGCTGTGTGCCGAGGAATCCCTCTTTTCTTGGGCATTAAACAAAGAGCGATTCCTCGCGGAGTTTATCCCGGCTCCTCCCGGGACTCGGAATGACGGTCATGCGTACTTTTTCCGCAAACTGTTAGGCTGCGCCTCGATCTGCGCGTCAGACTTGAACAGCAAACCTTACTTATTGAGTGGGATATTTAGTTCAGAAGACAGCTGGTAGGGGTCGAAGGGGCTACACGCAAAATATCGCTCGCCAACCTTAATGGTCGGCACTTTCCGAAGGCCTTGGTTCACTTGCAGCACCAGGTCCTCGGCGTCAGGCTCCTCGTCAATATTGATTTCCGAGAAGCTGATGCCGCGGTCCTTGAGGAACCGCTTGGCGCGGCGGCAATCCACGCACCAACTGGTGCTGTAAACTGTAATCTCTTCCATCCCGGATTAGATGGTACCGCGTCCTGAAGCGATTAGGGGGAGGGTTTAGGACGCGATGTGACCAGAACCGGCAACAGCGGGGACTCCGGCCTTCGCAGCTACCTGCAACCTTACTTGTGCGCGCGCCAGTGAATCCTCCGCGCGTTTCCAATCCACACTCGGGTCGTTAGGATTCGACAGCCGCTTTTGGGCGCGGTCGCGGGCCGCTTGAGCGCGAGGCACATCAATTTCCTCGGCGCGCTCTGAGCGGTCCGCCAGCACGATTACGCGATCGGCCAGCGCTTCCACAAACCCGCCGATGGCAGTGCACGAATGCGCGCGGTTGCCAACGTGATAGCTCAGTTCTCCGATGCCCATCTCAGCGAGGAACGGGGTATGCCCGGGTAGCACGCCGATGTATCCGCCGAGCACCGGGACCTGCGCTTCGTTCACCGCTTCGCGGATCACCAGCCGCGTCGGTGTCACTACTTCGAGTGTGAATGTGTCAGACATTGTTTATCGTGATTCGTGAATTGTGATTCTTGACTCGTGCAACCCGCCCTTTCGCGCCTCGCTTGGTTCTGATCTCCACGAATCACGCTCCCCTATGCTGTTGCCGCCATTTTTTCAGCCTTCTCGCGCACTTCTTCGATGGTGCCCACCATATAGAATGCCTGTTCCGGAAGGTCGTCGTGCTTGCCTTCGACGATTTCCTTGAACCCGCGGACGTTGTCGGCGATTTTCACGTACTTGCCTTCAAGTCCGGTAAATTGCTGCGCGACGAACATGGGCTGCGACAGGAATTTCTCGATCTTTCTCGCCCGCGCCACCGCCTGCTTGTCCTCGTCGGAAAGTTCTTCGATACCCAGAATCGCGATGATGTCTTGCAGGTCCTTGTAGCGTTGCAGCACGCCTTTTACCGCGCGCGCGACGTTGTAATGCTCCTCGCCCACGATGCGCGGATCGAGAATGCGCGAATAGCTGGCCAGCGGATCAACCGCCGGATAAATACCGCGTT
>JBGOVX010000181.1:0-7020 GCA_041478355.1 Terriglobia bacterium | reverse complement strand
GCCATTTCCCGCCGCGCCTGGTCCTTCTCGCCCATCATTCCCAGCAGATCCGGCGTGGGTCCGATCAAGCTTTTGTGCGAGGCCTCGCACACCTCCGCGAAGTTCGCATTCTCGGAAAGAAATCCATATCCGGGATGGATGGCATCGACGTTGGTAATTTCCGCCGCGCTGATCACTTGCGGAATGTTCAGATAGCTTTCGCTGGATCGAGCAGGCCCGATGCAAACGGCCTCGTCGGCAAAGCGCACATGCAGTGAGTTCCCGTCGGCCTCTGAGTAGACGGCCACGGTGGCAACGCCCAGCTCCTTGCAGGCCTCGATCACCCGCAGGGCGATTTCACCACGATTGGCGATTAGAATTTTTCGAAACATGATAGAGGAGGGCGACCCGCCTACTTCTTTCCCGTGGGCCGCAAGGCAAACAGCTGTTCTCCATACTCGACCGGGTGGCCATTTTCCACCAGCACTCGCACCACTTCTCCGGCGATATCCGCTTCGATCTCGTTCATCAATTTCATGGCCTCGACGATGCATACCGTCTGGCCAGCCGAGACCAAATCGCCCACTTTTATGAACGGCCCGGCGTCTGGACTGGAACCTGCGTAGAACGTGCCCACAATCGGCGACTTGATGATGTGCAATTCCTCGGCCGCCGGGGACGGCGCGGGCGGGGCGGCAGCCGCTGCCACACTCGACGCGGGCGCTTCTACAACTGCATGTGGCGCATGCAAGTGCGCTGCGGGAAGCGCAGTTTCCGCGGACATAGGTAGTGCTCGGCTTGGAGGGGCGCTGGGGGGCGCAATGGCCTTTTTCAGCCGAATGCGCAGATCCCCGTGGGCATATTCGAACTCTTCTAGTCCATGCTGGGACATGAACGAGAGCAACCGCTCCAGTTGCCCGAGGTCGACTCCGGGCACGGAAATTTCAGAGCCATGAGGCTTTTTTTTAGTTCCCTTCATATGTTGTTAGAGTTCAAGGAGTTCCCGCGGAGCGGTTGTTAAGATTTCGTTGCCGCTAGGGGTCACTACCGCATCGTCTTCGATCCGGATTCCCCCCGCGCCTTCGATGTATACACCGGGTTCTAAAGTGACCACGTTGCCCGTCACAAGAAGTCTCTTTTGGCCGCGAGCTATCCTGGGATCCTCATGAATTTCCAAGCCGATCCCGTGGCCCGTGCTATGGACAAAGTAGCGCCCCAAACCTTTACGCTGCAGGACGCTCCGGGCCGCGGCATCTACCGCACCAGCCGTCACACCGTTCCTTAAAGCGTCCCGTGCTGCTTCCTGAGCTTCCAGCACGGCCTGATACCAGCGGCGAATCCGGGAAGGTGCTCGGCCAACATACACGGTACGCGTAAGATCACTGCAGTAGTGGCGCAGTATAGCACCCAGGTCGAGCACTACCAACTCGTTTTTCCCTATTCGGCGCGTCGTGGGACGCGCATGAGGCAACGCCGATCGAGATCCGGCGGCAACGATGGCATCAAAGGATTCACCCGAGGCGCCCTTTCGGCGCATCCGAAAGCCAATCTCGGCGGCGACCTCCAGTTCAGTCACCCCCGGACGGATTAACTGGATTGCTTCTTCCATGACCTCGGACCCGACACGTGCAGCCTGGCGAATCACAGCGATTTCGGAAGTTTCCTTAACCGCGCGCAAGCCCTCAACTAGACCTTCCCGAGGCGCCCAGCGAACACCCTTTCCGGCTGCCTTCTTCAATGTGTTCCAACCCGCTAGACTTAGCCGCGATGGGGCTACCGCGACCCGGACGCGTCTATTTCGGCGCAGGTGGTCGCCAACGGCCTCCAGAAGCGAACTGCTGTGGATATGGACCCGAATACCGGGCGCTTCCTGCTTCGCCTGCGTAGTGAACCTGCCATCGGTAAACAGCGTCACAGTGGCGGATTCAATCAGCAACGCTCCGGAATCCCCCGTAAATCCGGACAGGTAATAGATGTTCGGCAGATGCGTTTCAAGCAAGGCGCTGGCCCCGGAATCGTCCAGAACCTGGCGAACGCGTTTCAACCTGCTGGCAATCGTTGTCTGCATAAAAAGAAGGGAGGAGACCGAGGCCTCCTCCCGAGTCACCCGATATGGCACCTCCTGCGGGGCTTAGCCCGGCATAATTCGAGGCGTCACGAAGAACATCAATTCCTGGGTTGATACCTTGATGGTGGTGTGCTTGAACAGATTGCCGATCAGCGGCATGCTGCCCAGCAGCGGCACTTGGTCAACACTGGTGGTCTGATTGCTGATAACCACTCCTCCGATAACCACTGTTCCGCCATCATTAATCAGCACTTTGGTTTCGGTTGACTGAGTGTCCAGTGCGGGAGTGCCCTGGATTAGGGGGATGCCCTGGTCGATCTGCGTATTCTCGACGGTTACATCTAGAAACACAGTACCTTCCGCGGTGATCTGCGGCGTTACTTCGAGCTTCAGCACGGCGTCAATGTACTGAACCGAAACTGTGTTGTTGACGTTGGTCTGAATCGGAATTTTGGTACCTTGTTTCACGGTCAATTTTTGATTATTTTGGGTAACACCTTTCGGCTCCGACAAAATTTTACCCACGCCCCGATTTTCCATTGCCGTCAGCATGAAATCGAGGGCAAAGTTAGTGCTCGTGAAAAGGTAGGTGAGTCCGCTGGTGGCTGCCGTGGCGGCAAGGTTTGTCGCCAAAGGCATGGCCACATTGGACGCTGTGGCCGCGCCGCTAGCCGGTGGTAGCGGAGGGGTGCCGGCAATAAGCGCCGGCGAGGTCGAGATGCCGGGGATAAACGGGCGGGAAATCGGGCTGGTTCCCACTGCCTGATTTCCGCCAAACACGTTGTTGCCAGCCCCAAACGAATACGCTAGCTGCGTGCCGAGTTCCCGCGCAAAGGAGCGCGACGCTTGCACCACGCGGGCGTCAATTTCCACCTGCTGCGACTTCTTGTCTAGTTGACGAATCAAGTCGTCGATCTTCGGGATCGAAGAGGGAATGTCCCTGATGATCAGCGTGTTGGAACGTACATCGGGAGTAATATCGCCGCGCGCCGTTAAAAACTTTTTCAGCGTAGTTGCCAAAACGAGATTGGCTTGGGCATAGCTGAGGACGCGCGTTACGGTAACCGGTTCAATTGATTCCGTTTGGGCCTTCAAAAGATCGCGACGCTGCTCGGCTTCATGCTTCAATGTGTCTTGCGTCACGATTCTCAGGACATTGCCATCGATTTCCTTGGCAAGGCTATTGTTGCGCAGCACAATTTCCAACCCCTGGTCCCAAGGCACATCATCGAGGACCAAAGTCACCGTCCCCTTTACCGCAGGGTCCAGAACAACGTTCAACCCGCTGATTTCATGAATCAGGCGGAAAAAATCCTTAAGGTCCACATCCTTCAGGTTCACCGAAATCGGATCTCCTGTGTACTTTTTGTCGGACGAAGCATTGGCAGAGCTTTGGGGAACCGCTGGAAGCGGCGGGGCAGACGGAGCCGGCGCACCTTGAACTTCAGGAGCGGGTGGCTCGGCGGCAGGGCGTCCCAGCGCCAGGCTGTTTCCCGTCAGCCAAGCCGGAAGCGGCATCTCTGGAGCCTGGATGGAAGCTACTTTCTGTGTCAGGTGGCGCTTTGTAACCGGATGGATTGCCACCGGAATTTTCGAAATCGAATCATCGGTAAAGGAAACCGTAAGATTCGAGCCATCCGCCTGCGCATGGAAAGCAGCCACTGTTGCAAGATCGATCACCACACGCGTTTGGCCGGGATTCGGCTGACCAATGCGGACGCCTCGAACCGGTGCGAAGTCGCTGGGCACTGTATTGTGAGCGACACCAGAGCGCGCATTCGCAAAGTCCAGGACGAGTCGCGGCGGGTCGTCCAGGCGAAATGTCCGGTAATGAAGTTCTTGCGTGCCGCTGATGCGCACGGCCGTCTGCTGCCCGGTACGGGACACGTCGACATTCGATATGGAAGTCGAGGCCGAGAGCGAGGCAGTGCTCGTTGCGATCTCCTGAGTCACCTGCGCGTTCGCGGGCAGTGCCGACACCGCTGCGCCCACCAGCAGTAGCCAACCGAACCTGAGGGTTGGGCATTTGATCTTCATTGCAATTCTCCTGGTCTTGGGTAAAGCCGCCTGGTCACTTCACGATCGATAGCTTTTCCAAATGCGTCTTTCCCAATCTCTTGAAACGAAATGTCTTCTAGCGTGATGCGCCCGACCGTGCCGTCATAGAGTTTGTCGCCTTCCCGCAGGAAATATATGCGCTGTTGCGGGTTCGACACGACTGCAATCATCCCGCCTGGGCCACGAACAAGACCGTCCAGATGCAACGTGTTCACTACCAACCCGGCTTTCCCGGGGGGGAGGTTTTCTGGTATAGCGCTCCCGGTATGAGCACTGCTGAGGAGCGCATCGAATGGATCTCGGTGAGACACCAAAACCTTTTCTTCGGCAAGCCTTTCGACAGGCACCTTCGCGGTTTTTTGCGCCTCTGGTTTTGCGGCGGGTTTTGGCGCAACAGGCGCCTTGGCAGCCGCACCAGGAGTCGCAGGTTTAGGCGGCGTGTTCCCCGTGGCTGGCTGCTGTGCGGGAGCTTTCGCTGATGCCTGGGGCGCAGCTTGGGGCTTTGCGTTTTGTTGCGGCTCCGCTTTTGTGGCGGTTTTTGGCGCAACGGGCGCCTTAGCAGCCGCACCAGGAGTTGCAGGTGTAGGCGGCGTATTCACTTTCGCTGGCGGCTGCGCAGGAGCCTGATTCAATTGATCGCGCACGTTGGACGGTTGAACGTTGGGATGATCTTGCGCCAACGCGCAAGTCATTAAAACCGGCGGCAGGGCCATCAGTAATAGTGTTCGCGATATTTTAGCGAGTCGCATAGTCGGCTCAATTCCGCCTATTTGCGGGCGGGTTGATTCTTTCCGGCCGCAGCTGGCGCCGTTTCCCCGGGCTTGCTGAAAAATGTTGTAATCACGCACCTGCCAGTGACCGTGGTGCCGGGACGCACCGGATATTTCGCGCTCCTAGGATCGGCAAGGCCATTGAACGTCAGGTCGCCCACATTTATGATTCGAGACAGCCGGCTGAGCCGGGAAAAGAAATCCATAATGTTGAAATACGGTCCGTCCACTTCAATTTGGAACGGCAGTTCATAGTGATAGTCCTTGGCAACGACCGCGCTGGCGCTCAGGCTCCGAATTTGCACGCCGGAGGCCGCGGCCGCTCCCTGGACCAGTAGAATGAATCCGTCCAGTTCTTTTTCTTCGGGAACGATGGTCTTCAAGGTATCCAATTGTTTTTCGAGCGCCGTCATTTCCAGTTTAAATTCCGCGTTCCGGCGTTCATACACCTGCAATTCAGCCACCTGGCGATTCAGGTCCGAATCTTTGGTTTGATTTTCCTGCAGTGTGACGCGTATCGCCGCCACAGGGGACATCGGCACATATTCGCCGGCTCCAATAATGATCAAAGCGAGCGCAAAGAAGACCAGCGCTTGCAAGTACCATGGGTATTCGTGGAACGAGATGGCCATCCCTCCCCCTAGATCTTTCCCGCCGCGCCTTTGTTAGAACCAGGCGTGTTGGCGGTAGATGAATTTGTGGAAGTGGCGGCGCCGGAAGATGGCGGCAGGCCAAAATCGGCTGTTAGGCTGAAAATGAATATTTGTATTGCCTTGTTAGCGGTGTCCTGATGCGACTCCTTGATTTCGACCTGCTGAAAATATCCGGATCTCTTTAATTGCGTGATGTAATTCGCGACGGCGTTGAGAGAACCCGCCGACCCCATAATCGTCAACGAATTTGCTTTGCGATCTACTGAAGTGAGCCACAGCGTGTCGGTGCGCCCCACGGTGTTGGCAATCGCTTCCAGAAGTTCCTGCCCGCCTGTGCGGTTCCGCTGCAGGTCTTCAATGATCGAAATTCTTTGCTGTAGAACGATTTTTTGCTTCTCGAAGTTATCCACTTCCTGCTTGAGATGTTCCAGCCGGGCCTTTTCGCCCATCTGCTTTTGGATATGCGCGCGAACCTGCTTGTCCTCTTTATCCATGCGCAAATAGTGCCCATAAAGGATGCCGGCGCTGACCGCGATCGCAATCGCAATCAGAACGTACTGCAGCGTCGCTTCCAGCGGCACGGAGGTGCGGGCCGCCTTAGGTCGCGTTCTCCCCAGTAAATTGATTCGAATCATGGTTCGTCAAAACTCCTGAGCGCCAGACCCACGGCGATTGCCAATCGCGGGGCGAATTCACGGATTTGCTCTTCTTTGTGTCTTGCCGGATTAATCACGATTTTGCGGAAGGGATACAATTCCTCGGCGGGAATCGCAAATTCTTCCCGCAGCGCATCCATCAATCCTGGCACACGAGAACTGCCGCCGCCCACCACGATTTTCTGAATGGACTCGCCGGATGCGGTGGCGCGAAAAAAGTCAAAGGTCTTCTGGATTTCCAGAATTAAAATATCGGTGACCGAACGCAGGATCGTATCCCGATGTTCCTCGGCAATACCGGCGATATTCTCGCCCTTTTTCAGTCTTTCGGCGTCTTCAAAACTCTGGTCGAGTTCCTTCTGCAGCGCGTCGGTGTACTGGTTGCCGCCCACCGAAACGTCGCGGGTAAATAACGGGATCCCGGCGCGCACGATATTAATGTTCATCACGCTGGCGCCCACGTTGAGCAGAGCGATGGTCTGTCCGGGGTCGGGATCGTAGTTCACTTCGTAGCAGTTCTGCAGCGCGAAGGCGTCAATGTCCACCACCATCGAATTTTTTCCGGCCTGCGCCAAAACGTTGGTGTGATTCAGAATCTTATCTTTTTTTACGGCCACCAGAAGGACGTCCATTTGCGAGTCCAGCGTCTCAAGCAATTGGTAATCCAGATTCACGTCGGCGATATCGAACGGGATGTTCTCGCCGGCCTCCGACTGAATACGGTCGTACAATTCTTCTTCAGTCATGATTGGGAGCGTGACGCGCTTGACGATCACCGAGTGGCCGGAAACCGAAGTGGCCACGTTCCGCGTCTTTATCTTCTGAGAGTCAAAGAT
>JBGOVX010000023.1:0-29122 GCA_041478355.1 Terriglobia bacterium | reverse complement strand
GTCGACCACAAACCCAGTCGAAATCGTCAGCGCCATTAGCGATAGATTGTCCAGGCTGTAGCCCAGCAGGTACATCACGCCAAAGGTTCCCACCAGCGAAAGCGGCACGGCCACGCTGGGGATCGCCGTGGCCGCCAGACTGCGCAGGAACAGGAAAATCACCAGCACCACCAGCGCCACCGTCAGCATCAGCTCGAACTGCACGTCTTTTACCGACGCGCGAATGGTGGTGGTGCGGTCGGTCAGAATCGCCACCTGAACCGAGGATGACAGCGAGGCCTTCAATTGCGGCAATAAACCCTGAATGCGATCCACCACATTGATAATATTCGCGCCAGGCTGCCGCTGAATGTTGACGATCACCGCGGGCTTATCGTTTTCCCAGGCGGCCTGCTTGACGTTTTCCGCGCCGTCAATCACGTTGGCCACATCCATGACGCGCACCGGAGCGCCATTCTTGTAGGTCACAACAATGGGCTTGTACGCATCGCTGGAAAGCAACTGATCGTTTGCCCAAATCGTGAACGCCTGGCGCGGCCCATCCAGATTGCCCTTGGCCTGGTTTACATTCGCCTGCGCCAAGGCGATGCGCAAGTCTTCCAGGCTCAAGCCGTAGGAGGCCAGCGCCGTCGGGTTGGCCTGAATTCGCACGGCAGGCTTCTGGCCGCCGCTAATGCTTACCAATCCGACGCCGGGGAGTTGCGAAATTTTCTGCGAAAGCATGGTGTCTGCCAGATCTTCCAGTTTCGTCAGCGGAAGCGTATCGGAAGTCAGCGCCAGCGTAAGGACGGGTGTGTCGGCAGGATTGGTCTTGCTATAAATTGGCGGGTTGGGAAGATTGGGAGGCAGGAAGTTCGTCGCGGCATTGATGGCTGCCTGTACTTGCTGCTCGGCAACGTCAATATTCAAATCCAGCACAAATTGGAGCGTGATGAGCGATGCTCCAAAAGAACTGGTGGACGTCATCTGGTTAAGACCCGGCACTTGCCCGAATTGCCGCTCCAGAGGCGTGGTCACAGACGACGCCATCACCGAAGGACTCGCCCCCGGATAAAAGGTGAGAATCTGGATGGTGGGGTAATCAACCTGCGGCAGGGCTGAAACCGGAAGCTGCCGGTAGGCCACCGCGCCAGCCAACAGAATCCCCGCCATCAGCAGAGAAGTCGCGACCGGACGAAGGATAAATGGCTTTGAGGGATTCATTAGTTCTGTTTTTCAGCGCGCTTGTGTTTCGGAGTCCCCGATCGTGTGGGGTCTGCGCCTGGCGAGGGGTCTCCCGCTGCTGCCGGACCACCATTCGGACCTCGAGCGTTATCAGGATTTGCGGAACCGTTAGGGCCTCTTCGAGGGCTTCCACCAGGGCTCCCGGAACCATTGCCGGGCCCGCTGGGTGAATTGCTGTGCGGCTCCACTAAGGAGCCGGACTGCAGCCTGTCCTGCCCATCCACCACGACCTGATCCCCTTCCGCAATGCCGCTGGCAATCAGAGAGATGTTGCCTTGCGTCAAATCCACCTGCACGGGCTGCAGATTTGCGTGGCCGTTCTTCACGGTGTAGGCGTACGTCCCCTGCGTACCGCGCTGAATGGCAGCCAGTGGGACGACGATGGCATCCTTGCGCACGTCAAGCATCAACCGGATATTTACAAATTGATTTGGCCAAAGTGACAGATCCTGGTTGGTGAAAACAGCCTTGAATCGAGCCGTCCCGGTGGTGGGATCGATTTGGTTGTCGATGGTGACCAGCTTGCCCGTGGCCAGTTTAGTTTGATTGTCGCGGCTGAAGCCTTCCACCGCCAATTCCCCGCGCCTCATGTGTTGGATCACGTCCTGCAAGCTATCTTCCGGAAGGGTAAACAGCACTGCTATGGGCTGCACCTGAGTGATGACCACCAACCCGTTTGGGTCCGTCGCACGAATCATATTGCCTTGATCAACCAGGCGCAATCCAACCCGGCCTGTCAAAGGCGCGGTAATTTTGCAATAGACCAGTTGCAATTTTTCATTGTCCATCTGCGCCTGGTCGGCACGTATCGCACCATCCAATTGTCCTACCAAAGCATTTTGGGTATCCACTTGCTGCTGAGCGACAACGCCTTCTTTGTGCAACTGATCGTAGCGGGCATAGTCCACTCGGGCGTTGTTGAGCTGGGCCTGATCGCGCGCCAACTGGCCCTGCATTTGCTCCAAGGCCACTTGGAAGGGGCGGGGATCAATTTCCGCAAGCAGGTCGCCTTCATGGACAAACTGCCCCTCGGTGAAGTAAACCTTCTGAAGCTGGCCGTCAACTCGGCTTTTCACGGTGACGGTGTTGAAAGGCGTTACCGAACCCAAACCCGAAAGGTAATACGGAATGTCCTGTTTCAAAGCCGTTGCGACGGCGACCGAAACCGGACCCGCCGAAGCGCCTCTGCCACCGGGAGCTGGCCCCGCTTTGCTCGCAGCCGAAGTGTGCGCGCGGTAATAAAAATATCCTCCTCCAGCTAACACCAGGAGAATAAGAACCCATAGCCAGCCTTGCTTGTTCGGCTGGTTCGAGCCTTCCTGGCGCGGATGTATCTCAGATGGTATTTGGAGCACTTTGTTATGTGAGGGATCAGAAATTGCCATATCCGTCCTATCAGTCCTAATGAATCGAATTGCTTCTACTTAAATGGACGTATCCGGCAGGTACCCGGTTACGCCTCAACATGTAAGGCTCAAGGTCAATTGCTTACAATACAGCGAAATCGGCTACCTCTGCCAATGATTGATTTAACGAACCACAGCGAATCGAATTTTCATAAGCACAGGTGGTAGCGATACCGGGATTCGAACCCGGATTTTGGCCTTGAGAGGGCCACGTCCTAACCCTTAGACGATATCGCCATTTCCAGCGGGGAAAGCATTTCCTTCTGCAGCGCTCGGAGATTGCCGGGCGATTTGAATTTTCGCACGCGGACACCGGCGGCGCAAGCGATGCCTGGAGGAATGTCTCTGCCGGAGTTGACCAAATCCGCGCCATCCCTTAACTTGTATTGGCACTTGAAGTCGATTGATAGGGCGGACGTATCGTGAAATCGTGGCCATCGAATCCGGGCTAGTAGTGTGTTGACCAGATACTCCCCTAATCCAAATAGAACGGACTGAAAATACTCCCATGCCAGGAATCATTAAAGAAAGACTGTTTACGCCGGGACCGACTCCTCTGCTGATGGAAGCGCAACTGCGCGCGCTGACGATGACCTTGCACCACCGCACCGACGCTTTCCGGACGCTCATGCGCGAGACCCTTGACCTGCTGCGCTACTACTTCAACACCAAGAACGACGTTATCGTGTTCGCATGTTCCGGCACCGGCGCTATGGAAGGCGCAATGTCGAACCTGCTCTCTCCCGGCGACCGCGTCCTGATCGGAACTGCGGGAAAATTCGGCGAACGCTGGGTGGAACTCGCGAAAGCTTACGGCATTGAATCCGTCGTGGTCCAAGCTCCTTACGGCCAGACGCTTCCCATCAGCGAAATGAAAAAACATCTAGGCTCCGGAACAGATTTCCGAGCGGTATTCATTCAATCGACGGAAAGTTCCACCGGTGTGCTGCATGACGTCAAGGCGCTCGGCGAGATTGTCAGGACTCTGCCGGATTGCTGCCTGGTCGTGGATTCCATCACTGGACTGGGGACCACCGAGCTGCACCCTGACCAGTGGGGCATTGACGTCATGATTGGCGGCTCGCAAAAAGCGACCATGATCCCGCCGGGCCTGGCGTTCGCGAGCGTGAGCGATAAGGCCTGGAAGCAGATTGAAAAATCAAAGTTGCCGCGCTATTACTTCGACTACGCCAAGGAGCGCAAGAGCCTGGCCAAGGGCGAATCCAGTTACACGCCGGCGACTTCGCTGGTGGTCACCCTGCATGCGGCATTGACCTACATCAAGCAGTTGGGTCTGGAAAACCTGATCGCCAATGCCGCACTGCTGGCCGAGGCGACGCGCGAGGCTGCCACGGCTTGGGGACTTACTCATTTCGCCCCGAGTTTCCCGGCGAATGCGATGACCGCGATCAACGCCCCGGCGGGAATTGAATCGACCAAGTTGGTCAAGGAAATGCGTGCGCGCTTCGGCGCCATCCTTACCGACGGCCAGGGATCGATGAAGGGCCACATGTTCCGTGTGGCGCATCTGGGTTATTACGATTTTCTGGATCTGCTGGCCGTGCTCGGAGGACTGGAAATCGCTCTACTGAAAGTCGGACACAAAGTCGAACTAGGAAGCGGCGTTCGTGCAGCGCAGAATGTATATTTGCGGCGGTCGTCCTAACAGAAATTGTGTGCCGTGACATAAGGCCGGCGCGATCGATGCGGCTTTAGCAGCTGAAGCTGAGTCTAGTCTTGGCCATGGTACGCTGTGCTGTTTACGCGATGTGTCGTGAAACTTTTCCTGGATGATTAAAAACAAAATGAAAATCCTTGTCGCAGATAGCCTTCCCGACCGCGCTGTAGAAATCCTGAAAGCGAATCCTGCCTGGGAGGTCGTGAATCTTCCCAAGACCAAGGGCCAAGTCGCGGTGGAAATCCGCGATGCCGACGCCCTGGTCGTGAGGAGCGCGACGAAAGTGACCGCCGAACTGCTCGAAACCGCCAAACGCCTGGTGGTGATCGGGCGCGCCGGCGTGGGCGTGGACAACGTCGACCTGGAAGCCGCCACCCGCAAGGGCGTCCTGGTCATGAATACGCCCGGGGGAAATGCCATCAGCGTGGCCGAACATACCATGACGCTGCTGCTGTCCCTGGCGCATCCGGTAGCGCAGGCCGACGCTTCGATGAAGGCAGGTAAGTGGGAAAAAAAGAAATTTACCGGCAGCGAATTGCGTGACAAAACGCTGGGCTTGATCGGCCTTGGCACAATTGGCACCGAAGTCGCGCGCCTGGCGCAGGCTCACAAGATGATGGTCGTGGCCTTCGATCCCTATGTATCCGCCATCTTGGCCACCGAGCAGAATATTCGTCTGCTGCCGCTCGAAGAGGTGTTGAAGACAAGCGATTTCATCAGCCTGCACTGCTCGCTGACTCCGGAAACCACACATTTGATCAATGCCAAAAATCTCGCGCTTACACAAAAGGGCGTTCGAATCGTGAACTGCGCGCGCGGTGAGCTGGTGGACGAAGCGGCATTGCTCGCGGCGATCGAGAGCGGGCAGGTGGCCGGCGCCGGACTTGATGTGTTCGAATCCGAGCCGCCGGCGGAGCCCCGGCTGGTGCAACACCCCAATGTGATTGCCACGCCGCACATCGCCGGCTCGACCGAAGAAGCGCAACAAGTGGTTGGTACGCGCATCGCCCAACAATTGCGCGATTACCTGGTCAGCGGAGCGGTGCGGAATGCCGTCAACATGCCCGCTATTTCGCCCGAGGAGTTCAAAAAACTCGAGCCCTACCTCCAATTGGGCGAAAAGTTGGGCAACTTTGTCGCGCAACTGACTGACAAGCCGATCTCGGAAGTCTCCATCAGCTACGACGGCGGCCTGGCTGACCTGAACACGCATTTGGTAAAGAACGCCGTCCTGAAAGGCGTTCTCAGCCAGATCCTGGCCGACCATATCAATTTGATTAACGCCGGAAACTTTGCCAAAGCGCGCGGGATCGAAGTTGTCGAAGTGCGCAGCGGGCGACGCGCCGCGTATAACAATTCACTGGGTGTCGCCCTGCGAACCGCCGGTGAGCCTGCTTCTGTCTTGGGCATGATTGGACTGAACAATGCCTTGCGCGTTCTCGGTGTCAACAACATTGACATCGATGCGCCGCTCAAGGGTTTTCTGCTGCTGATCCGCAATCAGGATGTCCCCGGCGTCATCGGCCGCGTCGGCACACTGCTCGGCCAGCACAAAATCAATATCGCCAACTTCGCCCTTGGCCGCCTGCAGGATTCCAACGAAGCCATGGGCATCGTCAACGTGGACCAGAAAGTTCCAGCGGAAATCATGGGCGAGCTCCGCGCGATTCAGGCCGTCCGCCAGGCGCGAATCATCGAAATTCACTGAGCGGCAAGTGCGCATCTTTGCCTTGGTTGCCCATCGTTGCGGCATTTGCAAGGGTGGGGCTTTAGAGTGCTGGCATGTACTTGAATCTAAAGTGCCGGCCGGCCAATGGAGCAGCGCGTGATACGATTTAAGAAGAGGACCGCGCTGCGGCAGTCGACTCGCTTGCATTAGCCCGCGCATAGGCCGACTCGATGCCTCCCATTGTCACTTGGTCGACGCCACCGACCGCTGTCACGCTGACGGCTCACGAATTGCATATCTGGCGGGCCTCTCTGGATGTGCCGCCCGCTTCCCTGCAACGTTTCTCGACTTACCTGCTCCCTGCTGAAAGCGCCCGCGCACAACGCTTTGTTTTTCCTAGCGACCGCGATCACTTTATTGTGGGACGCGGCATCTTGCGCGCGCTGCTGAGCCGTTATCTCCTGCAGCCACCAGCGAGCATTCACATTCTTGAAGGTAGCCGAGGCAAGCCCTATTTCTCTCGGGAGGGGGATGGCCCCTCGCTGCGGTTTAACGTGTCGCATTCGTACGGCCTGGCCTTGTATGTCTTCGCGGTGCAGCGCGAGGTGGGCATTGACATCGAGAAAATCCGGCCGGAATTCGCGACCATGGAGATTGCTGAACGCTATTTTTCCGCGCGGGAGCGGGAGGAGCTACGCGGCCTGCCGGCCGGGCTTCGCACCGAAGGTTTCTTCCTATGTTGGACGCGTAAAGAAGCTTACGTGAAAGCACGCGGCGATGGATTGCAGATTCCTTTGGATAGTTTTGACGTGTCGCTTACGCCTAGCCAGCCCGCCATTCTGAAGAGCGCCGACTCCGCACGCTGGTCCCTGCGGTCTTTCTGTCCTGCCCCGGAGTGCGTGGCAGCGGTGGTCGCCGAAGGCAGCGGTGGGAACGTTGAATTTTTTGACTGGACTGAGTAGTGGATCAAGCTTCAGGAAAGCGTTGGAAGGATGCCGTTCAGCGCGATCATTGTTTGCCACAATCAGAAGCTATATATAAACCTGAATTTTAACCTTGGATCTAGGTTTCCAGCTTGGCCCGGAAAAAAGTACATCGTAGCCGCTCAGTGACATGACCCGACAGACCCGCGGCGAAGAGAATGTTTATGGATGGATGAGCTATCTATTGCAAATCTGGGCCGTGCATGCAATGTTGCGTCCGAGGCGTTGGTCTAAGACCGCCGCGACGTAACGCGAGCATGTTGCCATCTCATTTTCGGACCAGCTAGCCACCGAGGGGATGAAACGCCCTAGTGTTTCGACCACCAGGTAGTAAGTCCGAATTCCTCTGAAACCACCGCTGCAGCCGTGCAGATCGGGAGCCATATTGAGCAGACCCAAAATGATTCGGAAACCGTCCGGATTCGTTCCAATTGACGCAATCCCTACTGCGGTCCGCACGCGATCGGAGATTGGCTGCGAGGCGACACTCAAAATGATCGCGCGCCAGTAATAAACGCCAAACTGGCAAGCCGCGATGGTCGAGAAACAGAATATGATCACAACGATCATTGGCCCCTCATCGTCTCTGTAACTGTCTTTGCATTAGGCACATTCACCTGCCAACCGGTCTTAATTAATCCCCGCAGATGATTGGTCTCGGACATCGTAGAAATAGAGAGCACGCGCAATGCCTTTTGGCGGCCCACTTGTACTATTAGAATCAATGAGATACGGGCACTTGAAATGGCGAATACTATGCCCTGTCCGCCAGGAAGATTGACTGTACACAACAACTACAATCAACGTCGGGCAGAGATATCCATTTATTCTGGATTTTGCTATGGGACGATAACCTTGAAATCCTTGGAGATATCGGGGTACGCCTTATGGACAACAAGAGCAATCCGAAAAGTCGCCGGCAAGTGCGCCGTCTTTGCGCACTTGCCGCTGGAAAACGTAAGTTTTCTGGTCGGAACGCCTCGCCGATGTTTTCCCGAACTGAGCGCGCCATTGCGGGCGCTGCCTGCATAAGGGTCAAGCACTGGTGCGCTACTAGTGAATCGCTTTGCGCAATTTTGGTTCAGAATGACGCGGTGTCCAATCGCCCGGGGGAAACAAAATATGCCAAAACTCCGGATGAGGCTCGATGAACTGAACTCGCACGTTGGCGTGTCCTTGTTCACGGGGCTCGACGAGGGCAACGACACAGTCCTCTTCCTGCCCTGACAGGCCATTGAGCAACTTCAGGCGTTGACCCTTTAGAACGCCTCTTGTCAGCGAGATCTGCGCGCCATCGGGATTGATCGCCAGAGTGAAGGTTGATTCCTGGAATGACAGATTGTCACTCGTTTCTCCCAAGACGCACACAGGTATTCGTGCGAGGACGCGCTGTGTTCTAGGGCTCGTGGGGAGGTCGGACAATGAAGTCTTCACGGACATACGACACGCTCCTATTCAAATTCAAGGTCAACTGTTTATCATTGCAATTTTGCTGTTGAAAAGTCAGAATCATCTTCTTCGTTGCAATTTAATTGCTGAAGCAGAGCCTTGCATTTGGTGTCAGACAATATCCCTTGGCGCGTGAGTTCGATGATGATCTGGTTCAAAACGTAATAAGGGCCGTTTTTCGGCGCCCCCTGGAAGCGGGGATGCTCGACTCGCTCATGTACGTCGGGCTCGGACGGTAGCGCCCCACTTAGCTGGCCTATCCATTTATCGAGAACAAGCATCTGCTCTGGCGCAGCTGGAATGAACTTCAAGCCCATGCCCATGCCGTCCAAACAATAAGCTACCTTCGCTTGGGCTTCGAAGGTTTGGTTCTCCTTCCTAAAACGCATCTCCACGATTGTATCCATGGAGAATGAATTTATTGTATCCACGTAACAGCCACCACGGCTTAAATCACTAGTCCGTCCCTGAATCCGCGTTTTGGATTTAGGTTCAACGACTTCTACGGTTGCTGTGAATGGGTAGCGCGGATATCCGCGGCGCTCCCGTGGATTGAACTTTACTGAACGGTCAGTTGTTTCGGTCATTTCTTCCACCATATCTACGCCTCGATCCGAGCAACTTAGATCATCGTTAATACCTACTGCATGTAGCATGCCTTTCGGAATATTTCTTATGGCATTAGAATCAATAAGATACAGATACAACCTTCGGGGCAGTCACTTATCCCTGTCTACGGAGCGGACCGACTGTACGGCAGGACTACAGTGACCTGAATTGGCAAGTTGAGGGATTTTCGGGTCCAATTTCCAAGGGGATCACTTTGGGTGCGATCAATAGCGACGGCCGCTCACTGTTTTCGTCACGTAACCCGCAGAAGGACGGAAGACTGGAAGCATCGCTATCAAACATTGCCGAATTCCGCGGCAGAATTAGGAGTCCTCTAGGCTCTTGGGCGCCGGGAGCTTTGATTGTTCATCCTGGGAGTCTGAATCTGCTTGATCTTGATCCGGTATGTTTTTCTTGAGAAGTTCATAGAGGTGTGTACGACTAATCCCTAATATTTCCGCGGCCCGCACTTTATTTCCGCCGGCGTGACCTAGAACGCGTTGAGCATGCAGTCGTACGAGCTGATCCATTGATAAGAGTTCTTCACTCTCTTTGACCTCTGGATTCTGATTCTGGATTCGCTCGGGCAAGTCGCGTATGTCGATCACGTCGGATTCAGTCATCATGCACGCGTGCCCGATGACGTTTTCGAGTTCCCGAACATTGCCCGGCCACGAATAGCGTGCCAGCAGGGTCTGCGCCCGCCGAGTAAGTCCGGAGAATGGTTTCTTGTACAGCTCCGCGAAATGTTTCAGGAAATAGCGCTGCAGCATTGGCAAATCCTCGAGCCGCTCTGCCAAGGATGGTAGTTTCAATTCGATCATGCAGAGGCGAAAATACAGATCTTCCCGAAACTTGCCTTGCCGCACCATGTCGGGAAGGTCCCGATTTGTGGCTGCGACTACGCGAACGTCTACTTTGCGGGCCACGGGCGATCCAACTCGCTGTATCTCGTGGTTCTGCAAAACGCGCAGCAGTTTAGCCTGCATAGCCAAGGGCATGTCGCCGATCTCGTCCAACAGGGCCGTCCCTCCGTCGGCATACTCGAAGACTCCAACTTTGTCCTGCTGCGCTCCTGTAAAGGCGCCTTTGACGTGGCCGAACAATTCGCTCTCAGCCAACGTTTCCGAAATCGAAGAGCAGTTCAAGGCCACGAAAGGTCCTTTGTGTGCTGGGCTCAAATGGTGTAGAGCTTTCGCTGCTAACTCTTTGCCTGCCCCCGTTGCGCCAGTGACGAGCACACTTTGGAAATGCGGAGCGATGCGGCCAATTTTCGAGAACAGTTCAAGCATGAGAGGACTGTGGCCAACCATCCCCTCGAACTCAAAGTTTTCAAGGAGGTCATTTTCAAGCTTTGTGCTGCGCTGCCGCTTTCTTGAATCCTCAACAAACTGCCGGATTCGCTGCCGGAGTTTTTCGGGAGAAAATGGTTTCGGAAGATAGTCAGAGGCTCCTTTTTGGATCGCCTCCACCGCTGATTCAGTCGAGTAATAACCGGTCATCAAGATCACGTCAATGCCAGGATCATATTCCAATATCGTTTGCAGTAATTCCATTCCTGTCACGCCAGGCATTACGAGGTCGAGAAGAACGATTTGCGGGCGCGTCTGACGTATCAAATCCATGCCACCCTGTGGATCGGAGGCGGAATGAATTTCAAGACCCTCGTTTGCCAAGACGAAGCGTACGAGCTTTAGGTTTGCGGGGTCGTCGTCAATGACTACTAGTTTCATGTTCAGATGGCGATTCGTTTGCGTCCGCTAAGCCGGCCATCTCCGCCTTTCAATCGCACCAGGGGTGCGAGATATTCTTCTGGAATTTCCATGATCCGTTGATTTTACCGGGGAACACCGAAGAGCGCTTCTTCGACTTGCCGGGTGAGTTCCTCTCTGGTAAAGGGCTTGCGAAGAATTGAAATTCCGGTTTCCAAGACTCCTTGTTTGGCAATCACCCCGTCGGAATACCCGGACATATAAAGCACCCTCATTTCCGGACGGAGGTGCGACAAGATGTCAGCCAAGGCGCGCCCATTCATGCCTGGCATAATCACATCCGTCAAAAGCAGATCAATAGGGATCTCTGATTGTTTTGAAATCTCGAGCGCTTGAAAAGCATCCTTGGCTTCCAGAACCGTGTGGCCCATGTTCCTGAGGGTTGCGCGCGTCAGCTTCAGGAGAGCCTGTTCATCTTCGACGAGCAGAATGGTCCGAGGCTCCTGGAGTTGGCTTATGGAGGGCTTGTTTTCCTGAACACTGTTCGACGCGTCCGCGGCAAGGGGAAGATAGATTCTGAACGTAGTGCCTTTCCCTGGCTCGCTGTCAACCGCGATGTAACCGGAACTCTGCTTGATAACCCCATAGACCGTCGCTAATCCGAGACCGGTGCCTTTTTCCTTGGTTGTGAAAAAGGGCTCAAAGATATGGGATTGTAGTTCGGGGTCCATACCACATCCCGTATCGGTCGCTCTTAGCATGACGTAACGCCCAGGCACGACGGAAGTGTGAAACGTCCGGCTCGCCGCTTCGTCCAATTCGACATCAGCAATTTCGATGATCAGCTTTCCGCCCTGCGGCATCGCGTCTCGCGCATTGACGGCCAGATTCAAGATGACGCGTTCGATTTGGGTTCTGTCCGCATTCACCGTTCCGATTTGTGAGGATGAAATAACCTCCAATTCGATATCCTCACCGATCACCCGTTCCAGCATTTTCCCCGCTTCGTTTACAATTGTGTTCAGGTCGAGGAGAGATGGTTCAAGAACTTGCTTCCGGCTGAAAGCCAACAGGTGCTGCGTTAACGAGGCTCCCCGCTTTCCTGCGTTTTGAATTTCGTCGACTGCTTCGCGGTAAGGGTCATCCGGACCTATTCTTTGTTGCAGCTCCTCACTGTAGCCAATGATAACTCCCAGCAGGTTGTTGAAATCATGGGCTACCCCACCCGATAACCTGCCGATGGCCTCGAGTTTTTGAGAGAGAAGAACCTGCATCTCCAGTTGTTTACGTTCCGTGATGTCTCGATTCACAATCACCAGTTTCTCGATTTCTCCGGAACGATTCCTGATCACGCTGGCAGTGGATTCCAAAGACAGCCAATGTCCGTCTTTGTGAAGGATGCGATATTCCACTCGGCGGCCTTGGCCCGATCGTTTGGCTTCTCGGGCTGCCTCCATCACTTTTTCCCGGTCATCCGGGTGAATTTGCTCAAACCCTGAAGTTTGCCTTAATTCCTCAAGGGAGTAGCCAAGTAGCTTTTGATAGGACGGGCTGTTATACAGGCGGTGACCATTCACGTCCACAACTGCGATCATGTCGGCTGCGTTTTCGCTGATCAGCCGGAAGAGTTCCTCTCGTTCCGCGATCTGTTTACGAAATCGATAAAGTTGGAGCTGCTGAAATATAACGTAAAGATCGAAGAGCAGCACCAAACCCACCAGGGCATGCACCGCCAGGTTCGTATCAACCGAATAGTAGACTTGTAAGCCTGGAATGAATGCCGGAAGTACGAAAGATACGATTCCCAATGTCAAGAGCAAGGAGACAATAATACCGGAAGAGGAGAGCCACAATTGACGGGCTTCAACGCTTTGCCATTCTACCGAAATGGGTCCCGAAGGGGTCGAGTTGTGGAATGCGGGCAACTTCATACCGAGTTCTCTTTGAGTGCTCTCAGAACCTTAAATCCTGATTCACACAATTTTGCATCAAGAATGAAGACGGCAGCGCTCTCATTCTTCGCTCAGTGTCTTCGAAGTTATCGGCCATATCGATTCTGAAGCTCATCGGGCGTCTGGTGGCACGAACCGTGGGCGGTCGGTAGAGACGCGTCCGGCAATTTAACCCAGGGGGCGCCAAGCGGAACGCAAATTAGCGGCAAAACGCTCGGCCCTGGATTTGTCAGCTCAACCACGGCAAGCAGCGTCAAGCCACCAGCCAGAACGAGGCGGTAAAGTGACAAATCACCTCACAAACACCACAAATCGCGCCATCGCTTCCTCGTAAGTTATTGAGAAATATGGCAGGTCCGTGCGGACTCGAACCGCAGACCTCTACCGTGTCAAAGGCCAACTGACCAATACGCTGATCAACTTAGACAACGAACGGGACTGCCTAAGCATTCGGAAATACGTGTAAGCCGAAGTTCCACTCGCCGCTGCAGCATCGTGTGTCTTGGCTTATGCCGTCTGGCACATCATCTCTCGCCCCGTGGGTGGGGTAATCAAACAAACTATTCCTACTCTGTCGAGCTCGCGACGACAAAGCGCGACATTTCCTGTTAAATCAGCGCTATCGCTCTTTGTCGCTTGCGGCCTCCACAGCATGCGCGTAGCATGTCGCACGATTAATCAGGTAGATACCGGGTAAATAGCAACGGAATTTGATTTGGATTGGATGGCACTCGCGAAAGTTGCGAGTGATTTTCGCGCCGCCTCGAGGCCCAGAAGACGTCCCGGCCGCGCAAAGGAGAAAATGCGATGAAGCAAATCGTGACACTTGTTGCCTCGATCGCCTTTCTTAGTTCTTTGGCCTACGGAAGGGAGATCCAAGGGAAGGCCAACAAATTTGATCATGTCGAGTACATGCAGGCCACTTCTTCCGGTCAAAAGAAGGCAGCGCCTGCGTTCAAGGGAACTTTGTTTTTCAACACGGAGCAAAAAACCATCGAGTTCCTGGATGCAAAAGGATCTTCAGCTCTAAGCATCAAGTACAGCTCGACCAAATCCGTTCTGTATGAACAGACGTCTACACCACGGTATGCAGAGGCGGTTCTGATCTCACCCCTTTTCGTGTTCGCCCACTCGAAGAAGCACTTTCTCACCGTGCAGTTTACCAACGATGCCGGAATCGGAGAGTTTGTGATCTTCCATCTGAACAAGGGGAGCGCACGTGAGGCAATTGCTACCACCGAGGCGGAAACAGGCAAGAGCGACGAGCGGACGGAGGAAAAGTGAAACCCTGGACCGCACCTCTGGCATATCAAATCCGCAGGGAGGAGAACTCCGCGCGGATGGGTGTGCGTGTGTGCGGTCAAGACTCGAGCTCGCAGGGACTACTACGATTTAGCTTGGCCTTCTTGCTTGTGCTCGCGCTCACGGTAATCAGTGGATGTTCGGTGAAGAAATTCGCGATCAACAAACTCGGTGATTCTCTCGCGAGTGGCGGGACGAATTTTGCATCGGACGATGATCCTGATCTAGTTGGGGAAGCCTTGCCATTCAGTTTAAAACTCATGGAGGGCCTGCTGGCGGAGAGCCCGCGGCATCGCGGGCTTCTCTTCGCTGCATCAAGTGGTTTCACACAGTACGCATACGTATTCGTACAACAACCCGCGGAGCAAGTTGAGGATAGGGATTTAGGAAAGGCGGATGCCCTTCGAGCTCGCGCCCGGCGTCTCTATCTTCGCGCTCGCAACTACGGCCTGCGTGGCCTGGAGACGAGATTCCCGGGCCTCGAGATGCAACTTCGAAAAAACCCAAAGACTGCCCTGAGGAAAACAACGGTGCGCGACGTGCCGATGCTGTACTGGACTGCAACTTCCTGGGGCGCGGCGATCGCATTGTCCAAGGACAATCCTGAGATGGTTGCGGATCAACTGATCGTGGAAGCATTGATTGACCGGGCATTCGAACTCGATCCGGATTATGACTTCGGAGCGATACACAACTTTCTGATTACCTACGAAAGTGTTCGCGTCGGAGCCAGCAAGGATTCAGCGTCGAGATCCCGGAAGCACTTCGAACGTGCAGTTGAACTCACTTCCGGCCAGAGCGCGTCGCCTTACGTTGCGTTCGCGGAGGCAGTTTCGGTAGGCAACCAAGATCGAGAAGAGTTCGAATCCTTGTTGAGCAAGGCCTTGGCGGTGGATCCCGACGCGCGTCCGGAATGGCGGCTTAGCAACATCATCATGCGGCGCCGCGCGCGATGGCTGCGTTCCCGCGAAGACGAGCTATTCGTGAAATGAGCGGAGGTTAAAAATGCGAGGCTCCATAAATCAGGGGTCCAGAACATGGCGAAGAGTGGCCCGGACGTTTGCGCTGCTCTCGATCACATTAGGACTCGCATCTGCAGCTTCAGCGCAAACCCGGATTCGACTCGCAACGATGGTTCCTTCCGGGACTTCGTACCACCACAGCTTGCAGGTGATGGGCGCGAAGTGGAAGCAAGCGTCTGGCGGCACGTTGAACCTGACGATTTACGCAGACGGCACGATGGGCAGTGAGTCTGAAACCGTACGCCGGATGCGTATTGGTCAGCTCCAGGCTGCGGTACTCACGGTCACGGGACTAGCGGAGATCAACCCGTCGGTGAGCGCGCTACAAAAGATGCCGCTCATGTTCCGGTCGCTCGATGAAGCTGCCTACGTGCGCGCGAAACTGACGCCAGACCTCGAGCGGGGTCTTGCAGAGAAAGGTTTTGTCGTCCTGTTCTGGATGGACGCGGGTTGGGTGCGGTTCTTTTCAAAAGAGCCCGCGATGCTCCCACAAGACTTTAGAAAGATGAAAATTCTGGTAAGCGAAAGTGATAACAACCAATCCGAAATCATGAAGGCAATCGGGTACAACCCCGTGCTCCTCGAATGGTCCGACGCGCTGACCGGTCTGCAAACGGGAATGGTCGACGCTTTAGCGACGGTGCCGCTCCACGCCCTTACGAGCCAGTTCTTCCAGGTGACTCACCATATGCTCGAAGTGAACTGGTTGCCACTCGTGGGGGTCTTGATTGTCACCAAGGCGTCCTGGGATTCGCTTCCGCCGGCCCAGCAGGATGCGATGCGTCAGGCCGCAGCCGAGTGCGGCCAGGAGTTCCAGAATCAAGGCCGCCAGGAAAACCAGGCGGCGCTGGAAGCCATGAAGAAGCGTGGCCTTCAGGTTCATGCTGTTAGCCCAGAAATGGAAAAAGAGTGGCGTCAGTTCGCGGAGGGTACCTATCCAAAAGTCCGTGGCCGCGTGGTGCCCGCCGACGTGTTTGACAAAGTTGTGGAGATACTCCGCGACTACCGCGCCAGGGAAGGATCATCTGAAAAATGATCGGCGAAGCTCCGGCGGCCGCAAGTCGCATCGAGCCCTTCAGGTGGCGGTCCTCATGGGCCGGCGCTCTGAAAGGTTTGGAGAACGCTGTTGTGTCCGTGGCCCTGTTTGCTATGGTCGTGATTCCACTTGCAGAGAGCTTCCTGCGCCGCCTATTTCACACAGGCATACCCGCCTCCACTTCAATTGTTCAGCACATGGTGCTTGTGGTTGGAATGCTTGGGGGCGCAATCGCCGCCCGCGAAGGGAGATTGCTTTCGCTCTCGACCCTTGGCGAATCTTTCCAGAAAGGATCCTTGAAAAGCGCGTCCCGGTTTCTCTCAAGCAGCGTGTCGGCGACAGTCTCCGGGTTCTTGTGCCTCGCCGCTTACCAATTTGTGCAAACTGAACGCGAAGCGGGAAAAATTCTGGCTTATGGAATTCCAGTCTGGGTGATCGAGTGCGTTCTTCCCATTGGATTCATGGCCATCGCAATCCGAATTCTACTGCACACGTCAGCAAAGTGGCGGACACGTGCGGCTGCGACGGCATGCGCCATGCTGGTGACGGCGTTCGTGATGCGTTCGCAGGGCAACTTTCAGCACTTTCTTCCAGTTTCATTAGGGATTCTATTTCTTGTTTCCTTACTGGGCGCACCGGCTTTCGTGACGCTGGGCGGGACGGCGATGATTCTTTTCGCAGGCGCTGGCCAGCCGATTGCGGCAATTCCCATCGCCCATTACACGCTGGTCACCAATCCATCACTTCCCACCCTGCCGCTGTTTACCCTGGCGGGATATTTTCTCGCGGAGGGCGGATCGCCAAAGCGTCTGATCCGCGTGTTCTACGCACTTTTCGGACAATTCCGCGGAGGCCCGGCGATTGTGACGGTGCTGGTGTGCGCGTTCTTCACTTCCTTCACGGGAGCCTCAGGCGTAACGATCCTTGCTCTGGGCGGATTGCTCATGCCCGTCCTGAATGCCGCGGGCTATACGGAAAAGAATGCGCTGGGATTGTTGACGGGGTCGGGATCGCTTGGGCTTCTCCTTCCTCCATGTTTGCCGCTGATCTTCTATGCCATCGTGGCGAGGGTTCCCATCGAGCAGATGTTTCTTGGCGGCATCATTCCCGCTTTCGTTTTGATCGTCGCGACCGCGATCTGGGGCATCGGGCAGGGCAGGGCAACCAAGAGTGAGGGCCGCAAGTTCGACCTGAACGAAGCGCGAATCGCGCTCTGGGAAGCAAAGTGGGAGCTGGCCATGCCTGTCGTGGCCTGTGTTCCGTTGTTTAGCGGACTGGCCACTCCCGTCGAAACAGCCGCGCTCACGGCGCTCTATGCGTTTTTGATCGTGTCCTTGGTCCATCGCGATTTGAAAATTATTCAAGACGTCCCCAGAGTGACCACCGAATGTGGATTGCTGATCGGAGGCGTGCTCCTGATCCTGGGTGTGTCACTGGGGTTCACGAATTACCTGGTGGATGCCGAAATCCCTACGCGCGCGGTTGAGTGGACAACCCAAACGATTCATTCTCCACTTCTGTTCCTGCTGCTCTTAAATGTTTTTCTATTGGTGGTTGGCTGCCTGATGGAAATTTATCCGGCGATCGTCGTTGAGGTTCCCCTACTGGTTCCCCTGGGAGCGGCATTCGGAATTGACCCGGTACGCCTCGGGATCATCTTCCTGGCAAATATGGAACTTGGGTATTTGACCCCGCCGGTCGGTTTGAATCTCTTGATGTCTTCTTTCCGTTTCGGCAAAACGGTACCGGAGGTCTTACGGGCAGTTTTTCCAGTGGTCCTTGTATTGTCTGCCGGAGTGTTGCTGATCACATACGTTCCTGCACTGACGACGGCACTCCCACATCTATTCGGGTATTGAAGGAAAACATTTATGGACGTATCTAAGGACAACAGAAGGTCTTGACAGCACTTACACGCCTGCTTTCCCAGTTTCTGCAAAATTTGCAGACTACTTTCGGCCAACCATGCTGACTGATAGCGCTGGGGGACTGGATGAAGAGGTTGCCGATGATCTTTCCGGGAAATGCCAATCGCCGGCAGTGGATGGGACACTCGTTCCCGCGAGCGCCCTTTAACCGTTAGCGTTAACGGCTGAGATCACTGGGCGCGAGCTGGTTTTGATGGGAGGCCGACGCGTCTGACTAAATTTTGAAACCGCCGGTCCGAACGAAGCGGATCCAGGCCCGGCTCGATATTGAGATTCGCAAGCCACCCGGAACGATCGTCCAGAGCTTTTTCAAACCATTCGAAGGCCAGATCTTTTTGGTCACAGCCCGAATAGGCTAAGGCATAAAAGTAGGGGGAGACAAACCTGTGTTCTTGTATTCCCTTCATTTCCTTCAGAAATCCGCGCGCTTCCGCGTCCCTGCCCGCCCGGCCGCAGGCGTGGATCAAACCTGCAAGAGCGCCCGGGTGCCGGCCCGAAAGATCGTAAGAAATCTTCAGGGTTTCAATGGCCTCAGCGTACATCCCCTTTTGTTCGTACGCCAGTCCGAGGAAGTAGCGGGACACCTCAAAGTTAGGCTCGATTTCCACAGTCTTTTCGAGCTGTTGAATCGCGCGATCATTCTCGCGCAGAAAGTAAAGAAGCCACCCCAAGTGTGCATTGATGACCAGCGAAAACGGATCAAGTTCCAAGGCGCGCTGCATTTGGGCAAGAGCTTCATCGAAACGTTGCACTGCCGCCAGAAATAGGGCGTACCACTGGTGGGCCGTGACGTAGCTGGGATTTAGTTCCAGAGCACGGAGATGCTCGGCTTCAATCGCGCTCCAGTTCCATTCGTAGAGATGCTTCGCATAGCCCAGCGCTGTGTGACCCTCTGCAAGCCCGTCGTCGAGCGCGAGCGCCCGCCTCGCAGCTGTCGTAGCCCTGCGATATGCCTCGACTGTTGGCAACGCTCCATACCAGCCCAGCGTGACATAGCACACTGCCAAGCCAACGTGAGCAGCCGCGTATTCCGGATCCCGGGCTACGGCCCGCTGGAAATTCTCAATGGCCTTTAGAAATCCTTCTTCAGAGCGCGTATTTCGTAAGTAGAGACCACGCAAATAAGAATCATGCGCGGCTGCATTTGCAGTGGACGTGCGGAAAAGCTCTGCGTGCTGCTCGGGAAGCAGCTCCATCGCGAGTGAGCGGGCGATCCGTTCGGCAACGCCGATCTGAATCGCGAGAACGTCCTCAATCGGCCGTTCGTAGGAATCGGCCCAAAGGTGAGTCTGGTCACTCACTCGAATCAATTGGGCTGTGATCCGAACGCGATGGTCGGATCGGCGCACGCCGCCTTCGAGCAAGTAATCCACGCCCAGCTCGCGACCGATCTCCCCGATGCTCTTCTGCGTGCCCTTGTATTGCATCATCGTGGTGCGCCCGATGACGCCAAGTTTGTCTGGCCGCAACCGGCCAAGCTGCACCACCATCTCTTCCGTCAGCCCGTCGTTAAAATACTCTTGCTCGGCGTCTCCGCTCAGGTTCTCGAAGGGGAGCACCGCTAATCCGCGACGGGACGGCACTTGAGAGGGCACCAACACCATGGGTTCACTCGGGGGGCGGCGCGCTCTCATCCAAATGTCAATTTCGGGCCGGAAGGCGTAAACGGTGTACTGTGCTTGATGGAGGTGTCGATTTACCGGGAGCCCTTCGGTCCGCTCCCAGCGTTGGACCGTACGAACATCGCGCCCAAGGTAGGCAGCAATTTCCTTCCAGGAATCAAGGCGTTCGTTGGCAGGTCGGTCACCCACTTCTGGTCCCGGCTGTGGCTGGCCAGCCATTTTGTTCACCTCACAAGTATTGGATGAGGAGTCTATCCCGATTTCGCCTCCTGTTCAATAGACGTACGACATGGAGCGCCCCAACATCCCTGGCGCAAGATGTAAGTTTTTGTCGCATGTCAATCGACACGTACGATTGTATTTAGCTGCGAGCATGCAAGTGCGAGGGTCAATGGGGGAAGAAGCTAACAGCAAACGGACACGACGTCAACGCCGTTGACCGGAAACGTGACACCGTGGGCGGATGAATGGGACTAGCAAAATTTCCGCATGAATTGCGCATCGATGCCTTAACTTTTCAAATGATATTGCCCTTGATCCGTCAAGACAGAGGGTAGTCTGCCCGGCAAACATTCCGGGTCAACGTCTGGAAGTGATAGCCCATGATGGCCAGCATGACGGCCGTGTCAAAGGCATGGCGATGGCGGGTGGCGGCCTGGAAAAGAAACTTCCAGTAGCTCCAGCGGGCGTCTCCCAGTAGCCCCAGTTTCACGATGGAGCGGGCAAAGGCTGTGTAATCTGAAAGGGTATGGCGTTCGTGGTGTGCAGGATGATACTCAGACAGAAAGCGATGAACGCGTTCATAGTATGCGTCCGGATTGTATATGCGCTGAAGAATGGACCGGTAGCCCTCCGCGAGCTTCTGAGGGTTCATCTTCGGCACGAAGTTCAAATGGCAATTCATGTTGTTGCCCCGCCCTTCGTCCAGGATGCGGCCTTCCTTCAGGAGCCGGCGATAGAGCTGAGTACCTGGTAGCGCCTCGAGGAGCCCTACCATCGCCAGCGCGATGCCACTTTCCTGGATGAACTTCACTTGCTCGTCAAAGACCGTGTCGGGATCGCTGTCAAAGCCGACGATGAACCCCGCCATCACTTCCATGCCGCTGTGCTGGATGCGGCGAACACTATCAAGCATGCTGCGGCGGGTGTTCTGGAGTTTCTGGGTCTCTTTCAGGCTTGCCTCCACCGGAGTTTCAATACCCAGAAAAACGCGAATGAAACCAGCCTCCTTCATCATATTTAGGAGCTCCGCGTCATCAGCTAAGTTCACCGAAGCCTCGGTATAGAATGTGAATGGCCACCTGTGGCGGCGATTCCACTCGGTTATCACCGGCAACAATTCCTTGACCTTCTTCTTGTTGCCGATGAAGTTGTCGTCGACGATAAAAACGGAACCTCGCCAATTGCGGTCGTACAGTTGATCCAGTTCCGCGACCACCTGATCGGGTGACTTTGTCCGTGGCTTACGCCCGTAAATCTCGATGATGTCGCAGAATTCGCAGTTGAACGGGCACCCTCGCGAGTATTGGATCCCCGTAGAGCTGTAGTACTTCAAGTCGATCAAATCCAGATCGAGCAAGGGGGTCTTGTCGAGGCCCGGAAGCTCTTGTGCACGATAAATCGGCTTTGCCTTCCCCTGCTCCAAGTCGGCTGCCAAACCAGCGACTAAATCTTCAGCCTCGCCGATCACCACGTGGTCGGCATGCTGGGGAAGTTCTTGAACACTGCTGGTCACCGGGCCACCGATTACCGTCGGTATTCCGTGAGCACGGCATCGCGCCAGGATCGCCAGCAGGTCCTGCTTGTGCACGAGCATGCCGCTCAGCATGGCGACGTCAGCCCATCGCAAATCCGCGTCAGTCAGACGACGCACGTTCGTATCCACCAGCCGCCTTTTCCAATGTTTCGGCAGCAAGGAGGAAATGGTAAGCAAGCCCAGAGGCGGGTAGAGAGAGCGCTTGCCCTCAAATGGCAACGCGTGCTTGAAACTCCAATACGTATCCGGCCACTCGGGATAGATCATGAGAACGTTCACTGCCTGGTCTCCACTGTGATGGCGCCGAGAGTCGGCCATATCCTAGTCATCAATTGCATGCATTAGCAACAACAAAATCGGATGTTTTTGAAGCGCGATTTTAGAACAGCCGACCACCAGAGCGAGAATTAGAACGGTCCGGCGCGCGGTACGGAATGGCTCAAAAACAGGGTGGTGAAGACGTGGTTAAGCCCATCAAAATGAAAGGGTAGGCCCGTGCGGACTCGCTTGTCCTGAGCTTGCCGAAGGGAACCGCAGACCTCAACCTCGTCAAAGGTCATATAACCAGTGCGTAGAACAACTTGCACAACAACCGGGACTGCCTAAGTACGTGTAAGCCGAAGTTTCAACGGCACCGAGAACGATACCGATTCTTCCCGCTTCGCTCGGGGCGTCGGGCGCTGGCAGGCTGCACCACATTACGCATAGTCGTGTGACGCGGATGTTAGCGACACGTGACGTTGCTCACAGACAATCTACGGCAGTTGGCAGAGCATCGGCTCGTTCGATATAGGGCTTACCGCAAAGGCACGACTGTGAGG
Organism: Terriglobia bacterium; assembly: GCA_041478355.1. Lineage (GTDB taxonomy): Bacteria > Acidobacteriota > Terriglobia > Acidiferrales > UBA7541 > Palsa-360. Next base: position 6,953 of record JBGOVX010000023.1, on the reverse strand, counting down.
AGTATTTGCCCACTAGAATCGGCCTGGATGTGGGAAGCGCCAGCGTCAAGCTGGCCGCCATCCTGGACCCCAGGGAAGCTGAGGACGCAGTTAAGTCGCTAAGCGGGTCGTCAGCTTTTCGCCTTGTCTCAAGCCCTGCTGAAGAATTGCGCGCAAGGGGCCTGGGCTCGATCATTGTATCCGAGTACCGCCGATCTCTGGGGAATCCGTTCCAGGCAGCGGTTGATCTGCTGCACGAATTTGAAACGCTGCTGCCGGATTCTTGGCGGGCTGTAGTCCGCGTCACGGGCTCCGGGGGGCGCCGCGTCGCCGAAACATTGAACGTGCCTTCCGAAAACGAATTCAAATCAATCGCGCGTGGCGTGTCGGCAGTGTGTCCCCGGATTCGCACTGTTCTTGAGATGGGTGGCGAAAACTCGAAGTATCTCTTGCTGGATCGTTCCGGGAACGGTAATGGCGGCGTGAGCGCTGACCTGTCCATTTGCTCTGCAGGAATCCTAGACTACTCCATGAGCAGCCAGTGTGCCGCGGGCACCGGTTCATTCATCGACCAGCAGGCGTCACGCTTGCAATACCGCGTGGAAGACATCGGTGGCGTCGTTTTGAATGCGCACTCCGCGGCCCGCATCGCCGGACGGTGCTCGGTGTTTGCGAAATCCGACATGATTCACGCGCAGCAGAAAGGTTACAGCACGGCAGAGGTGCTTAAGGGGCTGTGCGAGGCGGTCGCACGCAATTTCAAGAGCAATATCGTCAAGGGCCGCAAGGTGGTAGCCCCGGTTGCTTTCATCGGCGGCGTCTCGCAAAACGCTGGAGTCGTCCGAGCCATGGCGGACGCGTTTCACCTTGCTCCAGAAGAAATGATTGTTCCGGAACTCTATGCGTGGATGGGCGCCGTCGGTGCCGCGCTTCTCGCGGACCCGGCGCATTCTCAGCCATTTCATTTCAAGGCGAGTAGTTCCGAGCAAGGCCACTCTTGTGCAGCCATTCCTCACGGCGAACCTCTCTCGCTCGCAAATGTCTTGATGCTGCGCGACCATCCATCAGCTTCACGGACAGATCCGCTGCCGGAAGCCGGCAATGACACGATCCCAACCTATCTGGGAATTGATATCGGGTCGGTAAGCACAAATCTGGCTCTCCTCGATGAGTCTGGACGGCTTCTTCACGGAATCTATCTGCGGACCGTCGGTCGCCCGATCGAAGTGGTCAACCAGGGACTTCAGGAAATTGAGAAGCTCTTTGGCGCGCGCGTGCAGATCTGCGGAGTCGGAACCACGGGCTCCGGCCGCGAACTGATCGGCGAACTGGTTGGCGCCGATACGATCAACGACGAGATTACAGCGCACAAGACCGGAGCCATGTATGTCCAGGAACGGATCGTCCGCAATCTGGTTCGCCCGGAGGAGAATGCACCGTGCGTCGATACAATCTTCGAAATCGGCGGCCAGGACGCGAAATACATTTCGATCGACCGGGGCGTAGTCGTCGACTTCGCTATGAACGAAGCATGTGCCGCGGGGACCGGATCGTTTCTCGAGGAGCAAGCAGAGAGGCTCGGTGTTCAGATCAAGGATGAATTCGCGCGCCTCGCTTTGTCGTCAAAATCGCCGGCACTCCTCGGTGAACGCTGCACTGTCTTCATGGAGCGCGACGTCAACGCGGCTATGCAACTGGGCGCCAGTATTCCGGACCTCACCGCTGGGCTGGCTTATTCTGTTGCTCTGAACTACCTGAATCGGGTTGTACGAGGCCGAAAGGTCGGCGAGGTCATCTATTTTCAGGGCGGCACCGCCTACAACGACGCCGTCGCCGCCGCCTTCTCTCAAATCTTGGGCAAACGCATTATCGTGCCCCCGCACAACGGGATCATCGGTGCGATCGGCATGGCCTTGATCGCGCAGGAGGTCACGCAGACGCAAGCCCGGATCCGCGCCGCTCAAGACAACGGCTCCACCGTCGGCGCTGTTTCCTGCGCGATTCCCATGAGCACGTTCCGCGGCTTCGATCTGAATCACACGCGATTCGAAACCCGTGAATTTGTCTGCAAAGCGTGTTCCAACTATTGCGACATGAAGGAAATCACCATTGAAGGACAAAAAACGTATTGGGGTGACAAATGCTCGGATAAATTCCGCAAGCGGGCTCGCACCGGCCGGAAACCTGTTATCGAGGACCTGCTGGCCCTTCGCGATCGGGCCTTCCTCCGCGACTTCGGAAACAGGGTCGTGGCCTCCGGCTCGAGATCCCGTGTCGGCATCCCGCAAGCGATGTTCTTCTACGATCGCTTCCCGTTCTGGCGAACTTATCTGGGCGAAATAGGTTTCGACGTGGTGGTCTCCCCGGCGACTGATCGTTACATCGCCACGCAAGGCGCAGAGCTTAGCGTGGCTGAACCATGCTTCCCCGTTCAGATCGCGCACGGTCACGTGCAGACACTACTCAAAGGAACTCCCGAGTGCCCTCCCGTCGATTACGTCCTTCTGCCCAACGTCATGGATCTGGAGGCGCCTCCTTCGTCCACCGCTTCGCAGCTCTGCCCGTGGAACCAGACGCTGCCGTTCGTAGTTCGTTCCGCTCCCGCTTTCACAGAGCAAGCGGAGAAGATTTTGTGTCCGACGATTTACTTTCGGCTTGGCCACGACCACGTCAAGAACCAATTACACAATTATTTCTCACACTTCCATGTAACGCGCGGCAGCAGTGATGCGGCCACTGATCTTGCATTCGCCGCACAGTCTCGTTTTACCGAGCAGCTCCTCGCGGCTGGCCGCGAAGCATGCACAGTTCTTGAAAAAACGGGAGAGCCGGCCATCCTTGTTGTCGGGCGCCCCTACAACATCTACGACCGGGCCAGCAACTGCGACGTGCCGCGCAAGCTGCGCGATCTCTACGGCGTCAACGTCCTACCGCTCGACTTTCTGCCGCTCGACGAAACCGGAGTCGACGACCTTCACCCCAACATGTTCTGGAATTCCGGCCGCCGCATTCTCGCTGCCGGGCGTTTCGCTAAAAATCATCCCAACATGCACATCATCTACATCAGCAATTTCAACTGTGGACCCGATTCGTTCATCAAACATTTCCTGCGCGACGTTGCACTTTCGCCTTTCCTGATTCTCCAATTCGATGGGCACGGCAATGATGCCGGCTATCTCACGCGCTGCGAGGCATACCTCGACAGCAAAGGAATGCTCCGATGCTCTTCCGACAGCACAATCCAGGTCGCCTAGCGCCACCGCCCGTGCTCGCCGGCAAGAAATTCTGGTTGCCGCGCCTCCAGGTCGGCAGCAACCGCCTGTTTGCGGCGGTGTTTCGTTCGATCGGGGTTGATGCGGAGGTCCTTCCTCCCTCCGACTCACGCACGCGCGAACTCGGCGCGCGCCACAGTTCCGGCGATGAATGCTATCCACTCAAGGTGACCCTCGGCGATTGCCTCAAGGTTCTCAATCAACAGGGCAACGATCAAAGCAACACAGCTTTTCTGATGGCGACTGGGCAAGGACCTTGCCGGTTCGGCCAGTACGCGCCATATTTTAAGTCCGTGTTTCACTCCTTGGGCTATTCCGATATCACCCTCGTTTCACCGTCTTTTGAGAAAGGCTATGCCGACTACGGCGATTCAAGCTCTGTCTTTGTGCGCAGCGCCTGGCGTGCCATTGTCTCCGCCGATATTTTGCTCAAGCTTCTTCTGCGCACGCGGCCCTACGAGATCACGCCCGGCAACACCGACGCACTCTACGACGAGTCGCTGACGGACCTTTCGCAAATTCTAGAAGTGCGACACAAAAGCTACGCGCAACAGATGAAAGAACTCCAAACGGGCCTACTGCGCGCGCGGGAGCGCTTTCGTTCCCTGCCGCTACGCGGCGACCGGAATCGTCCGCTCATCGGTATCGTCGGCGAGATCTATTGCCGCCTGAATACTTTCAGCAACGAAGAGTTGGTTCGCCAGCTCGAAGCTGCTGGCGCCGAAATGTGGATGAACGACGTCTCCGAATGGTTGTGGTACACAAACGATGAAGAAACTCGGCAGTTCGCGCGACTTGGGAAAACATATTCAATTTCCGCCATCGGCGCAAAAATCCGATATCACTTCCAGAAGAGAGATGAGCATGCTCTGGTGTCGATATTTCGCGAAGACTTTCTGGGCCGTGAGGAACCCGATGACATCCGCAATATTCTTCGTGCTGCTGAACCTTACTTGCCAGCGGAGGGTGCATCCGGCGAAATGGTCGTCAACGTCGGGAAGGCTGTGTACTTCGCGCGAAAGGGACTCGATGGCGTTATCGACATCAGCCCCTTCACCTGCATGAACGGCATTATCTGCGAGGCCATCTATCCCTGCGTCAGCCGCGACAACGGAAACATCCCGATTCGCAATTTCTACTTCGATGGAACTCAATCCGACCTGGAACGCGATGTCGGCATCTTCCTAGAACTTGCCCGCAATTACCGCAGTCGCAAAACACTGCATTCGCAAGGCTCCGTGTGAGACCGATATATGGGAAGCACATTGATTGGGTCTCCGCGTCCGCTAGAACGCACGGGAGGACGCCCCGCGTGGGCAATATGCTGGTGGCTGATCATCTGCACCCCGCCGCAATCAAGGTCGGCATTCGGTTGAAACCCGGTCAACGGTTCGGATTCCATAATTTTCGTCATAGCCTCGCTAAGTTTTTGGTGAGTCGGGGTAAGGACGTAAAGACGATTCAGGAGCTTCTACGCCACGCGAAGGTAACGACAACCCTTGACCTGTACTCTCAATCAATCGACGCGGCGAAACTTGAAGCGCAGGAAGACATTGCGCTGGCGATTACTAGCGCGGCAGCCGATTAGCCTGATTACATCGAAGAGAATCTTCGTGGCCCTAAACTACTCCGTCTCGTCTTTCAAAGCTGCTTCCCCTTGTTTGTGCTCAGTACTGTTAGTAGCAGAGTTCTGCTTGTCATCACTGGGGTCGAAGCGGGTCTGGATTTCATTGCCAATCCAATCTCGAATTCCGGATGAGGGTGAGCGACGGAGAGCTTTTTCGTCGAACATATTGAAGGTCTTATCCAGGTACTTGGCAGCAAGTTGAAGATTCCAAGTATCGGTTGAAGAGTCCGCAATGTGAGGCATCCACAATTGCCTAGTAAGAGGACTCTCCGAAGGGCCGGAGTTATAGCGCCCGACATGGTACCAGGTGCTGTGAGCACACTGAGAGAATGGAGTATAGACGTAATTATAGAAGTCTAGAATTCCAGCTTCCTCAGACATTTGCCTGGTTGATTTTCCAGACCAAGCTCCAATCTCGACATCAACAAGAAAGGTCCATTTCTGGGCGTTTATCCACGCCTCCTGTACGCTTATGAACTTCTCCATCATCTCCTTGGAATCAGCGTCAGTGGACTCCAGCTGCTTCTTCCGATGTTCCAACTCCAAAACGGCCTGACCCAGCCCGTGGTCAATGTATTGTCGCGCTCGTGTTTTGCCATCAAGAAGAATCCAAGCCAGCGTGATGTGGACATCTGTCATCGCACGTAAGAACAAAGGAGCCGAATGCCCATTCCACAACTGCGGTGCGGACGCCAGTTCGATGGCTAAGGTCGCCTGTCGAGCCAAGAGAGCTGTTAGTACGTTGAACACCTCTGGCGCTTGAAAGTCCGGTTGATATGCCTCGCACCGAACCTGAAGCTCTTGCCGAATTCTAGCTTCAATCGCGCCAATCAACGCGCCAATGCTGTCATCGGCAGTCATGGTTTCTCCAAATGGGTAAAATCCAAAGGACGCAAGTCAAGGCTTCGTTGCCAAAAATATTGAACCCAAGCGTCCTCCGAATACTTGGGCAGCATTGATCCCGCCATCATGTTCACCGCAGCACAGATCGAGGCTCCGACCCGTTTAGAGAGTTCCGTGGCCGGATATTTCTCAACTTCAGGAAAGTCAGCCAAGGCTAGACCCTTTTTCACAAAGAGTTTCCCCAGCACAAATCCCATATAAATTGGCTGGGCCTGAACGAGGACACCGCTTCGCGAGCGCTTATCTTCCAGTTCTCTCATCCGATTCTCGAAGCGCTGAAGGTAGCCAACGTCAACAATGCCTGTCGGGGATTGATCCAAGAAGGGCGCGATTGGACACGCTGGATATAGGTTTACGAAATCGATGAGGCTTCCCATCAGGAGAGCCAAAACATTCGCCCGTTTCAGATGTTCTTTTAAACCTCGCATATCATCCGTGCCGAGCCTCGCGTAGTCGGAGATAAACGCCCACCAGCAATCGCGCTTGTCCTTGGTCTTGAAGTATTTCGCAATTTCCTCAGCGACTTTTGTGGCAAAGCGATGGGAGACTCGATCAATAAGCACGTCCCACCAGATCAACTCTGGCATGATTTGGCTAGACCAGCTAGTGAATTCCCACGGTCCAACCCGATGGACCATTGGGGGAACAAAAGTGGTTCCGATTTTCTTATAACCGTCGAGAACCCTCTTGTTCGCACCTTGCGCGTGCTTCTTTTTCTTCACGCTACTCCTCGAATCGCCCGGCATTCCCTCAAGCACAGTATTGCAAACTCAAGGATCGGCTAGTAATGAAATTACAGGGATCGGGGCGGAAGGTTGGCAATCCAGATGTAATTCGACCCATGAGGGCTAGGCTTCGCTAACGCCCATATGCGCCACGCCCGTAATTTGACAGACGCACAGGAAAAAATTCTTACGACGTATCAGCGCTTCAGCAGCCGTTTAACCCGATTACAGGTGAAGAATTACAGGTGAAGTTTCTGTCGGATTCCGCAGAAATCTCTCTAAAGTATTGAAAAGAATGGTAGGCCCGTGCGGACTCGAACCGCAGACCTCTACCGTGTCAAGGTAGCGCTCTAACCAACTGAGCTACGGGCCTATTCATACAGCTGAACTGCTTAGACTCTTTAGCGGAACCGCCGGAACAGGCGTCGGAGTCCGATTAGAGTCCGG
>JBGOVX010000086.1:0-14590 GCA_041478355.1 Terriglobia bacterium | reverse complement strand
GTGGATCGTGAAGGCAATATGGTTTCGCTGATCGAATCCAACTATGCGGAATTCGGGTCGGGACTGGTTGCCGAGGGCACTGGATTCGTGCTCCATGACCGGGGCGCGCTGTTCAGCCTGGACCCGGCTTCACCGAACGCCCTGGCGGGCCACAAGCGCCCGCTGCACACGATCATCCCGGCATTTCTGCAGAAGGATCAAGTTCGCATCGCTTTTGGGATCATGGGCGGGTGGAACCAGGCGCAGGCGCACGCTCAATTTGTCTCGCACATTGTGGATTTCAATCAGAACATTCAGGCAGCCCTGGAAACCGCGCGCTTCACCAAACTTTCCTTCGCGGGTTGCGACGTGGAGCTGGAAAATCGGATTCCTGCTAACGTGCGTCCGGAGCTGGAAGCCAAAGGCCACAAACTGAACATGCACAATGGCTTCTCGGATACATTCGGCGGAGGCCAGGCGGTGATGCGCGATTATGCCGCCGGTGTGAACTACGGCGCCTCAGACCCGCGCAAAGACGGCGCAGCAATTCCTGAATTGATTGCCCCCAATTGGCCCTAGCGGCTGGCCGCACACGGCGAAGCGTTTCGCCGTTTACAGATCCGCGCCGCCAGCTTGTTCGAAGGCGTGCGCGAGTTGCAACACGCGATCCTCTCCAAAGGCGGGCCCATAAATTTGCAGGCCGACGGGCAATCCTTCCGAGGTCTTTCCGGTGGGAACCGAAATGCCCGGAACCCCTGCCAGCGATCCGGTGACCGTGTAGATATCAGCCAGATACATCTGCAGCGGGTTTTGAGTGCGTTCGCCAAGGCGAAACGCAGGAACCGGCGAGGTCGGTGTAATGATGGCGTCCACTTTTTCGAACGCCTCGCGGAAATCGCGCGCGATGAGCGAACGAACTTTTTGTCCCTGCAGGTAATAGGCGTCGTAATAGCCCGCCGAGAGGACGTATGTGCCCAGCACAATCCGGCGTTTCACTTCGTTCCCGAAGCCGCGGCCGCGCGTCTTCTGGTACATCTCGATGAGCGTGGCGCCGGGAACGCGAGGACCGAATCGAACGCCATCGTAACGAGCCAGGTTTGAACTGGCTTCGGCGGTGGCGATGATGTAGTACGCAGCGATGGCGTATTCGGTATGCGGCATGCGGATCGACACGCGCCGGCACCCAAGCTTTTCGAGCAGGCGAATCCCGGCTTCCACTTTTTGCCGCACTTCGGGGTCAATGCCCTCCGCGAAATAGTCGTCGGGGATACCGATGCGGATACCTGGAAGCGGGCGGTCCAGCGCGGCAGCGTAATCGGGAACAGGCGCGGCGGCGGAAGTTGAATCCCTCGGGTCGCGGCCGGCGATCACGGACATCACGGCGGCAGCATCGCGAACCTTGCGAGCGAGCGGGCCAATGCGATCGAGAGATGATGCGTAGGCGATCAATCCGTAGCGCGAAACGCGGCCGTAAGTTGGGTTGAGCGCCGCAACGCCGCAAAATGAGCCGGGCTGGCGAATCGAGCCGCCCGTATCGGTGCCCAGCGCCACGACGGCCAGGTCCGCGGCGATGGCCGCAGCCGACCCGCCGCTGGACCCTCCGGGAACGCGGCCGATAGCGACAGGATTGCGCACCGGGCCGTAGGCGGAGTTTTCGGTCGAACTGCCCATGGCAAACTCATCGCAATTGGTTTTGCCCAGGACAATTGCGCCCGCCTGCTCCAGGCGCGCAACCGCTGTAGCGTCGTAGGGGGGCTTGTAGCCCTCCAAGATGCGCGAACCGCAGGTGGTTGGTATGCCATGGGTGCTGATCGTGTCCTTGACCGCCAGAGGCATGCCAGCCAGTGACGGCAGGGCGTCCCCGCTGGCAATGGCAGCGTCGATCCGGTCGGCCTGGGCATAGGCGCGATCCGGCGAAAGCGCCAGAAAGGCGTTCAGTTCGGGATTGCGCTGGTCGATGCGGGCATAAAAATCCCTGGTGAGTTCGCGCGCGGAAATTTTCTTGGCTACCAGCGCTGCGCGGACCGTCGAAATCGTCCATCTTTGCGCGCTCACTTCTCGATCACCCGGGGAACTCGAAAATAAGGCGGGGCGGGATCGGGGGCGCCGCGCAGGACCTCGCCAATTACGTGCGAGCGCACCACAACGTCGTCGCGCAGCGTCGAGCCTTCGGCCGAAGCCGCCACCACATGCGTCATCGGCTCGATGCCCGAGGTATCGATCTGGTTCAGCTTGTCGATGTAGGTCAGAATATCGTCAAGCTGGCCGCGGTAGGTCTCGACTTCGGCGTCGGACAGCTCCAGATTCGCCAGCGCCGCCACTTTCAACACATCTTCCCTGCTGATTTTCATACACTTTTTCCAGTGGAAGATTCTAGCACAGGCGCGAGAAGGTTCCGGCCATGTGCAGGCGAGAGGGAGTGACGCAGTTTGGAACGATCCGCGGATTGCTCCGGTGGCGCCGGAGAACCAACTATTTGATGTCTTGCGCCGCGGCCATTTCAGATGGGGTTCGCAGGCGCAGGTAACCCACACGGAACACGTTTTCCGCGCCGTACCAAATCCTTCCCTTGGAATCCTCGGTGAGGTCTCTTGTGCTTCTTTCTCCGTAGGGCGAAGGATACTCTGTGAACTTGCCGGTCGTGGGGTCGAGCCGTCCAGTCACATCCGTGTAGAACGAGGTGTACCAAATGTTGTCGTTGTGATCGACTCCCATACCGTAGGGCGTCGGGGTGGGACCGGGAATCTTAAATAGTTTAAAGGATTCGGTCTTGGGATCAAATCGCGTCAGATTGCCGCCAAAATAATCCGCGCACCATACGTATCCCTGGGAATCGACTTTCACGCGCCGCGGCGCACCGTTCAATTGGTCATCTGTATTGGGCGGTGCGTACTTTGTGACTTTGTTCGTCTTAGGGTCCACCTTGACCAGCTTGCGATAATCTCTGGCCGTAAATTCCCCGGCCCAAATGTTCCCTTCCTTGTCCGCGGCAATGCCATAGGTGTCGGGAACGTCGGGGAAGTTGGTATATTTTTTTGTTTCAACATCGAATTTCTTTAACGGCCGGCCCGAAGCCCAGATGTTTCCGGCCAGATCCATGACGGCCGTATGAGTTCTCGGCGCACTGCTTATGGTTGCAGTGTTGTTGTTGCGGAATTGTGGCCAGGGAGCAATTGTGTTGGTTTGCACTGGCCGCGGCCCATCGTAGGCATCTTTATAGACAGGGTCAAACTTCTCCGTGCGCGTATCGAAGCGCACCAGCGCGTTCTGATCCGTTACGGTCAGCCAGACCGAGGAGCCGTCCGAGGTAGGAAATACTTCGTGGATGATAGGCCGAGTGGGGTCATCCAATCGGAACGTTTTGAGTTCACCGGTTTCCGGATTCAGTTTTGCCAACCCGCCACCCATCTCCAGCCAAATATTTCCGTTCTTGTCCGGCCGTCCCGACCCGGGACGATCCTTGGGTTCTCCGGTCAACTGGTAATCCACATAGACGATGTTCAGGGCGTCGTCGCTCCAGCTTTCGTGATTCTGCATCACCGCCTGGTACTCCGGCAATTGGGCCGGCGATGACGGAGTGTCGGAATCGAGACCGAAGACGCTGGCCAAATAGGTCGCTGTCTGCTCGGCGATTTCAGGATTAATGTTTGCGACTCCCACGGACTGCATCACGCCGATAGCATTGAGCCAGCCGTCGTGATCGGTGCGCATCCCCCACTTACTCATGGCATGGCAGCCGAAGCACTGCTGCAGTAAGACGTCTCTTCCCCTGGCCTCTGGTCCCTCCTTGGGCTTTGGCAATAGCATCCCGGCCTGGTACCTGGTCAGTTGGGTCCATTGGACTGTGCCCTTCTGCATCGTAAAGCCGGCAGTCACCGTTTGCCCGTCAGCTACCTTCACATCGGCGCGTTTGGCAGGATCGCTCTTGTAGCCGACCGAGGTTGCCCAGACTTCATAGGAGCCGGGAGCCAAATTGTTCACCAAATATTTCCCCTGGCTGTTCGAGAGCACCATCGTAGTCATTTTGGTTTGCACGTTTTGAGCGCGGACAAATGCCGCTTTGAAGGGAGCGCCATCCGGCCCCTTGATAGTTCCGGCGATCGTTCCTCCCGCGGCTGCATGACCAACAAACACAAACAGCGAGATAAAGGCCAGGCTGAAAAACTTCCTCATGTTGTCCTCCTCAACTCTTCATCGAAGCGATGTCTGCCAGCCAAGTCGGTTAATTCATCGGCGCCGATGACATTCCCTTGAACACAAACTTCTGGATTCGTCTGCAACATTCGCCGCGAGCGAAATTATCGTTCACTTCGGTGGTATAAAGATTGCCTTCCAAATCAATCGACATGTGATGCAGAACATTGAAATTTCCAGGCTCCTGGCCCGGCTTTCCGAACGAGTAGAGGATCTCCAGCCTCTTGCGTTCCAGGACCAGGACCTTTCCTTCGCTCCGGTCAGCCACGTACAAAAACCGCTGTTGCGAGTCAGGCGAGAAAGCCGTGCTGGCGGCTGTATTTCCATTGCCGCACTTGGGTTCCTCGCAGTCCCGGCCAATAAACACCTGTTTCAGGAACTTGCCCTCGATCGTGAACACTTGAACGCGCTTGCCGCCCCTGTCTGAGACGTACACAAGCCCGTCACTCGATACTCTGGCTGCGTGCACAAGATTGAACTGCTGAGAGCCAAGCTCATCTGTCGAGTCGGGAGGATGAGTCGCGGTTTGGATCGAATCGGGGTCGCTGGGCGAGTTGCCAAATGCTCCCCACATCCGCTTGAACGCGCCTGTATCCGCGTCGAATACGATCACGCGCCGGTTGCCGTAGCCATCCGCGATAAAAACTTCATTCGTCTTCGGGTAAACGAATGCGTCCGCCGGGCGATTCAAATTCTTTGTGTCTTTGTTGCCCGTGCTTTGATTGCTGCGACCGATTTGCATGACGAACTTCCCGTCTTGCGTGAACTTGAGGACTTGATGATCTGTTTTGTCGTTGCCTCCGATCCAAACGAATCCTTTGTAGTCGACAAAAATGCCGTGTTCGTTCGCGGGCCATTCATAGCCATCCCCGGGGCCGCCCCAGCCTTTTATAAAATTCCCAGCAGTATCGAACTCCAGCACCGCTGGGGCCACCTGGGATTTTTGTGCAGGCCTCAAAGTGCGCGGGCGCTGCACGACCCAGACGTGGTCTTTGGAATCGACGGAAACGCTGGATACCTCACCGAACACCCAGTTGTTCGGAATCTTCGGCCAGGAGGGGTCCACTTGGAATACAGGCACTTCCAGCGCCCGGGGCATGCGAGGCTTTGCGGCCAAGGTCGTCCTGGTCCAGGAGCCAGCGCCAATGGCAAGGGAGAAAACAGTGAGCCAAGCAATACCCGACCACAACTTCAGCTTCATGGCTGCCTTCCTCGTTTCAATGCCGCGTCGCCGGCTCAATGCGCCAGGCTCCTAATGCGAATGCTTGCGTGCACCCCAGGGACATCTTCAACGTGAGCTACTTAGGATCCAAAGCCTTCGCCATTGGACCTAGTTTTACAGCGGGTGGAATAAAGTAGCCGACCTTATTATTGAATGGCGTGCCGTACCACATCCGTCCATCAGAATCCGGAAGCAGTTCCCTGAGTCCATTGCCGGAATATGGGAATGGAAACTCCACAACCGTGCCGGTCTTGGGGTCCAGGCGCCCAATGATGTCGTCGTCATACGAGCTGTACCAGACAAAATCGTTGTGATCGACTCCTATCGCGTAGGGCGTCGGGTCGGGGTCAGGTAACGGGAATTCCTTGAACGTTTCTGTTTTGGGATCGAAGCGGCCAATCTGGCCGGCCCACCACTCGCCAAACCATATAATCCCCTGAGAATCCGATGTAATTCGCCGCGGGCCCGAACTCTTGGGATGGCTCTGGGTATTCCCGATTTCCTCAGGATAATCCTTGTTCATTGACGCGAACTTAACGCTTGCCGGCGGAGTCCACCGGGTCAGCTTCAACGTCTTGATATCGACCATCCCAATTTTTCCTTCTTCTAGTTGCGCGAACCATACGTTGCCTTCTTTTTGATCGAGTTCCAGGCTGTAAGCATGTCCACCTTCGGGAAACTCCGTAAATTTTTCAGTCTTAGGATCAAAGCGCCACAGATTGCCGCCGTTCACCCAAACATTCCCCAAGCGGTCCATCCGGACACTCCCTCCACCTTGAAGGCTTAGGCCGGCTATTCCTGGTTCGGTCACACCTTGTTTGCACGAAGTGGGTTGATACGCGGTAATCTTCTGCGTCTCCGGATCAAACTTACTCAGTCTGCACTGCGTGTCTTCGACAAACCATACCGTCCCATCGGGGGCCTGAATCACGGAATGAACATGCATCGCCCTTCTTTGGCGCACTGGCGGGAGGGTGTTCCATTCCTGAACATTGCCAGTTTCAGGGTTGAGATTGGCGATTCGATTTGCGGTCCAGCCAAAAGCCAGCCAAACGTTTCCCTTCTTGCCCGGAGCCGGATTGGCGTCCCAGGGGATGCGAGTCGGTCCCGGCAGGTCATAGTCCACGTAAACCATCTTCAACGCTTCGTCACTGAACTCACTGTGCTTGGCTTTTTCATATCCGGGAAGCTGGCTGGGAGACCGCGGAAAGTCTCCCTCCATACCGAAAACTCTACTGAGATACGGGGCGACCTTGTCCGCGTCCTGGTCGGTAATTCGCGGGTCGCCTACACCATTGAGAAGGTCTTGCATCAAGCTTACGCAGGCGCGCCAACCGTCCTCATCGCGACGCGTCCCCGCAATCTTCGTCTGGATTCCATGGCAACTCATGCATCTTGTAAACAGCACCGCTTTTCCCGGATCTTCCGGCAACAGGACCTGGCTCTGATGAATCGAAAGGTCGGACCATCGTACCGTACCCTTTTGCAAAGCAAGATCTAACGAGACTGGCTGCGCTCCGTCCACCTTCACGCCGGGTTGGGGATCGCTTTTGTAGCTTACCGCCGTCGCCCGGACTTGGTACTCTCCCGGCGCGAGGTTTTGGATCCGGTATTGCCCGTGACTGTCGGACAGGACGCTCACGGTGATTTTGTTTTTTTCGTTTTGGGCGCGTACAAAAGCTCCCTTGAACGGAGAACCATCCGGGCCCTTCACGGTGCCGGAAATGACTCCCACCGAGGCGCCATTGGCCCACGATGCAAACACAAGCACAAGACCAAGAGCCCTGCAAAGTGATTTCATTGTTCGCTCCTCTGATTTCTTTTCTCGATAGGCTGCATGAAATAGGTTGCCGGGACAAAGCCACCGGTGCCCATGGTATCTCCCCACCTGGTTGAAACCACTTACGCCAACACCTCGGGCTTCTTCAAATAACGTTCCACCAAAGCGTCAGCAGTGCGATAGGTAAGGGCGAGAATTGTCGGCGTGGGATTGGCGGAACCCGAATTGGGGAACGTGGATGCCCCCAGAACAAACAGATTCGGGATCTGCCAGTGCTGAAGGTAGGGGCTCACAACGCCGCGCTCGGGTGACGTTGCCATGATCGTGCCACCCTGTACGTGTGTGGACTGGTAGCGCGTGACGTCATAATCGCCATAGCCGGGAAACGGATTGATTTCCTTCACTTCCATGACGTGCGCGATTTCAACCGCCTTCGCGGTCATGAACTCCACCATCTTTCGCTCGTTATCCCGCCAGTTCTGCGTCAGACGCAGCAGAGGGTCGCCCGCATGATCCTTATAGGTCGGGTCCAGATCCATGCAGTTCCCTTTATGCGGGATCTGTTCGCCGGCGAAGGTGATGGCGCCGGTGCGATCAAAATAGTCGATGGATGCCTTTTTCCATTCGGCTCCCCACCTTGCTTTGATCGAACGCGGCAAAACGCCGAAGGTGGAGATGGGCTGCGTGCCCTGCATGGTTGCGCCCAGGACGCCGCCTCGCAGGAAAGGAAGATTGCTGTGATCGAAGACGTCGCCATCGAAGTCGCTCATGCGGATGCCAATGCCGCCCGCGCCCATGAACCGGTTCAGCGGTTTGTCGAAGAAGATCGTGGCGGCAGGAAAGCTGACTTGATGAGTGAGGTTCTTTCCCAAGGTTCCTTTACCGGTCGCAGGGTCGTAGGGAGTTCCCGCGCCGGAAAGAAGCAGCAGCCGGTTGTTGCTGAGCGTCCAGGAGGAGAGGATTACCAGGTCCGCGGGTTGAAAAACTTCTTCGCCGGAAGCGTCGATGTAGCTGACGCCGCGCGCCTTTCCGCTACCCTGCGCTGCGTCGTGAACGATGCGGCGGACCGTGCATCCGGGACGTATGGACACGCTCTTATGCTTTTGAACCAGCGGCAGCAGCGTGTTGGTGGGCTGCGCTTTCGCGCCGATCATGCAGCCGGTGCGTTCACAAAACCCGCAAAAGGCGCAAGCGGCCCGCGTGATTCCATCCGGATTTGTATAGGTCTGGCTGAGGATAGCCGCGGGAGCGGGATACGGATGGTATCCAAGAGATTTGGTGGCCTTGCGGAACTCCGAGGATAGGTAGGGGATTTTGGTCGGCGGATTCGGATACTCGGTGCTGCGCCAGCCCTCGAAGATGTTGCCGCCGTCTATTTTCTGCCCTCGAAGATTCCCGGCCTTGCCGGTAACGCCCACCATCTGCTCGGCGCGCGTGTAGTACGGCTCCACCTCGTCGTAGGTAATGCCCCAATCCTGGAACGAGTGGTCCTCCGGCAATCTTTTCGCGCCATACCGCGCGACCGTCTTGGAATACAACTCGAAGCAGTCGGGCTGGAGGCGAGGGCACATCCCACCCCAATGTTCTCCTGTGCCGCCCACGCCGGAGCCTGGAAGAAACGCGCCAAATTGCCTGATAGGAAGAGCGCGGTCGTTCGAATTGTGCCGCAGCGTTAAGGTTTCTTGCGAAGGGTCCTGCATCATGTGCATGCGGATGAAGTAATCGAGTTCATCCATGTCGGCGGAGTAGGCTTGCAGGTTGCGCGGGCCGCCGCGCTCAAGGATTACCACCGAGACCGAAGTGCGGGCGCCCAGTTCCTTGGCCATGAGCAAACCCGTCCATCCGCCACCGATAATCACGACGTCTGTCGAGGGTAAGGTTTTCATTTCTGATCCTCGTCCTCGCTGGGGCGAACCTTGCGGCCCAACACCTGCTCCAGGCTGATGGGTTTGGGACGAAACGCCTCGCCGTAGTGCTTGTCGAAGTCGGCGTAGTTGCTCATGCGCGCGCCGGGGAAGCCGACCAGTTGCCATCCCACCATGTCGGCGTTTCCGCCGTGAACGGGATCGCAGAACATTCCTTCAATGGTGTTTTGACGCAGGAGAGCAAATAAGTGGGAAGACTCGATCTGCTGCAATCGCTTGTCCTGCTCTTCCGGGGTAAGGCGATCGAAACCTTTCAGGTCCTTCAACCCCTCGCGATAGGTTTCACTAGGAGTAGCTTTGCCCTGGTACCCGAACTCTCGCGAAGCATTTTCATCGAACGGCGCACCGGTATAGCGGTAGCGGTCGCGCCCATAGGGACCTGCGAGCTGCCGGTCGATGTAGATCACCACGCCAGCCTCGCGGGCGCCTGGACCTGAGTCATCGGTTGGAAAAATTCGTGACGCGGCAGCCGCGACGATCAACGCTTCTGACTCGGTGAAAAAGCGCAGAGGAATGCGAAGGGTTTGAACCGGTTTATCTTGCGCCAGCAGCCGCGACACCCGGCGATCCAGCGAGTACACCAGTACGCCGCCGAGACTTGCCGCGGAAAGTACCAGGAACTGACGACGCCGCATGGCCGGGAGTCTATCACAGTACCCCCCAAAAATGTCCAGGGCCAAGTCACTGTAACCAGCATCACATTTATTACATATCCGTTTAGGAATCTCCGGCCCGTTTGGAATTGCCCTCGCCCATCAGTAAAAGGCTGCGCTGTGAAAACGGGCAGTAGAGAAGAGCGGCGGTCGCCGCGAGAGCCAGGCCAATCCCAATTTGATTCACAAGCAGAAATGGCGCAAGAGCCCAGAATTCATCCAAGGGAAACAATGCGGGAAATAGCGTGAGGAATCGACGGCTCAGGCCGCCATACCCAAACAAGGCCGCAGAAAGCAGATAAAGGCGAATGGGAATGCCGGCCAACGCAGTAACAAGCAACATCACGAAGAGCCACTCGGGATGCTGCAATTCTTGAGAGAGTAATACCTCCATTCGATGCAGGTAGGCCAGGGAAGCTACGTAGAAACAGAGGTACATCAACTGGATGAGAGAAAAAAGCAGCCGCGTCATGCCACGCGGAATGACCGGCAATTCCCGCGGGTCGCTCAACATTCCGCGATGTTCCCAGCCTTGGCTGTCCAGCGCAAGGTCGGGCTTACGATTTTCCTCCGCTTTCTCCGAACCGGGGGCGCCTGCCATAGGCTGAATTGTGGCGATGAAGCGATAGCCTCGGCGAGGAATTGTTTGTATGAACCGGGGATTATCGGCGGAGTCGCTAAGAGCCTCGCGCAGTTTGTTCACTGCCGTATTCAGGCTATGGTCGTAATCCACAAAGGTGTCCGCAGGCCATAGCCGTTGCCGCAACTCTTCCCGCGTGACCACCTCTCCGGGATGTTCCAAAAGGTGCAGGAGAACCTCCAGCGGCTGTCCCTGAAGGCGTGGGCGGGTCTTTCCATCCTTGCGCAATTCTCCAGTGCCACCATCGAGTTCATATATTCCGAAGCGGAACAGACATTTTCGGTCCGGAGTGTCCGGCATGGTCTTGGACTCCCAGGGAATTAGTTGCTTATTCTAAAGGATGTGCGCCAATAAGTTTCCGGCTTTCTTGCGGTTACAAATTTACCTGGGTTCGACGGCAATTGACCGGCAATGCATTGCACATTCATCGGGTATCGTGTCAACTGGCGCGGCATGGGACATGAAGTATGAGGAGGCGGCTATTCTCAACAAAAGGGTCATAAGATTTCTAGGCGAACTGCTTGCTTGTTTGCTGACCATAACCTGCCCAGCCGGGGCGGCTGAACTGAAACCGGAAGCTGCTCAAGGATTTGATCGCTACGTTCAGCTCTCCGAGCAGCGCATGCAGTCTGAATTTCTCCCTGCAGGCGCATTTCTGTGGGTTGACGGTTTGGCAGATGCACGCCGAAGCGATGCGCAGGCGCGGTTGCAGCGCGGTGAAGTAGTAACGGGGCGGCTTGAGACTCGTGATCCCGAAGGCCGCGTGCATACGCCAGGCGCGTTGATTCATCACTGGGTTGGAATCGTATTCATTCCAGGCGCCTCGCTGCAGAAAGTGCTGACTGTGGTGCACGATTACGACAACCACCAGAAATATTACAGCCCAGAAGTGACCAAATCGAAGATGATTGAGCACACCGGCAACGATTTCACAATTTATCTCCGCCTGAGACGCAAGAAGATTGTCACCGTCGTTCTCGACACTGAATACAAAGCTCACTACGAACAGCTCGACCTCACGCGAGTCCACAGCCGGTCCTACAGCACGCGCATCGTCGAAATCGAGCATCCGGGCGAAGCGACTGAACGGCCATTACTGCCGGGAAGGGATCGCGGCTTTTTGTGGCGGCTCGACTCCTTTTGGCGATTTTACGAAACTGGCGGAGGCGTTTACGTTCAATGTGAGGCTATCTCCCTCACGCGCGACATTCCCACGGGCCTCAATTGGCTGATCGCGCCCTTTATCGAAAGTATTCCGAAAGAATCACTCGAATTCACATTGCAGTCCACACGCGCCACTGTGCTGACCGGAATTGGTCAAACCGCACAATGACACGCGCGACAACAGACTCAAAAAGGAGACCGGAAATGACAAACGAAGGAACTCAGTTGAACGCAGGCGGTTCGCACGCTCAAGGAATTCCACTCCAGGGGACCAGGAAATCCATTCCGTTTAAGGACGCGCTCCGGTTGCAAGAAAGTTTTACTGCGAGTGCTGAGCGCAAAGCGCTCGGATTGCTTGCGGGGCGCCTGCCAACCTGGGTTAACCCCGATCACCTTACGCTACTTGGTTTCCTCGCTATGCTCTTGGCGGGCGCCAGTTATGCGTTCGCGCGGACAAACCGGGTGGGGTTAATCTTGGCTACGCTATTTTTAGCGCTCAACTGGTTTGGGGACAGCCTGGACGGCACGCTCGCGCGCCTTCGCAACCGGCAGCGGCCCCGGTACGGGTTCTATGTCGATCACATAATCGACACATTTGGAGGGCTTTTCTTGATGGGCGGGCTCGCGATTTCGGGTTTCGTGGACTGGCGCATCGCTTTCGGAATGTTCATCGCGTTTCTGATGCTCTCGGTCGAAGTGTACCTGGCCGCCCACACCCTGGAAACATTCCGGCTGTCGTTCGCAAAATTCGGGCCCACTGAAATCCGAATCCTGCTGGCGCTCGGAAACGTAACCTTGTGGTTTCATCCCGCGCAGCGAGTCTTCGGCTCGTCTTATCGAGTGTTCGATGCGGGCGGCATCGTGGCCATTGCAGGAATGGCGCTCATACTAACGGTTTCATCCATCTGCAATACGGTGAAGCTGTATCGGATGGAAACATTGCCGTGACTTAGGAGTGCCAAGTCGAGAACTCAGCCGCGAAATACGCCCGGCGGGATGTTGTTTTGCCGCGCCAAGTCGCTCAGTTCATCCAACTGGTTTTGGACTTCGAGCACATGGGCTTGCAATATGGCGAGGCCCGCCTCCGGAGTTACGCCGGCATTCCCCTTGTTCATCGCGATTCCGGGCTGCGTAATCCCCTTAGCCACCTGTGCCAGGGCCGTTTGCTGCTCGAGGAGGGCGGCTTCGCGTTTGTCGAGCTCAGCCTGAAGATCGGCTGCTTTCTGGGCATACCATGCGGGGTCCTCTAACCTCGAGTTGTAAACAGGGAAGCCGGCTTCGGAAACAGCAGTCGCGGCCTGCGCGGCTGCCTCACTCACTTGCGGACCGACAATGGAAATCAGGCCGCGCGAGCGTAGCTGATCGAGATCGTCGTTGGTCCAGACTTTCTTGGGTTGATTCTGATTTCCTTGTGCGGGGCGTGGCTTTTCCGCAGCGCGCGACGGTAATGCAATCGCCAGTGCGAAAATCGCCGCAAATCCAAAGGGGTAGATGCGCATGATTCCTCCTCGGCGGGGACAGCTAGAGTGTACACCGATGCGGCCTTCCATGAAAAAGTTCCTGACGTGCTCTTAAATCTCAAGGCCTGTGGGTGGAAGCGGTGACAGGTGCGGCAACCCGCGGCGCGTACTTGGTGCGGATATAATCGTCGACCAGTTTGCGGAACGCGACGGAGAGTTCGTCGTAGTTGCCATGCAGGGTGACGAACTTCTGGCCGTCGATGTACACCGGGCAACTTGGCTCTTCGCCTGTGCCGGGCAGGCTGATGCCGATGTTGGCGGCTTTGGATTCGCCGGGGCCGTTGACGATGCAGCCCATCACCGCGAGCGTCATTTCCTCGACGCCCTCGTATTGCTGTTTCCACTGCGGCATGGTTTCGCGAATGTAATCCTGAATGCGCTCGGCCAGTTCCTGAAACGTGGTGCTGGTGGTGCGGCCGCAGCCGGGGCAGGCTGTGACGCTGGGCGCGAACGAACGCAGGCCGAGTGCCTGGAGCAGTTCGCACGCGGCATACACCTCTTCGCGGCGGTCGCCGCCGGGCCGGGGCGTGAGCGAAATGCGAATCGTGTCGCCGATGCCTTCCTGCAGCAAAATGCCGATGGCTGCCGCGGACCACACCGTGCCCTTGGTGCCCATGCCCGCTTCGGTGAGGCCCAGGTGCAGCGGCTGCTCGGTCTTGCGCGTGAGGTCGCGATAAACCTTGATGAGATTCTGGGGTTTGGAAACCTTGCAGGAAATAATAATCTGATCGTGCCGCAAGCCGCATTCGAGCGCCAACGCAGTCGATTCGATGGCCGAGAGCACCATACAATTGTTAATGATCTCCTCGGAGTCCAGGCCCAGGTTGCGATCCGTGTTTTCCTGCATCCTGCGCATGACCAGCTCTTGATTGAGCGAGCCGCCGTTGACGCCGATGCGCACGGGCTTGCCGTTGTCGAGCGCCACCTTGCAGATGGTCGAGAATTGCTCGTCGCGCCGCGCGCCTGCTCCGACGTTCCCGGGATTGATGCGGTACTTATCGAGCGCCCGCGCGCAGTCGGGATACTTGGTCAGCAGGACGTGCCCGTTGTAGTGAAAATCGCCGATGATCGGTGCGTTGCATCCGGCATCGCGCAGCCGCGCCACAATTTCCGCCACAGCCGCCGCCGACTCCGGCATATTCACCGTGATGCGCACCAGCTCCGAGCCGGCATCGGCCAGCTCCTTGCACTGCGCCACGGTTCCGGCAATGTCCGCCGTATCGGTATTGGTCATTGACTGCACGACCACCGGCGCGCCGCCGCCCACTTGTACATGGCCGACCTTGACGCCGTACGTTTTCCGCCGCGTGATGGGAAATATCTGCACTTTCTTTACTCCCGGCAATAATAGCAGTCTTGCGCGCTCCCGCCAAACGTGCGTCCGTTCCAAAAGGTCGTGATTGGATCAGGGCAGGAAAGACAAGTAAATTAACGGTTTGCAGAAGTGAAGAATGGATTCGGTTTTTTGTCAGGCTGCGGAAAGAACTCTCAGTTTTAACTTTCGATTTTTTCC
>JBGOVX010000030.1:0-26875 GCA_041478355.1 Terriglobia bacterium | reverse complement strand
CCTGCGTTTCCTGCCACGTGAACAACAACTACACCCTAAATTCGACGGACTGTTATGGGTGCCACCAGGCGGCTTTCCTGAGCACCACGACGATTGGCGGGTCGGTACCCAATCACGTCACGGCCGGGTTTCCGACTACCGCTGCGACTTGCGCCACATGCCACCCGATTACCACCTGGGCTGCGGGGATTTTTAATCACAGCGCGGTCGGCTTCCCGCTGACCAATGGGCACGCAAACGTGGCCTGCGCTTTGTGCCATATCAACAACAACTATAATTTGACGATCGCCCCGACTGATTGCGGAAATTCAGGATGCCATTTGACAACCTATCAGGCGACTAATGCCCCGCCGCACTCCGCAGCCGGACCCACATTTGCAATAGCGAACTGTTCCACTTGCCATACGACAGTGAGTTGGACGACGGCAACTTTCAACCACAGTGCGACCGGGTTTGCCTTGACCGGAATGCACGTATCCCCGACGCCCACGCCCTGCATTTCCTGCCACGTGAGTAACAACTACGCGCTTAGTTCAATGGCCTGCTACGGTTGTCACGTAGCTGCCTGGACAAGCACAACGACGCTTGGCGGAGCAGTGCCAAATCACATTACGGCAGGCTTCCCGACAGATTGCTCGATCTGCCACTCAACCGTAAATTGGTTGAGCTCGAGTTTTAATCACAATACGACGACTTTCCCGTTGACCGGTGCGCACACGACTGTGGCCTGCGCGTTGTGCCACGTGAATAACAATTACACCACGGTGCCAATCGATTGCTACAGCTGCCACACCGCCGCCTGGCAAAGCACCACGACTCTCGGCGGGCCGGTGCCGAACCACATCACTTCCGGTTATCCAACCACATGCGCGTCTTGCCATACGACGACTTCGTGGCTAGGTGCGACTTTTAATCACAACACAACTCCATTCCCGCTGACCGGGGCGCACACTACTGTGGCCTGCAACCTTTGCCACACCAGTGCAACTCCGCCGCCAACCAATTGCTACAGTTGCCACACCGCTGCTTGGCAAAGCACCACGACGCTTGGCGGGGCAGTCCCGAACCACATCACTGCCAATTACCCAACCACATGCGCGTCGTGCCATACGACGACTTCGTGGCTGGGTGCGACCTTTAATCACACCTTTTTCACGATTCCCCACCACAGCGCTACGTGCGCCAACTGCCATATCGATTCGACAAACTATGCGATTTTTTCGTGCACGGCGAGTTGCCATTCAAAGTCGAGCACGGATCCCCATCATGGCGGCGTCTCAGGGTACGTATATGGGCCCACAACCTGCTACAACTGCCACAAAAATTGACAGGAGAATTATTAGTTGCGCTGGTTGATCCTTATTCCGGTTCTGACACTTGGAGTTGTGGTCTTCACCACTGACGCGGCGCAGTCTGCCCAGAGCCAGCCTGCGCCTGCGAAAAATATTTTCCAAGTCAAGTACATTTCCGAAGGAGCAGTCTATCTGGATGGCGGGCGCGACGCCGGATTGGAAGAGGGAATGCTCATCCATCTGGTCCACGCCGACCCGAACGGTGGAACGACCGAGGCGGTGAGGTTTCAGGGCCAGGAACCCATTGCCGACGTGCGCATATTTTCGGTGGCCGCCTCATCCTCTGCAGCCGAAATCATAAAATCGCGGGAAGATTTGGTGGTGGGTGACATCGCCTATCTGGATAACGAAAGCATCCACCTCCGGGAGGACAAGAGCAACGCGGCTGAATCCGAGAACTATCCTGCCGTTGTCACTTTTTCATATGGCGATCCACTGGATGAGGAGATCCGCGCAACCACTGTCTCGCGAAAAGAGGTCCCAATCGATAACCAGATGCGCGGGAGGTTCGGATTTGACTTTGGGAATTTGTCCGAACCCGGAGGCCTCAGCTCACGGCAAGTAGGGTTCATGGTGCAGGCCGACATGAGCCGCATCGGGGGCACGCATTGGAATTTCACGGGCTACTGGCGGGGCCGCATGAATACGCAAAACACAGGCAGCTCCGGTACCACTTCGCCAGTGACGCTGACAGACTTGATCAACAGAACCTATCACTTGGGACTTTTTTACCAAAATCCTGATTCCATTATCACCATGGGTGTCGGGCGTCTTTATTTGCCGTATGCGCCGAGCTTGAGCACGATTGATGGCGGCTTCATCGGCCGTAGGTTCACACAACGGTTAACGGTGGGCGTGTTTGGCGGGTCCACCCCAGACCCGACTTCCTGGAGTTACAATCCGGGCCAGCATATCGCCGGGACGTTTGTAAACTATCAGAAGGGCGACTTCCAACATGTGCGCATCGATGAGACGTTCGGGCTGGCCATGACCAGCATTCAATGGCATGTCGCGCGCGAGTTCGTTTTCCTCGAAAATACGGTTTCGCTGAGCCGCGGTTTTTCCGTTTACAATTCGCTTCAGGCCGATAAAGCACGCACGGCGCCCGGTGGCGCTTCCTACGGCACCGGAATAACCCAGAGTTTCACCAGTGTGCGATACCAGCCCATCAGGCTGCTGACCTTCAATCTGAACCACAATTACCTGCGCAATCTGCCTACGTTTGATCCGAACCTGATTAGCACCGGCCTGTTGGATCAGTATCTTTTCCAGGGTCTCAGCGGCGGGGTGCGCCTGGAATTCCCGTATCACATCGCATTGTCCACCGACCTGGGTCACAGCAAGAGCAGCACCGACACAGCATCCTCCTGGAATCAGATGTATGGCATTAGTGTTGGGGAAATCCGAGGGACCGGTTTGCAATTGGACCTCCGGTACACGAAATTCAACAGTTCTTTTGGACAGGGAACTTACCAGTTCGTTTCAGTGTCCAGAAATCTTGCTGAAAGGTTGCACGTTCAGCTACAAGGCGGGATGCAGCATCTCAATTCCACTTTTAGCTCGAATTCGAGTTCAAGATTCGTGACCGGAACCGTGGATTGGACCATCGGGCCACGCTACTTTTTTGAAGGGCTTTATTCCTGGAATACCGGCACATCCATGAACTACCGCCAGATGAATTTGACTTTCGGATACCGGTTTGGAGGATTTCTCCGCAAATGAGCCATCGCGCCCTCCAGACCGGAAAATCTGCCCGAGCCACGATTCGGCCTAAGTGGTGGTGTTTGCTGGCTCTGATTGCTGCGTTCGTGGTCATGGGCGGGCCTTGCGCTGCCCAGGACCCGGCGGATGTATCTGCCGACTCCCCCGCGCTCGATGTCCTGGCGCGCGCGCGAAAACACGTTCAGGAATATTTCGAAAAGTTTTCCGACCTGACCTGCAAAGAGTCCGTTACGCAACTGGTGTTGAATGGAAGCGGCAGACCAATCTACCGGGAGAACTCCGCTTACGATTATCAACTTCAAGCCAGCGGGCAGGAGGGCGAACTGAAACTAAATGAGACACGGGAGCCTCGCAGTCCTGCCTATCGTGATCCGGCCCGGACGTTGCTGGTGACCACCGGCTTTGCCAGCCTGCTGCTGGTCGCGCATCCCAGGTACGAGGCTAGCTACCAGTTCGAACCTAGTGGCGCCGAAACGATCGAGGGCGTGTCCTACCTTCGCATTCACTTCAAGCCCATTGCCGGCGCATCTTCTCCGGCGGCACTCCGTTTACGCGGAAGGAATTACCCGTTGCCCTTGTCCGGCACGCTTTGGATCGAACCCCAGTCCGGGGCAATCGTAAAGCTTGAGGCCGCGGTAGATTCCAGCTTGAGCGATATCGGGCTGTCCAGCTTGCACAGTGAAGTCCATTTTGCGTTGCATCGATTCCACGATTTGGAGGCGACAACTTGGGTTCCCGATTCGGCTGTAATTGATCTCGAGACCCCGCGCCAGCATTGGCGCAACCTACACCGGTTTACCGCTTACCAGAGATTCAACGTTGATATTCATCAGGAGATTGGACAAAACCAATGAGTCAATCAGCAGCGGTGCAAGCCGCGATCTTCACCAAGGACGACGCGTCTGAAAAAAGACATCGGCAAAGGGTCCTGGCCGGTTGGATTGTGGCCATGGCGACTGTCGCCGCGTTTACCCTATATGGATTCGACTACTACATTCTCGGGTCGGCCATGCGCCCCTTTTCTCAAAAGCACACCATGTTGCGTCCAAGCGGCCCGATTGGCGTCAATCTCGGGGTGTTCGGCGTCCTGCTGTTTTTCCTGATTTATCTCTATCCTCTCCGCAAGAAATGGGGATGGCTGGGCCGTCAGGGAAATTCACGTCATTGGCTGGACTTCCACGTCATCTTGGGCACCACTGCGCCGCTGGTAATCGCGCTGCATTCTTCCTTTAAGTTTGGGGGGATCGCCGGCATGGCGTTCTGGATTATGACCGCCGTCACTCTCAGCGGCTTCATCGGGCGCTACTTGTACTCGCAGATCCCGCGAACTTTGAATGCCGCCGAGCTTTCCATGAAAGAAATCCAAGACCTGGAGGTCAAGCTCCGATGGGACGCGGAAGATGAGCATGAGGAAATCGGCCTGCGCCTCATCGATTTGCACGAACTGCCTTCGCGGGACACAGTAGCTCACACTCCGATGCTGGTGGCCCTGTGCTGGATGATATGGCTCGACCTAAAACGTCCTTTTCGAGTGTCTCTGTTACGTTTGAAGGCGGCGGGTTTCGGGAGTTGGTTCATGTCGTTGTGCGGTCTTCTGCCGACGCGCAATCCCGGCTTGGAGCGCGCCATTCAGAATGCGCGGAGACAGGGAACCTTGTCGAAGCGCATTCTGTTTCTCTCCAGGACACAGCAGGTGTTCAAGCTTTGGCACGTCGTCCACCGGCCGTTCAGTTATTCCTTCGCAATTCTTGCCATCCTGCACATTGTAGTTGTGCTGGGGATGGGCTATAGGTAAGTCTGCAATCCATGGAAACGTTTCTCAGTGCTACAGTCGTCTGGCTGCTCGGATATCGAAAGGATTTTCATATGATGCGCGCTCTGTTTGTTCCCATTCTTTTTGCCGCTATCGTTTTCCCGGGAGGCTGTAGCAAACAGGAAAGCGACGCCGATCTCATCCGGGAAGGCATTAATCAGCACCTCACCTCTCTCAAGACCATCAACCTGGCCGCGATGAACATGAACATAACCAAGACTTCGATCGAGGGCAATCAGGCGAATGTCCAAGTGGAGTTTCTTCCTAAGACCGGAGCACCCGCGGGAGCGAGCATGCAGGTAGCTTATTCCATGGAAAAGCAAGGCGCAAAGTGGGTTGTGCAAAATAGCCAGCCAATGGGGGGCATGATCCAACATCCCGCGCCGGGAGAAAATCCGCATGCAACCACGACCCCACCTTCTTCGCCGAACTCCCTACCCAACTTCAGCGACCTGGTCGGATCCCCATCCGGAAATTCAATTCCGACCGGCCACCCTCCGGTGAGTTCACAGGGAAACATGCCCTCTCAGGCATCTCCGCCTTACCCGCGTTGACCTGGTAATCGCAGAGCGGCATTTTTGGCAGACTAACTGTGGACCGGAACGGATTGTTTAGCCTCGGTGCTTCTCTCCGAAGTCAAGTCGCGCATTCCGCACTGGATACCCACCTTCTTGAGGAAGGCAGTCGGAGGCTCGCCCCCCGCAAAGATCCAGACAAAATGATTGGGAATCTCCTGTAATTTTCCATGGGCCTCCAGAACTACAGAATCCTGTTTGAACTCCACAGGGATAGAATTGAATACCACATTGACCTTCCCTGTCCGCCTGCAGTCTTCGATGTGCTTTGCATTTCGCTCTTTGATCCTGCTGAAACATTCCTTTCGATAGGAAAGAGTGACTTTGTTACCGGGCTGGTGGGCAAGCCCCATGGCTGCCTCCACGGCACTATCCCCTCCTCCAACGACCAGGATATTTTTGTTTACGTAATGGTCCGCCTCGATCAGACGGTACATGACTTTGGGCAACTCCTCTCCCTGGACTCCCAATTTCCGCGGGCTGCCACCCTTTCCGAGCGCGAGGACGACTGCACGGGAGCGATACTGGTTTTTGGCGGTCACAATGGTGAAAATGCCATCTTCTCCCTTCTTGATCTCTTCCACTTTTTCACCTTTACGAAACTTAAAATCCACGTTCTGCAGAACTTTGTTCCAGAAGGATAAGAGCTCTTCCTTGGAAAGTTCGGTCTTCTTAAATTTTCCGTATACGGGGAATTCGACCGGACTGGTCATCACCAATTTCTGGCGTGGGTATTTCGCTACGGTGCCCCCAAGCTCACCCTCGTCCACGGTGAGATAATTTAGTTTTCGTTCGATGGCTCGGAGAGAAGCACTGATACCTCCTGGCCCTGCTCCGACAATCAGCGCATCGAAAATGTCCGGGCCGGGCATTCCACCTCGCAACGTTGCCATTCGGGCTGCGATCGTATCAATGCAGTCGCGCCCCTGGTTGATGGCGTTCTTGATCAAGGCCAGCCCGCCGAGCTCCCCAACGATGAACATGTTCTTAATGTTCGTTTCATATTCGGGCGTCAGGTGCGGCATATCCGCGCCCATGCTAGGGCTCGCCATCACCATGGTGATAGCCCCGACAGGACAAGCTTCGGCGCACAAGCTGTGCCCGATGCACTTGTAGCCATTGACGATGACTGCCTGCCCCCCAAACATGGCAAGAACGTCGCCCTCTGGACAAACCGTCGTGCAAGTCGCGCATCCGATACAATAATTGGTGTCAATATGGGGGTGCTGCGACTGCGGCCCATCGGAACGCAAGTGTCCCTTTTTCGCGGCCTCGTTGGCTCGAATCCCCCGCTTTTCTTGTTCTTTAAGATATCTGCGCACGAAAAACAATGTAATGATCGTGGCAATGATTAGGCCTACGAGATTATTCATGGTTTATTTTCTCATATGGCGCGTGTGGAAGGCATCACCTGTAAATAGAAGTGTGCCAAGACTAGCACGAGGTTAAGGTCTATCCGACGATTATTGCGGAGCGAGTTGGAAGCGTCGCCGGAGGGAGGTCCTGAAACCGTTGAATGCCGATAAGTATAACGGTTGCAGATTCGCGGCATAGCCGGTCTGCCCCAACGCACTGCTTCTTCCCGATATCATTTCGCGGCAGAATCTCGCAGGTTGCGAAGCCGCCAATCCCACGCCGAGCGAATGATGGAATGCAGGTCGGACACGGCAGGTTCCCAACCAAGAAGGGTCTTGGCTTTTGCGGGATCGGCGACCAGCCTGGAAGGATCACCGGGACGCGGGGATTCGATCTGCACGGGTATATCGCGGCCCGTGACTTTTCGAGATGTCTCGATCACTTCGAGAACGGAGGACCCGCGCCCGGTTCCCAGGTTCAGAAGATCAGATTTGCCGCCGTGTCGAAGATGCTCCAGGGCGCGGATATGCGCGTCCGCCAAGTCGATGACGTGAATATAGTCGCGGATCGGCGTCCCGTCCGGCGTCGGATAGTTGTTGCCAAAGACACGGACGAAGGGTTGTTCGCCGAGCGCAACCGAGAGCACGTTCGGAATCAAGTGCGTTTCCGGCTCATGCTGCTCCCCACACTTCCAGGTAGCGCCTGCCGCGTTGAAATAGCGCAAGGCAATAAATTTCAGTCCATAGGCGTCGTCATAAGCATTGAACAAACGCTCCATGAAGAACTTTGACCAGCCGTACGGATTTTTCGGCCATTGCCGGCTCTGCTCGGGAATGGGGACCTGCTCGGGGTCGCCATAGACCGCAGCAGTCGAGGAAAACACCATGCGGCGCACGCCCTCTTGTACAAGCGCGCCTGCCAAAGCTATTCCTTGCACGACATTGTTCTCAAAATACTTGGCGGGATCGACGACCGATTCTCCCACCTCTATTAACGCGGCAAAATGGATACAAGACTCCAGCTTGTGCTCGCGGGCGATGCGCGAGACAAGGGCGCGGTCGCCAATTTTTCCGTGGTACAGAGGGATGTCACTCTCCAACGCGACGCGGTGGCCCCGAGCCAAATCATCGAGCACTACAACATCTTCCCCTTTTGCTCGCAGGCGTTCTACCGTAACGCTGCCGATGTAGCCTGTGCCACCGGTTACAAGGATCGCCATGTTCCGCCTCTTGATTTGCGTTTC
Organism: Terriglobia bacterium; assembly: GCA_041478355.1. GTDB lineage: Bacteria > Acidobacteriota > Terriglobia > Acidiferrales > UBA7541 > Palsa-360. Next base: position 18,814 of record JBGOVX010000030.1, on the reverse strand, counting down.
ACGTCGAGGAATGGCCGCGGCTTGCGCTGAACTGCTTCCAGAAGCCGATTGCCGAGAGGACCAGCTTGCTGAATCAGATTAGCACCCTCATTGTGCAACCACGTTCGCTGCCGGGTCGGGGCGGCCGAAACTCAGGTACTCGAAACCCAGCGCTTTCATTTCGGCTGGGCGTAACATATTCCGCGCGTCAACCACAAGCGCTCGCGCCATTTCACCTCGGATCCGTTTCCAATCCAGCCGCCGGAACTGTTCCCACTCGGTCAATAAAAGGAGCGCGTCGGCGCCACGAGCCACCTCGTAGGGGTCCGCGCTATAACACAAGTCCGGGAATACGCGGCGGGCGCGCTCCATGGCTTCGGGATCAGTGGCACGCACCACGGCGCCTTCCGCGAGAAGCCGACGGATGACTTCGATCGCCGGCGCCAGACGAATGTCATCGGTATTCGGCTTGAAGGCAATCCCCAGCACGCCGATCTGTTTTCCCTTCATGACCCACAATGCTTTTTTCAACTTGTCCAGCAACCGGTCCACGCGCTGTTTGTTGATACGCTCGGTTTCCTTGAGCAATCCGAAATCGATGCCCGCGCGGTCGGCGAGTTTGATGAATGCCTGAATATCCTTGGGCAGGCAGAAACCGCCGAAGCCCAAACCCGCTTTCAAGAACTGGCCGCCAATCCGCGGATCAAGTCCCACCGCGCGCGTGACTTCATCCACATTTCCGCCCAGGCGCTCGCACAGATCGGCAAGCACGTTGGCGTAAGAAATCTTCAAACCGAGAAACGAGTTCGAAGCGTGCTTAATTAATTCGGCGCTGGCAATCGTGGTCACCACAAAATCCGGCGTGGGCGCAGGCGGGCAATTCGGCTGGTGCACCGGACACCGAAAACGCCCTTCCAGAATCGGGCGGTACAGTTCGCGAAGTTGTTGTTCGGTTTCTTTGTCTTCCACGCCGATTACAATTCGGTCGGGATGGAAGAAATCCAGCACGGCCGTGCCTTCGCGCAGGAACTCGGGATTGGAGGCCACGCGGAAGCTTGCTCTTTCGTTTCTGGCATAAACCTCCAGGGCCCGCTTCAGGTGCTCTCCGGTCTGCGCTGGGACCGTGCTTTTCTCGATGACCAGCTTGGGAGAGCGCGACTCCTTGGCGATCAGGCGGGCGACGCTGTCGATCGCGGAAAGGTCCGCTTCTCCGCTTTCCGTTGGCGGAGTTCCCACACAGATAAACACCACGTCGGCGCCGCGCACCGCTTCCGCGCAATCGGATGTGAACCTTAATCGCCCTTCCCGCACCACTGTATCCAGAACCTTGCCCAGGTTCGGTTCATAAATGGGGATTTTTCCGGCTTGCAACGTGGCAATCCGGGACGCATCGTTGTCGGTGGCAACCACGTCATGCCCCGCCTCCGCCAGACAACATCCCGATACCAATCCCACATACCCGCACCCGATCACCGCTAATTTCACGCCAGATTCCCTCTTCGATGGACTCTATTCCATGCCGCAATCCGTGCCAACCAATTCTCACTTAATCGAGCAGTCGTAGAAAGCGCAAATGCGCCGGCGGTGTTACAGATGACACCCCGATAGCCTTGCGCGAGCAAAATGCGCGCGGCCATCGCGTCCAGGGTTCCTGGGCGCCGGGCCCCTAAGCTTCGAACAGCATGTGCTCCACGAGTTCACAAATGATATGGCCGGTCAGAATATGGCACTCCTGAATCCGCGGAGTTTCCTGTGAAGGAATATGAATCGCGCACTCCGCGACGTTTTTCACAGCCCCTCCGGAAGCTCCGGTCAGCGCAATCGTAAAGATCGATTTGGACTTTGCAATTTCCAGCGCCCGAACCACATTGCGCGAATTTCCGCTGGTGGTGATACCGACGGCAACATCTCCCGCTTTGCCCAGCGCTTCCATTTGACGGGCGAAGATGAAATCAAATCCGTAATCGTTTCCGACAGCCGTCACAGTGGAAGAGTTGACGCCGAGCGCGATCGCCGGCAAGCCGCGCCTCTCTTTTAGATAACGCCCCGTGAATTCAGCGGCCAAGTGTTGCGCATCCGCGGCGCTTCCTCCGTTCCCAAAGAAGAAAATTGTTCCTCCAGCGCGAAGCGATTCGACGATTCGCATCGCCGCTTTTGCAACCGCGTCTTGAAAGCCGGCATCGAGCAGCAGCGTTTGCTTCAGTTCCATGCTGCGCCGGATTCGATCTCGCACCAGACCGCGCAAGGATTCAGTCGTTTCTTCCGGCTTCATCGGTCCTCCAGGTTCGTATTCCAGAAAGTCTACAACACGGCGCGCCGAACCAGCGATGCGAAGATTGGGCGGCGGCTATTTTTGTGTGGTGAGCATCTTGTGTCGCCCCTGCCGGGGCTTTCTGGTCACCCTGGATACGTTTTCCCACAGCTTCCGCTGTGGGCTACGATGTGCCGTCCCTTCGGGACTCCCAGGAACACAGATTAGTCCACTGCCAAAGATTGCACGCGTCTTTCACCTTTCATCTACCTTCCACCTTCCTTCCGCCTTCCATCGAGGAAGAATAGCAGGCCGTCATTCGCCCTTACGAATGTTCTTTGCCGGATGTCTCTCCGGGGGGCGCCAGCAGGCGCGAACAGGCGCGTAAAATTCTGCGGTAGGGCCATTCGCTGTTGCGGCGCGCTCGCGCGGCATCCTGCGGCTGGACAGCGGAAGATCGCGCCGCGGCCTCGCGGAAAAAGATTTCGCCCGTTCTTGGCTTCGCGTAAAACCAGCGCGCCAGCAGACCCAAATGGTCTTCCAGTTCGCGATGCCCTTGCTGCGGGGCATCTGCTTGAACCGCGGGCGGATTCTGGTTTTCAGCCGGCTCCAGCCATTCGCGTAGAATCTGTTCCACCGAGCGGGGCTCGCCGGCCATCTCCGCGAAACGCAGCGTGCGCGGCTCGGCAATGCGCCCGCCTCGCACAGCAAACACGGCGACGCCGTTTTTTTCGGCGGACGGCTGGAGAATGACGGCGTTCAAGTCCTCGAGGCGTCGCGCCAACTCAGGCAGTCCCCGCAAAGCGTCGGCGGCTTTTTCAACGCGGCGGTGAACCGCGGCGGCAGACTCGAAGTCGAGTGCTTCGCTGGCCTGCTCACGCTCGCGTTCAAGCTCCGCGGAAAGAGACGCCCCGCGCGTCGCCAGAAACGCAACTACGCGGCCCACTTCAACGTCGTAATCCTGCTTGGTGCATCCCGCGAAGCACGGCGCAAGACACATCTTCATTTCGGAATACATGCAGCCGGGATAATCGGGATCGCGCCGGATCTTGATTTGGCAGCGGCGGATTTTGAATAAGTCCAGGCTTCCCGACGCAAACGCGTCCGCCGCCCGGCGGGACGCGAACGGCCCGAAATAGAAACCATTCGCGCTAATACGCCGCGTCGCATAACAGCGCGGATAGGCGTTGGCAAGGCTGACCTTGAGCACAGCCGGCGGGCGCAAGCGCAGATGGTCGCGATACTGCTCGGGCCACAGACGTTTGGCGTGCTGCCAGTGCAGGAAACTTGATTCGAATGCGGATCCCACGACGCGGTAGCGCACTCGCGCGGCAAATTCGCGCAGGTTCAGCCTCTTCGAGGAAGGCTCGGGCGGGCCCAGCAGCCGCGCGAGCCGCTGGCGCAGATTTGCAGTGCGCAGCAGGTAGAGTTCGGCGCCGGCCAGTGTTCCGCGCGGCTCGACCGCAAACACGGCAGGGCGCGCCGGTACCGAAGCGAAAAACTCGCCGTCCTGCGCGGCGATGAAATCAGCGGTCGAATCAAGTTCCTGCATGAAGCAAGCGCGCTCCGAGGAAAGAATACGATGCGGCTGGAAGCGTAGAAAGTCAAAAGTCGAAAGGTCTTGGAAAAACTTTTTTTGAGGACACCCATCCGCGGCGCATGCTACGCAATTGCGGGGCGTCTTTCTCCGATTTTCGTTGACTGCTCGAAGGCGTAACCCATTTGCAGCACGCCCCAGTCGTCGTTGTGGCGTCCGGCGATCTGGATTCCGATCGGCAGGCCGCTGCGCGAAAACGCGCAGGGCACGGAGAGCGCCGGGTTTCCAACGACCGAAATGTAATAAGTTGATTTCATCCAGGCGATGTAGTTCTCCATCCGCACGCCTGCAATTTCGGCGGGGGATTGCGTGGTTACATCGAACGGTAACACCTGGTTCACCGGAAGCAGAAGAAACTCGTAGCGCTCCATGAACTCGCGCATCCGTTGATACAAAGCGGTCCGCATTGCTTCGATCCGCGCGAGATACGGCCCGGTCAGCTTGCGGCCCTCTTGAACGTGCCAGTGGCCATACGCATTGATTTTGCCGGGGTGGGCGTCGACTGTCTCGCCGAATTGGAGTTCGAAGCCCCAGTGACGCCACGCCAGGAAACACTCATCCGCGTCGCGCAGATCCGGTTCGGCCTCTTCAACGACGCATCCCAGGGACTCGAATATTTTTCGCTGCGCGTCGAAGGCTTCCATTACCGCCGGTTCCCACGGCAATCCGAGGTCCTTGATCATCGCGACGCGGACGCCCTTGAAGTTGCGCTGGCCAAGCGGCTGCAAGAACTGGCTGCCGGGCTGCTCGATCGAAATCGGCGACCTGCGGTCAAATCCGGCTTGCGCGCCCAGCAGTAACGCGCAGTCCGCGACGTTGCGCGCCATGGGTCCCGATACGCTTAACGTGGACCAGCCCAGCCGCGTCGACGCGTCGTTCGGCACTCGCCCCGGAGACGGCCGGATTCCCACCACATTGCAGAAGTTTGCAGGGTTGCGCAGCGAACCGCCCATATCGCTTCCGCTGGCAATTGGCGCCATGCCGCAAGCCAGCGCGACCGCGCCGCCCCCGGTGCTGCCGCCGCAAGTTTTCGTAACGTCGTAGGGATTCAGCGTGGGGCCGAAAATCGGATTGAACGTCTGCGAGCCCATGCCGAATTCCGGGGTGTTAGTCTTGCCCAGGACAATCGCTCCGGCATTTTTCATTCGCTCGACAACAAGTGCGTCGTAATTCGGAACAAAGTCATTGAACAATAATGACCCGTAGGTTGTCCGAATGCCTTTTGTTTCCGTGAGGTCCTTCACGCCGACGGGCAGGCCGTGCAATGGCCCGAGCGATTTCCCTTTGGCGATGGCCTCGTCCGCCGCCAGCGCCTCCGCCATCAACTGGTCTTCATCCACCAGTGTAACGATGGCGTTCACTTTTGGATTTATCCGCTCGATCTGGCGCAGGTGAGCCGACATCACCTCACGCGCGGAAAGCTTTTTTTCGCGGATCAATGCCGCGAGTTCGGTGGCCCTCATGAAGCAGATATCGGCAGGTGAGCCGGGGCGGGTCCTAGCGTCCGGCGAAGAAGACACGGCGTCACGACGCGAAGTTCGGCTGCGTTCCATTTTCGACGCCGATGGTAACACTCAAGCGAGTCAAGTTAAACGGGAGGACTTTCAGAGCGACTGCGGATGTCCGGATGCCTGGCGCTGTTATTTCTCCGGCAGCGTGAAAACGTACAGCGCATTCCCGGTCAGCGGATAGTGGATGTCGGGCAAGATGGTTCGCGGCACGTTTCTGGGGCTGCCGCCGCCCAGGCCTGTCGAGACGGCGACGTATTGTTTGCCGCCGATGCTGAAGGTCACCGGAAATCCCTGCACGGACGTTCCCAGGCGTATTTGCCAGAGCGTTTTTCCGGTGTTTACGTCAACGGCGCGGAAATAGCGGTTGATATCGCCCACAAAGGCCAAGCCACCGTTGGTGGAAAGCACCGCGGTCAGAAACGAGGGACGCTGCTGCCAGCTCCAGGTTTCTTTCATGGTCTTGACGTCGAAGGCGGCGAGTCTTCCGACGTTGCCATCAGTGCCGGGCATTTCGTAAAAGAGCCGGTCGGCCGCTGTGCCGCCCGATCCTGCCGTGGGTTCCACTTTTCGTCCGGACATCTCCATGCAGCTCTGGCTGAGCGGGATAATGAGCCGTGCGGTTCCCGGGTCGTAGCTCATCGCCTGCCAGTTGTGTCCGCCTTCGGTGCTGGGGCAGGAGGGAACCCACTGGCCCGTTTCCTGCTCCATGATGTCGGGACGGTAGGTGGGCGTGCCCGTCTTGGGATCGATGCTGCTGAAGATGTTCTGAAAGATGGTTTCCTGTATGCCGAGGAACTCCCCGGTCTTGCGATCCAGTTTCGATAGGATTCCGGTCTTGCCGATAGTAAACACCGTCTTGCGGTCGCCGATATCCACCAGAACGCGCTCGTACACTTCATCCATATCGAGCGTTTCGCCGGGGATATGCTGGAAATGCCAAGCCAGAGTCCCGTCGTTTGGGCGGAGAGCGAGGGTCGAGCTGGAGTAAAGCGCGGTGCCTTTTGTGCCGCGGCTGGCTTGCATCCAGGGCTTGGCCTGAGCCACTCCCCAGTAGGTCAGATTCAAGTCGGGGTCGTAGCTGCCGGTGATCCAAGTTTCACCGCCGGCGCGCAACATGTTCGGCAAGCTGCCCCAGGTATCGCCGCCCGGCTCACCTGCTTTGGCAATCGTGTTGAACCTCCACAGCAGCTTTCCGGTCGCAGCGTCGAACGCGCTGATGAAGCAGCCTTGTTCATTTTCCTTGGCCGTAAACTGGTCGCATCCGCTGAGGCCCTGCAAAACTTTGCCGCCAATCACGATCGGGCCGCTGGTGTTGTGGGAGCCCCTGCCGCTGTCAGCCAGAACAACTTCCCAAAGTGTCTTGCCGGTTCGCGCGTCAAGCGCGGCCAGGTGCGCGTCGGTGGTTGCCAGGAAAACCTTGTCTTGATAAATGGCAATGTTGCGCGTAGCGCCGGTTCCGCCGACCTTGAGGCCAGCGGGCCTGACGCGATTTTCCCATATCAGGTCGCCGGTGCGGCCATCGAGCGCCTGCACCAGATTGTCGGTGTTGGCCAGATAGATGATGCCGTTGTGCACCAAAGGTGAAGGCTCATTCGCTAATCCTGCGGCGTCATTCATCGACCAGACCCACGCGAGTTTCAGGTCTTTCACATTGTCGCGCGTGATCTGTGTAAGGGCGCTATGGTTCCACGCCTGATAGTTGCCGCGAACCATCAGCCAGTCGCTGGGATCAGGATGAAGCAGCATGTTATCGGTGACTGGGACGTAGTTTTTTACTTCGCCTGTGACCGTCTGACCTGCGGGTGCCCCGGAGGTTCGCGCGGGCGCGGACCCAAGCCCGGGACCAATCCCATCTGCTTGCGGCTGCGCTACACCGGTGGCGATCGTTCCAATCGGCACGGAAGTCTCCGGTTTAAGGGCCTGCGCGCCAGCGGAAGCGCCATTTTCCTGGAGAATATATGCGACGAGATTAATTGCCTCTTGCTCGCTGAGCGACCCCGGGGTGCTCGACGGCATTGTGGTATGGATGCGAGTAAACAGATCGGCGGTGGTGCGGTCCCGCCAGGTGTTTACGAAGTTCCTGCCCGCCAGCGGAGTGGCTTCATTGCTGCCCTTTAAATCGGGCAAGTGGCAACCTGCACAGATCGACTGGTAGGTCGCGCGGCCGGCATTCGCTTGCTCGGCGGTGAAAGGCGCGGGTGTTGTGGGCTGCTGGGCGGCGGCTAAGGCGATGCCAAAAGCGGCTATCGCGCCACAGGCCAGGAATCGATAAACTTTTGGTCCGAGCATCGTCTGCTCCTCTTATTTCAAGAGCCAGCCCCAAAGATTGCCGTCAGGGGCGCGCTCGGATTGAATCTGCACGTACAACTTGCCGTTGCGGAGGTCCGCAATCTGTTCCGGCGTCAGCTCGAGCGAGCCGGTGAGGGCGCCCGAGGTTGCTTTCGAAACGGTTAGATTATCAAGGATCGCGGGTCCGGGAATACCTTTTGGTCCACGATGGATCCGCGCTGTGGTGGCTGGAGAACGCAGTCCTTCAAACGTTCCCGTGAGGGTGAGGCGCTTCCCCGCCAGCACAGCGGTGAGCGAACCCGATCCGGCAACGGTGGACAGCATCGAGACATTGATGGGCACCGGGGACAGTCGAGCCTTGAACGTTTCGCCGGTTTGCGTGTTCTGCGCGCCCGTCGAAAATGCGAGCCACAGGGTCACCGCACCCGCCAAGATCGCCGTTAATCCTTGCCGCTTCGTCATTGCTAATCTCACTGCGCGCGCCGCGCGATTGGGAATCCCGAGTCCAGCTTCGAGTTGGCGCAAATCATACGCGGGGTGTCTCAACAGTTCAAGTGCGGATCTCCTTTACGGAATCGAAAAGTTTGGACCTTGGCTGGCGTCGACGCATGGCGCGCGGGGCGATCCACATCTTCAGCGGCGCTATTTAGTTTTGCCGACAATCTTCAAGAACTCGTCGTTGGTTCCCACTCGCCCGTGGATTGGCACGTGCTGCGCGACGTCCAGCTTCAGCAGGTGGATGTTCTGGTACAGAGTCAGCATGCTGACAGTGGGAGCCGCCGGAAGCTCCTGGCCCGGCGCTGGTGGCGAATACAGGTCCGCATTCACCAGAATCTTTTCTTTTGGGAGGTAAACCATCAACATGTCGTCACTGTGATTTCCTTGTCTGTAGGATGGATCCTCCAGCGCGTAGCCCATATCCTGCACATGGTCGATGTCCAATGTGCGCACGCCGTCGCTCAACACATTTTTTTGGTTCACCGTCTCGATGGGAGCGGGACGCCTGCTGATCATGAACATGGGGTAGTAGGTGGCCAGCCTGTCCGGCTGCAAGGTCCACCCACCGGGATGAAACAGAATCTGCAGGTAGTAATCGCGATTCGACTCGTGAGTCACGATGGTGGTTCCCTGAGAGAGGTAGGTGCGCAGCCCTCCGGCGTGATCGAAGTGGTGGTGCGTATTGACGACGTATCGAATCGGCTTGTTGGGGACCAGCCGGCCCACTTCCTCCATCACCGCGAGAGAGCGTTCCTCATTCAGCGGGGCCTCGACCACGGCCACGAAATCGCGGAACTCGACCAGCACGCTGTTATGGGTTCCGCCCGCCAGCAGCCACACGCTATCGGCAAGTTTTTGTGAGTCGACGTGAACGGCCGGCGCCGTCGCCTGCCGCACCGCGTCGGGAACAGGCATCGCCGGGACGCTTACGTTCGCCTTCACGTCGGTCACTTTAATCTCATAGATATTGTGGGCGGGGTTCAGCGCCGGGTTTCCCAGGTGTACATGGACCAGCGCGGGAAACTGGATGCCCCCAAAATCTTTGTATTCGGTGTAGCGAAATTCGTACAGCATGTCGCCGTAGACGGGGTTGGGAATCCAGGTCGTTACCAGTTCGACCAGATTCTGGTCATTGATCGTGCCGTTGATTCTGTACTTCCCGAGCGCCACAAACGAGACGATCGTCACTTTTCTCCCATACGACGATAGGCCGCCGTCCGACGGCCCCACGATGGGTTGCGAGATGGCTGTGGGATTGCCCGCAAGCGCTGCCTTGAGGAATCCGTGCGGCGTCAGCATGATTTCGAGCTGCCGGAGTTCCGCGACCGGCGGACCCTCGAGAAATCGGCCCGTCTGGGGCACGGGTGTATCGCCGCGCATGTTCCAGGCGAAGTTGCCGCTCAGCAGGGCCGTAATTCGTTCCTCTTTGAGCGGCACCCGCCCATAGGTTGGATTGTTTCCCTGCCTTCGTGTGCGTTCCTCGCGAAACGACTTGGCGTCATAGTCGACGACTCGCATAAAGCTGGGCACATCAAATCGCGGCCAATCGGTGGTCAGGCTGTAGCTCTGGCCCACCGATGTGTCCCAGCCGGCCCCGGAATACTGGATGGTCTTCAAATCGGTGGCGCCCATGGCTTTGGCAGCGGCCTGCAAAACGCTCCGCGCGTCCTGGGCAGATGCGGTCCCCGCCAGCAGAGCCAGAAGCGCAACGAGAACAAATATCCTTCGCGCCATACGTTCCTCCTCACTGCCTTTGAGGTCAGAATGACCTTGCAGAGCCAAGCCCACACTCGGAAATTTTGATTTCACGTTTAAGTTTGCGGAGATCATACGCGGGGCGTCTCGGCAGTTCAAGCGCGGATCTGTGCAGAGCTCGTGGCTGGACATCGCGAGATTTATTCAATCTTTAGTGCCCAACGTGTTGGTGCGGCTGGGTCTGCTCGATTTCGTATCGGATCACAGCGAGGGTTCGATACACGAAGTGCACGAATTTTCCGTACGGAGCGGTGGCGAACAAAGCAGCGATGCACGCCAGGTGCAGGACGAGGATGGTTCCCATGGCGGCCGTGGTCCGAAAGATGAGAGTGAGCATGCCCGTCAATGCCGCAAGGTCGAGGGTGACCAGGAACACGTAGTCCATGCCGCTCGAGCCCGCTGCCGCCGGGTCTGAATCACTCTTCAACTTGAACCAGAGGAGTCCGCCGGTTCCGATGATCAATCCTATTCCGCCTACCGTGCCGAAAATCACTGGAGCGCTGGTCAGCGAGTAAGGCGGAAGGATGTGAAGAAAATCCTGGTAGACAAACGCCAGCGTGGTTGCAATGAAATCAAGCGCCAGCCCCCAAACGGTGAGCGAGTGATAGAGGCGGCGAACAGCGGAGGGTCGCTCATCGGGATAAGGGCAACCCGGTCCTCCACCCTTTAGGTATCGCAAGCCGAGCGCCGCGCCGATTGCATCGATCAATGCTTTACTGCCGCCAGGCTGCTGCAATATCCCCCGAGTTTCCGACCAGAAACGAGCGCCGCCGCGCAACCAGATCGCGATGGCGTATAAAAACAGGACCATCCCGCCGATCACCATCGCAAGATAGGGCACAACTTCATAGAACGCCCCAACGCCGAGATGGACCGTGAAAAGAGTGTCCGCGGGAATCAGCAGCAACGACAGAGCCACCACCAATGCCGTCACAACACATGCCAAGACAACGGTGATGCGGCGATCCTTGAAACACCGCGCCAGAAAGCCCGGCCAGCTCCAACGCCGGTAGGTTTCCATGCGCGCCTCGGCCAGAATTTTTGGGATATTGATGGCAAATTCGTGCGGCGGCGTGTACATGCAGGCGTAATAGCACGCGCGGCAGTCATGACAAAGGTTGGAGAGATAAAACACATCGCCTTGATTAAAATCCCGCCGGGTTTCGATGGCGCGAAAAACCGGACAGTAGCCTTCGCAGTAACGGCACGCATTGCAAATGATCAGCTGGCGGTTGGCTTCCTCGAACAAGTTAAGCTCGGGCATTGCAGGCCGCCTCTCTGCCCGCCAGTTCGCCAAATACCGAGCCGATCGTCAGGCCGAAACCTCCCAGGTAACCCTTGGTGAGGATATTGCCGGACATGATTTCTCCGGCGGCGTACACGTTCTGGAACGGCCGGCCGCTTTGATCAATGACGCGCGCCCGTTCGTCCACAGTAACTCCCATATAGGTAAACGTTATGCCGGGGCGCAGCGGCAAGCCATAAAACGGAGGACGATCAATCGGGATTGCCCAATTACTTTTGGGCGGCGTGATCCCTTTCGTGCAAGCGCCGTCGAGGCGTTCGATGCGCATTTCATTGTTCCCAGCAGCCGCGTGATTGTATTCCATTACGGTGGCTGCGAAGACCTGGGGGTCGAGCCCCAGCAAGAGCGCAAGGGCTTCCAGTGAATCGGCTTGATACGGTTTGAACATGGGAGGAAGGAATTTCCCGATGGTCTTGGAATCGACAATGGAGAACGCGATTTGCCCGGGTTGCGCGGCGATCAAACCTCCCCAGATGGCGTATCGCTTCGGCCAGATCTCTTCGCCTTCGTCATAAAAACGGCGCGCCAGTTGATTGACGACGATGCCAAAGGGAACTGCGTCCAGACGCGTCACGATGCCACCGTCAAACTTGGGGGCGCGAGCGTCTACTGCAATCGCGTGAAACCCTTTGGGATCGCCGATGGGCTTGGCTCCGTTTTTCAGAAGCGCCGCCAGCAACATTCCATCGTTGTACGGAGTGCCACGAATAATAAAATTGTCGGCAGCGTCTCCCCAGTGCCGCTTGAGCCATTCGATGTTGGCTTCATATCCCCCGGCGGCCACCACCACGGCGCGGCCACGCACAAGCTCTTCGGCGTTTCCGCTCTTGAGCTTAACGGCTTCAAATCGATCGTTTTCGATGACCAGATCTTCCACCACGGCTTCATAGCGCACACTGATTCCCATGCGCGCGGCCGTCCGGTAGTAGGTATTCAGCAGCGCCTTGCCTCCGCCCAGGAACCAGCGGTTGGTGCGCCCCAGGTGGAGCGTGCCGGCCAGCGGCTGCTGCCAATTCACCCCGTGCTCGCTCATCCATTGGGGGAGCTTGCTTGATTCGCGAATCGCCAGCTTGGCTAGATCAAGATTGGCCGGTCCGCCGGTGACGCTGATGAGGTCTTGAAGATGTTCCTGTTCCGAATATGGACCCGAGAAAAATTGATCGGCGGCAGCGTGGGTGCAGCGGATGTTTCGCGTGTGGCGCGTATTTCCGCCGCGCATGTGTTCCGGCGCGCGTTCGAGCACCAAGACTCGGGCGGCAACACGCCGGGCGGCCAAGGCCGCGCACAAAGCGGCGTTTCCCCCGCCGACAACGATGACGTCATACGTCTCCATCGTAAATTTATTATTCTCCTCAATGCGGCTTAGAATGAGAATGCCGGGCGCGCCACTCCAGCCTACCCGAACGCTTCCGGGAACATTCTAAATGGTCTAAATTGGCGGCGCCAATAGGCCGTAATGCGGGCTAGCCTTCCCACGGGTTTGGAGCCAGCGCTTCGATGGTGCTTTCTATGTCCACGACGGCTGGCCGCCCGCAGGAAATCGCTTGATCCAGAGCCGAGCGCAGTTCGCTGGGTTTCTTCACGCGAATTCCCACAGCGCCCATGTCTTCCGCGATTTTGGCGAAGTCGACCTTTGAGAATTGCCACATCTCGCCTTGCTTGTTCGACGGCTTTCCGTTGTAGGCCTGAATAAATATGGACGTCTCCTGGTTCAATGAGTTGTTGTTGTTCACGCAGGTGACCGTGGGAATTCCGCATCGTACGGCAGTTTCCAGTTCCTGCATGTGGTACCAGAAGCCGCCATCACCGGCAAAGCAGACCACAGGCTTTTTGGGCAACGCGCATTTTACTCCCAGCGATGCTGGAAAAGCCCATCCGAGCGATCCGGACGCTCGAATGAAATCCCAGGGTTTCTTTTCCACCCACAGTTGCTGGGCGCACCACATTCCCGCGTGTCCTGTATCGCAAACCACGACCGTATCGTTCGGCAGCCAATTTCCCAATTCTTTCAAGATGCGTTCCGGACGCATGGGTACGGCGTCGGAGTTCCGCAGAGGCTGCACTTCCGCCCGCCATTCACTCACCGCTGCCCTTACTTCCGCCGACCACGGATCTCTCGGGGCTATCGTGCCTGGCTCACTGGTGACGGCTCGATTCAATAATTGCATGGCCACTTTTGCGTCACCGAGTAGTGAAACAGCATTCGGATAATTCCTTCCTAAATCGCCAGGCTCAATTCCTATTTGGATTACCGGCGTGTGGGCCCGCGGGAAACGCCAGAAATGTGTTACCTGTCCCCCCGTCTGGCTGCCCACGAAGAGAACCAGATCCGCTTTGGCCATGATCTTGTTCGTGCAAGAACGAGAATAGCTGCCAGGGACGCCGATGAAGAGGGGATGATCTTCCGGCACAAGGGAATACGCGTTCAACGAAGCGGCGACTGGAATGGAAAGGGTCTCGGCAAGCTTCAGCACTTCCGGTCCAGCACCAGACCACCGCGCGCCACCGCCCACTACGATAACTGGCCGCTGGGCTCCTCTTAGAAGCCGCAAAGCCTCGGTCACGCGCGCCCCTTCTGGAGCGGGCCGGTGAGCGGGAACTCGGGAATTGGACTGTTCGATAACAAGTTCCAGATCCGCTAAATCGTGCTCGATGTCGCCTTCTTTTCCCGCGAGCAGCAGATTGACAGGACCAGGCGTCCCGGAAGTTGCTTCGCGGAAGGCTTGCCGCATCAGGTCCGGCAATCGATCAACTGTATCTACCTGAAAATTCGCCTTCGTGAGCTGGTTGAACGTGGGGTAGTCATCAACCTCTTGATAATTTCCCTTGTGCTTCTGATGGCTTAGCCGGCCTCCGGTGAAGGCAATGATGGGGCTATGCCCCATATACGCATCGCGCAGCCCGGCTGCCAAATTCGCGGCGCCGACAGCCTGCGCGGCACATATTCCAGGACGTCCCGAAGCGCGGGCGTATCCGTCGGCCATATAAGCGGCGGCTTTCTCCCCGTGAGTTAGCACACGCTTGATTGCCATGTTGTCCATCTCGGCTAACGCGCGGCTGAGAATGGTAGGAACGAAAAAGACTGCGTTTACACCGTAGGCCTGAAGAAATTCAGCGATGTACCGCCCGCCAGTCATCTTTGGCAACGAGGTCTCCCCGGAATCTGGAATAAGGACTCATGACGCACAAATCATTACTTGTGATTACACAATCGGTGGTGCCGGCGGAGAGACTCGAACTCTCGACCTAGGGATTATGAGACCCTCGCTCTACCCCTGAGCTACACCGGCAAAGAAAGCAACACATGTTAAGGAGCCAATCCGAGAACTGTCAAGCATGGAAAGAGAAAGGGGACGAAAGCCCGAAATCCATCCGCAATTGCAGAATCCCGAGGGAGGGAATCGGCCCCACCAACGCGGACTGCAAAAAGTAACCGGGCCCTCCAAATCTTATTGAGCCGATAGGACTTTGGAGTCAATTCTAGTAGTACTAGAGTACCGTTGACTCCGCCTGTTCTGAAACCTAGTCTGGCCATGGACAATTTGAACTAGACTGCTCCGAACTGGCCGGGAAAGTCCGTCCAGCGGGACATTGTCCAGGGGTGTTAATCGTTTAGACACAAAGCACTATTTAGTTCCATTGTGGAACATAAAAACATATAATCCCACCGGGTTAGGTCCAGCCCGGAGGGTATATGTCCAAGTGTCTCACAGTAGTTGCTTTGGTGTTACTTGTTCTAATAGGAACGATGGGACTACGAAACATCGTGACGGCAAATGCCGCTACGATGTCTAGTTCCAACATCTCAGCACCTGTAATTTGGTCGAATGGCCCTGGTCCGATTCCACGGGTCGATGGTCATGTATGGTCGAATGGCCCTGGTCCGATTCCACGGGTCAACGGTCATGTATGGTCGAATGGCCCTGGTCCGATTCCACGGGTCGACAGTCATGTATGGTCGAATGGCCCTGGTCCGATTCCACGATAGCTAGTTGAGCTTTTGCTAGTCGGCGGCTGGGTCCATAACAGAGGAAGTGAATCGCCTTGCTGGACCCAGTTGACTACACGCTCTTCCTGATGGACGTCCTGCTAGAAGTGTTCTGTTTGGTGTGCCTGTTTAGAAAAAGAGCCCTTTCCCAGTATTTCACACTCGCCCTTTATCTTTGTTTTTCTATTGCGGTTGGAATAGGCCGATATGCCGTCATATTGGCTGCAGGTTTCGCCTCGAATGCTTACTCCTATTTTTATTATTATTCTGACGCACTGCTGACGATCTGCCTGTTTTTTGTGCTGATGAGTCTCTATTCGCATGTATTTTCAGAAATGGGAGTCAGCAAATTCGTGCGCGGCGGCGCGATGCTCCTTCTCGCGGGCACTGCTGGAATCTCATACCATATGGTCGCGGCGTCCACCGACAAGTTGATTACGCACTTCGTATTCGAGCTTTCTCAGAATCTTTATTTTGTAGGCGTCTTGCTGACGTATTTGCTCTGGGGAACGATGATGAAAATGAGGGAAAACAGGACTCGCTTAATGCAACTTGTCCTATCCATGGGTGTTTATTTCAGCGCGTTCGCCGGCAGCTATGCGTTGGGCAATATGTACCCGAATCTTGCGTTGTGGCGCTTTGTTTGCAACTTGATGGTGATGTGGCTGCCGATATCCTGGGCCTACTCCTTCATCAAAGTTCCAGAGGATGCGCGCATGGCCACGGCGCGGGTGGTCGCGCCGAATCATTAAAAACACAATGATTGCCATATTAATTTTCGCCCTCTCGATATTGACGCTCCTGCAGTTTTTCATATCGTATTGCCATTCCCTGATCGCGGAGTCATTAGGCCATGAGCTTTCCGAGCAGACTTTGGAAATCTCCAGCATCACAGCCAAAGGGCCGCACGGCGACAAATTCAAGCGCCTCTTGCAGTTGATTGCGCTGTGTCCAGAACGGGGCAGCGACAAGATTCAGATTCGCGCCGTCTCGACCTACTTCAGCATGCTGGGCCTCGCACGAATGCCGTTTACGTATATCGCTTCCGCGACAGCACAACAATGGATCGAGTCAGAGCGCGGGGGTTGCGCCTACGCTGTTGCCGTGATGCTGGATCGCCGGATAGCCTGCAATCGCGCATTGATGAGCCAGCAAATAGGTGGTGGTTTCTAGAGTCGGTGTGATAACTCAGATTTGAGATGTTTTTGTAGTGCCCGCCGGAACCGACTCCTTCCCCAGGTTACCGCACCGACTCTCTCGCGCGGATTGTACGTTCCGTGCCGCTGCTGCTACCATGCAGAAGAGAGAATTGCTTTGCAAAGTCCCTCATTTCGCCAATGAAGAGAGCCCTTCACGCACGAATTCTTGAGACCATCGAACGGCATTCGATGATTCGCCTGGGAGACCGCATTGGCCTGGGAGTTTCGGGTGGCGCCGATTCGGTGGCATTGCTCCGTCTGCTGGCCGAACTAAAACCGCAGCTCGGGGTCGAACTGCTCCTATTGCATTTTCACCATCAACTTCGAGGAGCGGACGCGGACCAGGATGAACTTTTTGTGAGCGAGCTGGCGCGAACTTTCCATTTGGAATTGGTATCGGGTCGTGCCGACGTGGCCGGTGAGGCGCGCCGCCAGGGTTGGAACCTCGAGGATGCGGCGCGGCGTTTGCGCTATGAATTTTTTGCTGACGCCGCAGCTTCACGCGGCCTGCACCGCGTGGGCGTTGCGCATACGGCCGATGACCAGGCCGAGACGGTCTTAGCTCACCTATTGCGCGGTACCGGTCCCACGGGGCTCGCGGGTATCTATCCGGTCTCCGGTCTGATCATTCGGCCCCTGCTCGATATTGGGCGCGACCAGTTGCGCGAATACCTTTCCGGCTTGAAGCAGTCCTGGCGTGAAGATGCCACCAATCAGGACACCTCCCGCATGCGCGCGCGAATTCGCAAACAGCTTATTCCTGTGCTGCGGCGCGATTTCGACCCCGCAGCCGTTGCGCGCCTTGCGCGTTTGGCCGGCCTGGCGCGCGAAGAGGAAGTTTTTTGGCGGGCACTCGAACAGGAGCGATTTGCGGCTCTGGTTTCACCAGAACCTTTAGGCGGGTTCTCGATCCGTGTTGTGGACTTGTTGTCCCCTTTCCCTCCGCTCGCTTCCAAAGGCAGGGAGGAGGGATTCTCAATGACACCCTCGCTTGCGGTGACGCGGCGCCTGATCCGGCGGATTGTTTTTGAATTGCGCGGCAGCCGCCAGCAACTGACCGCCAGGCACGTCGAGGATGTGCTTCATCTGGCGATGAAATCCCAGAGCGGTTCGCGGATCAAGCTCCCGGGAATTGTCGTGCAACGCGTATTTGACCGGCTTGCGTTTTCGCCTGTTTCTTCCCCAGAAGGAGTTGCAACACTTGGTGAAAAGGATTTCCCGAGCGCCGGATTTGAATATGCAATTGCCCGGCCCGGGCCGCTCGATCCGGCATGTATTGTCGTTCCGGAAATTCAACGCCGCTTTAATTTGAAAGTCATTGACTGGCCTCCGGCCTCGCGAGAAACTATTATTGGGCAGCGTACATTCGATCTCGACAGACTCTGCTGGCCCCTTGTCCTCCGGAACTGGCGTGCGGGTGATTGTTATCGGCCTCACGGGTGCCGCCACGTTCGCAAAGTAAAACGGTTACTTTTGGATTCCCGTATTCCCTTAAGTAATCGGGCGAACTGGCCGGTTCTGACCAGTGCGGGAGAACTGGTATGGGCGCCGGGTTGTCCGGTGGCGCACGAATTTGCTCCCCGGTCAGGCACGCAGGCCGGCCTGGTGATTGCCGAAGAGAAATTGTGAAGGCTAAGGCAAAAGGTGCTGTGTCCGGCAATTTCAGCCAGGCGGGCGCAGTTAGCCTGCTAAGCTTGATTACTTTGGCTTGTTTGCGGCATCTAATTATTGAATTGGTATAGGCTGGGCAAGAAAGGCTATTTTGGTTTTCTCTGTATTTTGGCGCGCGGCCTCTGGGAGGCCGGCGCGCGCCGGAAAATCCGGCAGGTGAGGTAAGACGTGAATCCGAGTTCGACGATCAAGACGATCATGTTTTGGCTGTTTATCATCATGCTTGGAGTGTTGCTCTGGACGCTAGTCTCCAAGAGCGGCCAGTCCGCCCGTGAGGAAGAACCCAGCTACAGCGAATTCATGGCCCAGGTGGACCGCGGCAACGTCAAGGAAGTTACTTTGTATCTCTCCCCCACCAGCTACGAAGTGGAAGGCGAGTGGCGTGAACCATCCAAGAAATTTCGCACCATGGTCTTCAAGGAATCCGCTCCGGATTTGGCCAAGACGCTGCGAGAGAAGCAGGTCCTGATTAGCGTCAAGGAAGTGAATCGAGCGGACTGGGTCTCCTTCCTGCTGAATGCGGCGCCGTTGCTTTTGCTGGTCGGCTTCTGGATTTTCATGATGCGGCAGATGCAGGCTGGCGGGAACAAGGCGCTGAGCTTCGGGAAGTCCCGCGCGCGGTTGCTTACCGCGCAGCAGAAAAAGGCGACGTTCAAGGACGTGGCCGGCACCGATGAAGCCAAGGAAGAACTGCAGGAAATTATCGAGTTTTTGAAAGATCCGCAAAAATTTCAGAAGCTGGGCGGGCGCATCCCCAAGGGAGTCCTGCT
>JBGOVX010000256.1:0-3641 GCA_041478355.1 Terriglobia bacterium | reverse complement strand
GTGGCCGGTGCGAAACTTATGCGAGTCAATTTGCGCATCCGAGGAAAGCAGGCGCAGCAGAAGAGATTCCTTCGACATTTCCAGGCTGAAAATAGCGACCGTCTTGTTGCCGCGCACGGCCACGTTTTCCGCCAGATTCAGGGCCAGGGCCGTTTTGCCCATCGAAGGCCGCGCCGCCAGAATCAGCAGTTCGGAAGGCTGCAGGCCCGAGGTGAGATTGTCAAGTTGATGGTAGCCGGTTGCCAGGCCGGTGATGCGTTTGCCTTCGTTGAAAATCTGCGAGATGCGCTCGAAATTCTCGCGCACCACTTCCCGCACGCCCACCAGGCCAGAGCGGACACGTTCCTCGGCAAGCTGGAAAATCGTGGATTCCGCGCGGTCCAGAATGGTGTCGGCGTCGTCTTCGGCTTCGAGAGCCTGTTGCTGGATGGAGTGCGTCGCGTGGATCAGCGCGCGCAAAAGGGACTTTTCCTTCACGATGCGCGCGTAGTGCTCGATATTGCTGACCCGCGGAACACCATCCATCAACTGCGCGATGTATGCGGGGCCTCCGGAGGATTCCAGTTCGCCGCTACGCTGAAGCTGGTCGGTCAGCGTCACCAGATCGATGGCCTGCTGCGTCTCTCCCAGCGCGACCATCTGCTGGTAGATTCGCCGGTGATGATCGTGGAAAAAGTCTTCGGGCTTGAGCATCTCCACCGCGGCATTCAGCGCGTTATTGTCGAGCAGGATCGCGCCCAGAATGCTGCGCTCCGCCTCGGTGTGCTGGGGCAGGGGACGTTCGAGCGCAGTGGTTGTCGTGGCCATAAGTTGTTCGCTTAATCTTCGCCTAAACCGCGCCCATTATCAAGACAAGTTAATCGGCGGAACCGTCCCAGTTTGGAAAAATCCAGATTTCCGTAAAGTGCTTGTGCTTGCGATCGTGCCCGTGGTCCTCGGCAAGTATTTCGCGAAGCTTGTTCGGCAATTCCGCCGACTGCCGCGGGGAAGTCCCGTGACTCTTGCACGATTGGTGGTAGCCAATTGCAAAGCGGGCCCCACAGCAATCGCAAAGCTCAAAGGTTTCGATAGTATACGCCGGATATTTCGCCAATTCTTTATCGAGTATCGCCACTGGGCTGTTTACATCGTCGGTCATAGCATCCTCCGCTGGGGTGAGGAGTCATTCGCTTTGCAAATGGCCGCTGCTGTGAACCCGTCGCCGGCGGCGTCAGGACCAATTTGCGATGGCATGCAATTTTAGCGGGAAAAGATTAGTTGCGCCCTGTGGAATTCGTGTGGACCTGTGAATAAGTTTTCGAAGTTCCTGGAAAATTCGTCTGTAGACGCCTGTGGAAAAAATGAGGAAAACAGGCGCACTGGTGAGGAAAAAATCCGCTGCGGCAGGAATGCATATGCGCAGCGGCCCAAGTGTAAGAAAATCTTATAAATAGCCTAGGCTTCTTTTTCGACGACTACCTTGAATTGCGCAGTCACGCCGTGGACCAGCTTCACGGTGACGATGGATTCGCCGAGAATCTTGATAGGCTCATCGAGCGCGATGCGTCGCTTATCAATCTGAAAACCCTGCTTGGCCAGCGCATCGGAAAGATCGGCCGAGGTCACCGAACCGAATAACTGGTCGGTCTCGCCGGCCTTGCGCGTGAACTTTACGATCACGTTGTTGAGCAGCACGGCTTGCTGCTCGGCGGCATCCTTTTCGGTTGCCGTACGTTTGGAAAGGGTGATGCGAATTTTTTCCAGGCGCTTGATGTTGTTGGCCGTGGCTTCCAGGGCCAGCTTATGCGGCAGCAGATAGTTCCGCGCAGAGCCCGCGGCAACCTCCACGACTTCGCCGCGCGTGCCGAGCTTCTCCACGTCTTCTTGTAGAATAATTTGCATGGCGTTCCTCTTCTTCCGGTTTCAATCTTGAGTCCGTCCAGCCCGGCTGTAGCCCGCCTCTAAAGAAGCGAGCTACAACAAAAGCCTGGTTACAATTCTGTTGCAAAGGGCAGCAGCGCGATGTTGCGTGCCCGCTTAATGGCTTCACCGAGCCACCGCTGGTGGCGCGAGCAAGTGCCGGTCATGCGGCGGGGCAGAATCTTGCCGCGCTCCTGCACGAAGGGCTGGAGCATCTCGACCTTCTTGTAGTCGATGAAATCCACGCGCTCGACGCAGAAGCGACACACTTTCTTCTTGCGGAAAAACTGGCGCTTGCCGCCGCGACGCGGACCGCCTGGCCCTCCTCCGCCAGGGCCCCCGGGGCCTCCGCCTTCACGGCGCTGTCCTCCCCCTCCGCCACCACCTGAAAATCCTTCGCGGCGCGGCGCGCCGCCTCCGGAATGGCCTTCGGAGCGAGGTGCGCTGGGAACCGGCGCGGAAACAGGCGGCGCGCTGGGCGCGGCGTTTGCGGGTACCGCGGGAGTCGCTGTTGGTGCTGGTTTCGGCAGATCGGACATTGCATTTCCTCTTTCTTGGGAGATCGGTTAGCTGGTCGGCGTTGGTTCGGACGACGGCGCAAACTGCTGCTGCTGTTGTTGTGCGGCAGCAGGAACTGCCGGCTTGCGCGGACGGCGGCTGGCGCGGCGCTCGCGGTGATGGACCAATTTCTTCTGGCGCTTCAGCTCCTCGTCCAGGCGGATGGTTTGATACTTGATGACGGGGTCGGAAACCTTCAGGCGCCGCTCAAGCTCCTTGATAATGTCGCCCTGCGAGCTGCGGACAACCATGTAGACAAAGATGCCTTCGCGATGCTTGGAGACGCGATACGCCAGGCGGCGTGTGCCCCACCTCTCGGTTTTCTCGACTTTCCCTCCATGCTCGGTGGCGGAATGCTCGAGTGTGGTCACAATCTTGGTGACGTCTTCTTCCGGCGTGGCTGGCCGGCAAATAAAGATCAGGTCGTATAATCGTTCTTCCATTTTTAGGCGACTCCGTTTCTCAAACTTTAAAGTGCTCAAAATCTGTTTTACTCGGCGTCTTCCCCCTCGCCGGGTGGAGACACGCGGCGATTGAAGCGATTCATGGCCTGCGATGCTCCCTCGGCCAGAATCAATTTCACGGCCTCGGCGCCTTGCTCGACTTCCTCGGCGACGATATCTTCCTCGTCGCGACGGATCTGGCGAAGCACATATTCCTTCAGGTCGTCTCTATGCTCTTCGGGCTGCACGCCCAGCCGGACGCGCGGAAATTCCATGGTGCCCAGCGCCCCGATGACCGACTTTAATCCGTTATGGCCGCCTGCCGAGCCGCGTTCACGAACTCGCAGCATGCCCCACGGCAACGCGACATCATCGCAAACCACGATCAAATCGGAGGGCTCGCATTCAGTCCGCATGATCAGTTCCCGAATCGCCAGGCCGCTCAGATTCATCATCGTCTGAGGCTTTGCGAGCACTACCTCGTGTCCCGCGATCTGGCCCCGGCCCAGCAGCGATTTCGCCTCGGGCCGCGCCACGCGGATGCCGGCCTGCTCGGCCAGTTTATCCACCACTAGAAAGCCCAAGTTATGCGGCGTCCATGCATATTCGATGCCTGGATTGCCAAGGCCAACGATCAGGCGCATCCGTATACTCGTCGCATGGCTCGCGCGGCATTTCCTCGAGCGGCCGTGCCGTAAAACGCCACGTTATTTCTTCTTTTCCTTCTCGGGAGCCGGAGCC
>JBGOVX010000261.1:0-3321 GCA_041478355.1 Terriglobia bacterium | reverse complement strand
CCGCCGGTGACAGCGGCATCGGGCGCGTTCGGCCTGCTGATCGCCTTCGGCGTTTCGCAGGTCGGTTCGCTATTTTCCGCCGACGCCTGGAATAACGTCACATTCACGGCCGGAGAAGCAAAGAACCCGCGCCGCGATGTTCCCGTTTCGCTCGCCGCGGGCACTGCCATTGTGATTTCACTCTATTTTCTCGCCAATCTGGCGTACCTATCCGCGCTGCCGCTGCGGCAGATCCAGACCGCGCCCGACGATCGCGTGGCCACCGCAACACTGGCCGTAATTTTCGGACATAGCGGCGCGACGCTGATGGCGCTGGCGATCATGGTCTCCACCTTCGGCTGCGCCAACGGACTGATCCTCGCGGGGGCGCGCGTCTACTACGCCATGGCGCGCGATGGATTATTTTTCCGCAGCATCGGGCGTCTCAATGCCAATCACGTGCCGGCGATGGGACTGGTGCTGCAAGGGATTTGGGCGGGAATCCTGGTTCTGCTTCGCACGCGGTTGGTGAATCCGGCCACCGGAGTAGTGGGCTACGGGAATCTCTACGGCGTTTTGCTGGACTATGTTATTTTCGCCGCACTTATGTTCTACGTTCTGACCATTGGCGGAGTATTTGTCCTGCGCCGCAAACGTCCTGACGCGGAACGGCCGTATCGCGCGTGGGGATATCCGGTTGTACCGTTTCTTTATATCGTGGTCTCCCTGATCATCATGCTGATTCTGATTTTGTACCAGACGCAGGACACATGGCCTGGATTGGTGATCGTGCTGCTGGGAATTCCCGTGTATCTATTGTGGTCCAGGCGGTCCGGTGAGATTTCGCGGGCCCGTGAGTGAGAGACGATGCCTCGAAGTAGAGGCCTTGCCGGGTAATCTAAGAAGTGGGAAGCAAAGGTGAACATGGCAAACCAACTGTTCCAGACCAAGTCGCACGAGGCATTGCTCGAAGAACTTCGCGATCACAATCGCTTGCACCGTGTGCTTGGCCCCATCCAGCTCTCGGGCCTCGGCGTGGGAGCGATCATCGGCACCGGCATTTTCGTCCTGACCGGGATCGCGGCCCATGACCGTACCGGGCCCGCGCTGATGCTCTCGTTTGTGGTGGCCGGAATCACCTGCGTCTTCGCGGCCCTGTGTTACGCGGAGTTCGCTTCCATGGTGCCCGTGGCGGGCTCGGCATACACCTACGCCTACGCAACCCTGGGCGAGCTATTCGCGTGGATCATTGGATGGGATCTTATTCTGGAGTACGCGGTGGCCTCGGCGACGGTTGCGCACGGCTGGTCCCATTACTTTCAGGATTTTCTTTCCTTTTTTCATCTCGGTTTGCCGCATGCCTTCACCAACGCGCCGTTCGACTACAATCCAACCACGGGACATCTCATGCTGACGGGAACGTGGTTTGACCTGCCGGCAATCGTTATCGCCTCGCTGGTCACCATTGTCCTGGTAAAGGGCATCCGCGAAAGCGCCAGCTTGAATACGGGGATCGTGATTGTAAAGCTCGCGATTGTCTTTTTCGTGATCGGCGTCGGTTCATTCTACGTGAAGGCCGCGAACTGGAGGCCCTTCGCGCCGTTTGGACTGACCGGCTTCAGCTTCTTCGGCCACACCATCATGGGAAAAACCGGCCCCGGCGGGGAACCGCTGGGCATGCTGGCGGGGGCCGCCATCGTATTCTTCGCCTATATTGGTTTTGATTCGGTGTCGACCCATGCCGAGGAGGCCCGCAACCCATCGCGCGACGTGCCCATTGGCATCCTCACTTCGCTGGTTCTGTGCACGATCTTGTACATTGCCGTGGCCGCCGTGCTCACCGGAATGGTGCCTTACAACCAAATCAACATCGACGCCCCTGTTTCCGACGCATTCAGACAGGTAGGACTGCCATGGGCGCAACTGATGATTTCCGTCGGCGCAATCGCGGGTATCACCTCGGTGCTGCTGGTGATGATGTTGAGCCAGCCCAGAGTCTTCCTGGCGATGGCGCGCGATGGCTTGCTGCCTGTCGGATTTTTCGGCGCGATTCATGAGCGCTTTCGAACGCCCTGGAAATCCACGATCCTGACTGGTTTTAGCGTCGCCACCATGGGCGCTTTTCTGCCGCTGCGGATTTTGGCCGAACTGGTCAACATTGGCACCCTGCTCGCGTTCGTGATCGTTTGCGCCGCGGTCTTGATCATGCGGCGGACCCATCCCGACGTGCACCGCCCGTTTCGCGCGCCTCTGGGTTCGATTGTGCCGGTGCTGGGGATTTTGTGTTGTTTGCTGCTGATGTTTTCCCTGCCTGCCGAAAACTGGGTGCGGCTCGGAGTCTGGCTGGTGATAGGTTTGACGATTTACTTCGCATATGGAAGGCATCACAGCAAGGTAAGCCAGTTGGACCGAGACAGGAACGCGGCCGCCAAGCCGCGTTAACGCTGCAGAGCGGCAGTCTCTTGTTGGCCCGCCCGAAGGTTACCGCTTAGAATGTAAAGCCTGGGCTGCTTAAAGGCGCCGGTCCTCGCCGTTCACTTGAGAAATGCCGATCAGCCTCAAATCTCGCATGCGCACCGTTTGGCACGGCTTGAGCCGCGTCGATCTGGCGGCGCTTGCCATTCTCATCGTTTCCGGAACGTTGTGGGGTTTGCATTCCATCCTTCCGGGGATGCCAGGAGTAGAGTTCCTGATTTTTCTGGTCTTGTTGGTGGCGGGCTATTTCGTCGTTCGAGGATTGCTATGGGCCAGGGAATATTTTCTCTGGAGCCTGCGCAACCGCCTGGTGACCGCCTATGTTTTTATCGCCGTGGTCCCCGTGCTCCTGCTGGTGACTATGGCCGGCCTGGCGGCCTACCTGTTGTACTGGCAGCTCGGGTCGTACGTTCTTTACACCGAGATGGAGGGGCGTGAGCAGCGATTGGGCGCCGTGGCGGAAACCATGGCGACCTCGTATGCCATCGAAGCGGCTTCTGGACGCAAAGTGGCGGCGCTGGTATTGCCAGAAGACATGCAGACATACCTGAAAGGCGCTATGTCAGAGTTGCCGGGCTTGAAGATTGAACCGGGCAAGGGGGAAGACCTGCTGCAATGGAGCGAAGAGGCGTCCAAAACACGGTATGAAGGCCTGGTCATGAGCGGAGGTGTCCTCACCATGCGAGCGGTCGTCCTGCGTCAGATCCCAGGCGGACGCTTCGTGGTCATGGCAGTTGTTCCGGTCACCCCGGAACTGATTGAAACGCTGGCGCCCGAGCTCGGTCCTATCCGGTTCGATGTTCTGCGTCTGAACAAGAGCGGCTCGAACCAGGAAGTTTCCGTGGTGATAGGTCAGCAGGGATACAT
>JBGOVX010000116.1:0-11616 GCA_041478355.1 Terriglobia bacterium | reverse complement strand
TTGAAGCGCAGCTCAGCTGTGATGAGTTACTTTGGAATCTTCCTGGCAGCATGGAAGAAAAGGCAGCCCTGCACGCCACATGCGCGTTGGGGTGCCACTCCTTCCAACAGATTTTTAAGAACCGCTATGACGAGCGAAGCTGGGGCGTGATGGTTGCGCGGATGCTTCATCGCGGGGGAGGCCCGCTCATCAACGATCCGTTGGAGGAACCAACCCAGTCGCAATTGGCGGTCGACAAGCTTCTTACCAAATGGCTCGCGCGGGTTCGAGGACCCGAGTCCGTCGATGGACCTCTCTACTATTTCCCCCGCCTGACCGGGAAATCCAATCGCGTGGTGGTCACGGAATACGAACTGCCCCGAGCGATGCAAAGTACCCACGATGTGTACGGAGATTCGAACGGCAACATCTGGTATACGAGCCATCTGAACCGTTACTTCGGAAAATTGGATACTCATACGGGCATCGTAACGGAATATCAGACTCCCTTGACGCCTGGTGGCCAACCGGGAACGCACCATGTGCATGTGGAGAAGAATGGCGAGGTATTGTTTTCCGAGCCGTGGTCGCACAAGCTGCTCAGGCTTGACCCACGGGATGGAAAGATGACGGAAGTGCCCATTGAAGCGCCCTTTCCGGTCAACTCCGCAGGCATGGCGGATTTTGCGTTAACCCCGGATGGATTCGTCTGGGCCAGCATGGGTGGCGGCTACGGCGCCGAAAAGATCGACCCCAAGACCGGGAAAACGGTGCGGAAATACGCCATGAAGGTTCCTTTCAGCTACGACGGCTTGATTTCCGACGATGGGAATTTTTGGGCTGGCGGCGCCATTTCCGGGCCCACCGGAAATTCAGCGGAGCTTCTGGATATTCGAACAGGTCAGATGCTGAACTTAACTTCCGGGGACCGCCCCTCGGCTGCTCGAAGAGGCGGATTTGATCCCTTCGGGAATGCCTGGTTCGGTGGCGAGAACGGAACTTTGGTAGAGCTGGATGCCCAGGCAAAGCGCATCCGTGAATTTTTGCCTCCCGGTCCCATGGATCCCTATGGCGACCTTTACTCCGCGGTTCCCGACAAGAATGGCGAAGTGTGGGCCGGGAAAATACACGGAAGAGGGTTTCTTAGATTTAATCCGCGAACAGGTCAATGGATCGAATACGCGATGCCCGAACCCTATTCACACTCTCGCGATGTTTGGGTCGATAAGTCGGCAAGTACAACCACCGTTTGGTACCCCGACTACAGCACTGGACGCATAGTTCGCATTCAACCACTGGATTAGGGGAACACTGCCTCGGCAGAGGCATGCACCGGCATGCTCTTATCGTCAAGGGGGATCAATAAGGGGGGATCAAGCGCGCCTCGCGCTACTCGAGCGGCTCAATCTTGGCAAGTATCCCGGCATGCACCAGCGGCACCCAGACTTTCACCGAGGGTCCCGAGTCGTCGATCTTGATATCTCGCATCTCCCCGCCGAGCGTTGGCAGCATGTATTGTCTCCACTCGCCTGTTTTCAAGATTAGCCGATAGAGGTAATCGGTGCTCATTCCTCCTGCCCAAACGCTGCCATTTTTATCGCGCGCGGCGCGGTACAGGCCATTCCATGGCGTTTCCGGCCGCCACTCCTTAATCTGTTTTGTTTCGGGATCGAACATGCCCAACTGGCCCGCCACCCATTCTCCGAACCAATAGTGCCCATCGGAATCGATCGAACCCCGGCGCGGGAAAGCAGCGGGAGTGGGCGTTGGGTATAAGGTCACTTCTCCTGTGGTGTGATCGAGCAGTCCGATCGTGCTCCCCTCGATATCGCAGTAAATCGGGTCTCCATTTGCGGTAATCGCGCTGCCATACATCTTGTGAGTTTTTTCTGAAGTCACAAAATTCTCATCGATGCCGAAGTAAAACATGCGATTAGGCCCGTTGTAATTCGAGCTGCCGGGAGGAAAGGTGTTGAACACCCGAACTTTCCCTGTAATGGGATCCAGCTCGAACATCTTGCTGGTGTTAAAGCTGTTGAACCACACCGTGCCGGTGGGAGAAACATTGCCTTGGGTGCAACTGGCATGAGCGCCGTTATATTCAGCGGGGGCGCTAAAGGTCTGAAACGTTTCCGTCTTGACGTCAAACTTGGTTACCGCGCATCCCTGGTATCCTCTGGGTATCCATGGATTGCCCTGTTTATCCAGCTCTATGGTCAGGTTGCTCGCAGGCATACCTGGCTTGAGAATAGGTAGCGTCCACTCCTTAAATGTCCCGGTGCTGGGATCCAGCCTGCCGATATTCGGCCCCTGAAAATCGTCGTACCAAATCATCTTTTGCGCGTCGATGGCCAAATCGTGCGGCGAACTTCCCGATCGTGGAATTTCATATTCGGTGATGATAACTCTTGTGTTTTCGCCTCGAGGCCGCGGAAAGGTCTTGAGTTCATAAGGAAAAGTGGCCTTGCCGCCGCTCAAATTGATGGAGGCCAGGTACTTGGCTAGTTCTGGATCGGAAGGGTATTCCTTAGGCGGATTGGCTGGGGACAAAGGGTGGTTAAACGTGCTACCCGCCGTCCATTGATTTTGCATTCGATGTAACGCCACAAGCCAGCCGTCCATATCATAGGCGCTCGCGGCGACATGATCCAGGGAATGGCATTGGTCACAATGAAACAAAGCCCTCTTCTGCTTTTCGTTTCCAGGAATGCTTACCATCCACTCCGCGCCAGTGAGCTGGGAGGCGAGGTCCTTCGTCTTCACCAGCTTGAGCCCCGCATTGGCGGTTTTACTGGATTTCACTTCGGCAACCGTCTGACCATCCAGGTCGTATCCAACAGCCCTGATGGTCAGCTTATACTTTCCTGTCTGGAGCCTGTCTGCCGGGAACGCGTAGCGGCCTTGATCGTCGCTAATAACCGTAACCGTGATGCTCCCTCCCTCGGGCCTGGCGGTAACCAGCACTCCTTCCATGGGCCCTTCAGCGTCTGAAGTCACCACACCAGTCAAAGCAGCCTTTGGCTGTTCTTTGGAAGCTGCCGGTAACACGCCGGCAAGGGTCATCACTATCAATAGCAGATACAGTCTACGGATCGACATATAAGCCACCCTTCGAAATTCTAAGATTGATTCGTTCAGATGAAGTTTCCAACGTAAGATTTCTTTTCCCGCAAAGCGTACGCCGGACACAACGCCCGGTCAAGCTCAAAACCGAGTTGGCAATGGGACAATTTCGTGTGGCTCAATCCATGTGCCGCCCCTGACGGGGCTTTCTAGTCGTCATCGGCATGTTTTCCCACCGCTGCCGCAGTGGGCTACGCTGTGTCGTCCCTGACGGGACTGGCAACGAACTACAAGCACAGCCCAAATTGATTGAATGGTGCGTATCCGCAGTGCGCAGTTTGAAAAAAAAGAAGGCTCACCGGCAGCAAGCCGATGAGCCTTTATTGCCCCGTGGACCAGTTGAGGGCTGGGCGCCCTTATCTGGATTTGGTCTAGATGTCGTAGTACAGGTGGAACTCGTACGGATGAGGGCGCATCCGCACCGCATCCGCTTCATTCTTTTTCTTGTAGTTGATCCAGAGTTCGACGTAGTCCTCCGTGAAGACTCCGCCTTCGGTCAAAAACTTGTGATCCTTGCTGAGTTCACCAAGTGCTTCGTCCAGCGAGCCGGGCATCGAAGGAATTCTCGCAGCTTCCTCGGCGTCCAGTTCGAAAATGTCTTTATCGAGCGGCTGGCCGGGATCAATCTTGTGCTTGATTCCGTCCAGGCCCGCCATCAGCATGGCCGCGAAAGCGAGATAAGGATTACAAGACGGGTCCGGAGGACGGAACTCAAGGCGCTTGGACTTGGGGCTTTCCGAGTACACCGGAATGCGGACCGCAGCCGAACGGTTGCGCATCGAGTAGGCCAGGTTCACCGGGGCTTCGTAGCCCGGCACCAGGCGTTTGTAGGAGTTGGTTCCGGGAGCGATGATGGCCGAAAGCGCCCGAGCGTGCTTCAAAAGTCCGCCCGCATACCACAGCGCCATTTGCGAAAGCCCCGCGTAACCGTTTCCGGCAAACAGGGGCTTGCCACTTTTCCACAGCGATTGGTGGGTATGCATACCCGAACCGTTGTCGGCAAAAATCGGCTTGGGCATGAACGTGACCGTTTTGCCGGCTTTGGCGGCCGTGTTCTTGATGATGTACTTGTACTTCATCATGTTGTCGGCTGAATTCAAAAGCGTATCGAACCGCAGGTCGATTTCAGCTTGCCCTGCCGTCGCTACCTCGTGGTGGTGACACTCGACGTCCATTCCGATAGCTTGCATTTTCAAAACCATTTCGGTGCGAAGGTCCTGGAAGTGGTCGCTGGGCGGGACGGGGAAATAGCCTTCCTTGTATCGCGTGCGGTAACCCAGGTTATTTTCCTCGCGGCCTGAGTTCCAGCGGCCTTCGTTGGAATCGATGAAGTAGAAACCGTGCTGCGCGGCTTGGTCGAATCGAACGCTGTCGAAGATGAAGAATTCCGCCTCAGCGCCGAAGAAAGCCTTGTCGGCGACGCCCGTGGACGCCAGATAAGCTTCCGCTCGTTTGGCGACGTGCCGCGGATCGCGATGGTAAGGTTTGTGCGACAGCGGATCGGTGGCGTCTCCGATCATCACCAGTGTGGGCGCCTCGAAGAATGGATCCATAAACGCTGAATTCGGATCGGGGATAAGCAACATGTCGGATTCGTGAATCGAAGCCCATCCACGAATCGAGCTGGCATCGAATCCGAAACCTTCCTTGAAGGAAGATTCAGTAAGCTCATCAATCGGATAGCTGACGTGTTGCCAGATACCCGGAACATCAATAAACCGAAGATCGAGAATCTTCGCGTTGTTTTTCTTGGCAAGTGCAAGTACGCCTTTGGGGTCCATTCGCTCTCCTTTAGAGAAAAGTAGACACGCTGGCCGTCCAGATAGAGAAAACGGGAATTTACAGGAATAGGATGTGACCGTCAAGCGTGGTGGTTGTGAATAATTCCTATCCGCCGCATCAACAATTTGAATATGAGGTCATTATGTTTGGTTTATTCGGAAAACCGAAATGGACCAGTTGAGGAATTGCCTTACTTCGGCTGGTGGAGAAACAAAATATATGTTTATTCATAGGAAAATCATTGACTAAGCTAAAACACGCGTAGACATCCGGCTTTGCAAACGATTGGCAATCAGTTAGATTCGATAGCAAGTTCGGAGAAGGCTCTCCCCAAGAGTGAACGAGCCTGTTGGAGGTATCGAGCACGTTTCATTGCAGTCCTGGATAAGAGTCAAAATTTGACGCTGTTCAAATGCAACGCTCGGAAGGCTCAGGCCTTCCCGGAGAATTTACTTTAGCCATTAGGGTATTGAAGTTAGCTCGGCTAGGCCGGCATCAAGATCCGCGGAAAATGAGAGCGGACTGAAGACTATGGCGAACAATCTCTCAGAATATTATCGGCTCCCGATCGATCTGCGGAGTCCGGCTTCTACCGAAGACCCATCCGGTAAAGTTGGATTCTTTGGACTTGGTGCGGAAACGATTTGCTACGGTCGATGCAAGTCGGGGGTGGTGCCGAGGCTCGACGGTTCGAAGCTTCCGGAGGCTTCCAGGGATTTGCGCGTGAATGGCGCGGAGGTGCAACTCCCTTTCAACATTTCTGAGGTGATTGAAAATATTCGAAGTGAACGGTACATGGCGTCAACTGCTTTAAAAAAGAAGCGGTGGATCAATAGCCCGGTGATTCGCGAGTCCTACTATCTTTTGCGGAGCTGTCTTCCGGACTCAGTGCGCAGGCGCTTGCAAAGAACTTATTTTAGCGACTGGCGGACATTGCCATTCCCGAAATGGCCGGTGGATTTCACCGTGGACACGCTTCACGAAGAACATTTGCGCCTTTTGATGGAAGCCAATGGTCTGCGGCGGATTCCGTTTATCTGGTTCTGGCCCGAAGGAGCTCCTAATTGCCTGATCCTGACGCATGATGTGGAGACCCACGCAGGCCTGGATTTCACGCCTGCTCTGATGGATATTGACGCCACCTACGGGTTCAGGGCCTCTTTCCAGGCGGTGCCGGAAGAACGTTACGAAATTCCCGGCGAATATATTCAACAGATTCGCGAGCGCGGGTTCGAGTTCAACGTTCACGATCTCAATCACGATGGGCGCCTGTTCAGCGAGCGGCAGGAGTTTCTCCGCCGCGCCAAAAAAATCAACGAGTACGTTCGGAAATACAACGCCAGGGGTTTTCGAGCCGGAGCGATGTATCGCAATACCGGCTGGTATGATGCCTTTGAATTTTCGTACGACATGTCGGTTCCCAACGTCGCGCACCTGGAACCGCAACGTGGCGGCTGCTGCACGGTAATGCCGTATTTCATCGGCAATATCGTGGAACTCCCCTTGACCATGGCCCAGGATTATTCGGTTCTGCATATGCTGAATATGACGTCGATTGATTTGTGGAAACAGCAGATCAGTCTGATTGGAAACAGGAACGGTCTGATGAGCATGATCGCGCATCCGGATTATTTGATTGATGGCAAAAACCGCGCGGTCTACGAATCCTTGCTTGCCTATCTTCAACAGATAGTGGCTCGCGAAAAAATATGGGCGGCGCTCCCGGGGGACGTCGACCGTTGGTGGCGTGCCCGCAGCCAGATGCAATTAATCCGTAAGGAAGATAAATGGGAAGTCCAAGGCCCGGAATCGCACCGCGCGCGCGTCGCCTATGCGACGCTGGCGAACGGGCGCGTTGTATACCAGGTCGAGGGAGAGCCCATTCGCGAGCACCGGCAAGTGTGATTTGGAGAGGCGCGTGAGATAAAACGGCCCTTTTGACTGCGCAAACCCAGGAAATCCTCACCCATAGCCTGACAGCGTTCCCGGGCTCTGCGAGCCAGTTCTTAATCCGAACCAGGCTTCAAGCTGAAGTTTTCTGCGCCTCCGGAGAGCCAAACACGACCGCACAGCAGGCCATTGTTAGGGGTTCGGGGTAAACAAGGGCTTTGCTGGGGAGAGGGGTCAAAATAGTATTTGCTTTTTATTCGCCTTATGGTATCTTGCCTTCCGCGATGAAACCGGGCCGGCCAGAACGGATTGTAGTAGACTCCCCAAGACAGGCTCGCGTCCCCCGCGAATACAGCACACATCTTTCCTCTCGAGGTGACTTATGACGGATGAAAAAGCAAAAATGTTGGAAGCCGCTATTTCGCAGATCGAGAAGCAGCACGGCAAGGGCGCCATAATGCGCCTGGGCAACCGCGACGTGCTGGTGCCGGTCAGCGTGATTCCGACGGGGGCGCTTTCCATTGACGCGGCGCTGGGTGTGGGCGGGGTGCCGCGCGGGCGAGTGATTGAAATTTACGGGCCGGAATCGGGCGGCAAGACGACTTTGACACTGCACATCATTGCCGAGGCGCAGAAGATGGGCGGGCAGGCGGCGTTTATCGATGCCGAGCATGCGCTCGATCCGATTTACGCTCGCAAGCTAGGCGTGGACGTGGACAATCTGCTGGTGTCGCAGCCGGACAACGGCGAGCAGGCCCTGGAGATTGCCGAGGCGCTGATTCGCTCAAATGGCGTGGATATCATCGTCGTGGACTCGGTGGCGGCGCTGGTGCCGCGGGCGGAGCTGGAAGGCGATATGGGCGATCCGCAAATGGGCCTGCAGGCGCGCCTGATGTCGCAAGCGCTTCGGAAGCTCACGGCCATCGTTTCGAAATCGCACACTTGCCTGATCTTCATCAACCAGATTCGCGAAAAGATCGGCGTGATGTTCGGCAATCCGGAAACCACCACCGGCGGGCGCGCGCTCAAGTTCTACTCTTCGATCCGGTTGGATATTCGCCGCATTCAGTCCATCAAGGAAGGGGACCGCGTCATCGGCTCGCGTACGCGCGCCAAAGTGGTGAAAAACAAGGTTGCCGCGCCGTTCCGCGAAGCCGAGTTTGACATCCTCTACGGCGAAGGCGTTTCGCGCGAAGGCGATCTGATTGACCTCGGCGTGGACCATGTCATCCTCGAAAAATCTGGCACGTGGATTTCCTTCGGCGGGGAACGGCTGGGTCAGGGACGCGAAAATGCCCGTGTATTCTTGAAAGAATATGTTGACGTCCGGAACAAACTCGAAAGCACGCTGCGCAAAAAGATGGGCATTCCTTCCCCTGGCGCAGCCAATGGCACTCCGGCTGCTGTGGCAAAGACGGAAGAAAAGCCTGCTGTTCATGCTGCCGCAGCCGCGGCGGCTTCCGCGGGCAAACCTCGCCCCACGCGATAGATTCTGGAGGTTAAATTGAGGCATCCTTCCGCAGCCCGGCAGTTCGCTGGGTCCCGGAAGTGCGTTTCGGCGTATACTCCCACGATTATTGTTTCCTCTTGAACCATAGCCTCCGCTATGGCACAGTGTCCCCCCTATCTACCTCGCATCTACGTGCCGTGTTTTCAGGCCAGTACACAGACACGAGAGAATGGCCCATTGCGTGATAGGACCAATAGGACGGATTTACTATTGCCATTAAGTGCTTAAGTTTCCTACAATTTGAGTTCTGGCTTGATGCGCGCTCAATAAGCGCAAAAACGGTCCAGAACGGGATCAGATCGGAACGGATAATTGGGTAGTTATCATATGAAACGCCGGCCCAACCATCATCGAGTCCTTGCTGTGATCTTGTGTGCGTTCTTTGCCGGGAATTTTCCGGCTATGGCGAAGCCTAAACCTCGAACCGCGCGAGCCGCGATTCGCAGGTCATCGGTTTCTCGTTACGGTGTCCCCACATTTGCCGACTCCTCAAAGGACGATGTAGCGACCTACGACGATCCGGTCGTGCGCAAAGCGGCGGTCGACGCGCTGGGCCGATACAATGGGTCGGTCGTCGCAATCGATCCAACCAGCGGACGCGTTCTTACCATCGTCAATCAGAAGCTCGCATTCTCGGCGGGTTTCATTCCCTGCTCGACCATCAAGCCGGTAATCGCGGTAGCGGCGTTGCAGGAAGGCACGGTAACACGCGACACGATGATTCGCGTCGCGCCGCGTAAATTTCTGAACCTTACCGAAGCGCTGGCACATTCCAATAACGCCTTTTTCGAGGAACTCGGCCGGCGCATGGGATTTGACACTGTTTCCAGGTACGGCCGGCTGATGGGCTTGGGCGAACTTGCCGGGTACCAGATCCCGGAAGAGCATCCCGGCGCCTTCCCGACTGAACCCCCGAAGTACGGCGGTGTGGCGCGGATGTCGAGCTTTGGCGAGGGAATTCAGATGACTCCCTTGCAACTAGGTGCACTAGTTTCCAGCGTCGCCAATGGCGGCACGCTGTTCTACCTGCAATATCCGCGGACCCTCGAAGACCAGCTGAATTTCACGCCGCGCGTCAAGCGCACGCTCAACATCGAATCGCTCTTGCCGGAATTGCGTGACGGCATGCTCGCTGCCGTCCTCTACGGGACCGCGCGGCTCAGCTACATTTCCGACGACGAGCAGGCGTTGGGAAAGACCGGAACGTGTTCGGATTCCGCTTCGCGACTGGGCTGGTTTGTTTCTTATGCCAACCAAGCGCATCCTAGGATTGTTCTGGTTGTGCTGATGCGCGGGCAAAGCAGCACGATTAAAGGTCCCATGGCTGCCGGAGTTGCCGGGCGGATCTACCGCAGATTGAATGATGAAAACTACTTTGCCTCAATGAAAACAGAAACCGATACGTCCGCAATGGTTTCTGGTTCTCGCCAGTAGCTTCCGGTACGCACTCACACACTTTTCTAAATCCATTGATGGCTTTTCCGTGCGGCAGTGCGCGCGGTTTCGCCCTTCTGTGGAGTCGCTCTAATTGCGGAAATCTCGAGCAATGCAAATAAAAAGCGGCTCGGATGATCGAGCCGCTTTTAGAGACGAAAAGATGAATTAATGTTCGAGGCTACCGCACTTCCCAGGTATCGCCGGTGTGAAGCAGTTTGTCGAGATCACCCGGGCCACGCTTGGCGATGACGTCCTGGATCTGCTTGGACATCACGTCTTCGTAGCGGTCGTGCTCCCAGGAGCGGAGCACGCCGATGGGAGTGGGGAAGCCGGGCATATCTTCCATTTGAGCCAGGAGAAACGCGTAGGCCCGATTCGGGTTGTGCTCGTCGTGGATGAGCAAGTCTTTTTCCGTCAGACCGTTGCCGTTGCCCAGATGGACGACCTCGAGTTCCATTCCATTGAGGCGAATGCCCTTGTCGTGATTCTTGCCGTAAATCAGCGGTTTGCCATGTTCCAGGTGGACGACGTTTTCGCTGCGGGCTTCTTTTTCGGTGAGGTCGAACCACGCGCCATCGTTGAAGATGTTGCAATTCTGCAGGATCTCAACGTAGGCCGAGCCGCTGTGCGCGGCCGTTTTTCGCAACGTCTCCTTGAGGTGCTGCTGGAACACGTCCACCGAGCGGGCTACGAACGATGCACCGGCGCCGAGCACCAGGCCGAGTGGATTGAACGGACGATCGGCTGTGCCAAATGGCGTGGATTTTGTTTTCTTTCCAAATTCGGAAGTGGGCGAATATTGTCCCTTGGTCAGTCCATAAATCTTGTTATTGAACATCAGCACTTTGATGCCCACGTTGCGCCGCAGCATGTGGATGGTATGGTTGCCGCCAATCGCCAGCGAATCACCGTCGCCGGTCGCCAGCCAGACTTCCAGTTCCGGGTGCGCGATCTTGATACCGGAAGCCACGGCCGGGGCGCGGCCGTGAATGGTATGAAAGCCGAACGTATTCATGTAATACGGAAAGCGGCTCGAGCATCCGATTCCCGAAATGACGACAAACTTTTCCCGGGGAATCCCCAGCTCCGGAAAAATGCCTTGCACGGCGGAGAGGATGGCGTAATCCCCGCAGCCGGGGCACCAGCGAACTTCCTGGTCGGTCTGAAAATCCTTTTTCGTAAGAACTGGCATCGATGTCGTGGTCATTGGTCTTGGCTCCCGCGAAATTGTTTGGGCCTTAGCCCAGAATCTCTTGGATCTTTGCTTCGATTTCGGTCTGCTTGAAGGGCTGCCCTTGAATCTTGTTGTAGCCTTCCGCGTCCACCAGATACTTTGCGCGGAGCAACATCAGCAACTGGCCCATATTCATTTCCGGAACGAGCACTTTCCGGTAGCGTCCCATCACTTCTCCCAGGTTGCGGGGCAGCGGATTCAGGTAGCGCAGGTGTACGTGGCCGATGCGGTGTCCCTTGGCGCGCTGCGACTTGAGCCCGGCGGTAACCGCGCCATAGGTGGAACCCCAGGCTACGATCAGCAGATCGCCATCGGGATCACCGGCGGGAACTACATCCGGAATGTCCTGAGCGATGCCTTCCACTTTGGCTGCGCGAATTCGAACCATCTTTTCGTGGTTCAACGGTTCGTAGTTCACATTCCCGGTGACGTCCTGCTTCTCGATTCCGCCGATGCGGTGCTCGAGTCCTGGTGTGCCCGGGATGGCCCACGGGCGGGCCAAGGTTTGCGGGTCGCGCTTATAGGGAAGGAATCCTTCCGGATCGGTTGCGAACTTCACTTGAATTCCGGGGATATCGTCCACGCTCGGAATGCGCCAGGGCTCCGCGCCGTTGGCCAGATATCCGTCGGACAAAATGATAACCGGCACCATGTATTTCAA
>JBGOVX010000214.1:0-5659 GCA_041478355.1 Terriglobia bacterium | reverse complement strand
TCGACGAATCTTATCGGCCACTTCAACGCCATCCAGCCATGGAAAATTAACCGGGACGGGAGCGTGCTCAATGCCTTGTTTCTATAAGCTTCTCTTGTTCCTTGCAGCGCTGACGGCCGGTACCGCCGCGTGGGCACAGGCGCCCAATTACAAGAATGTCGGCCGCGTCCCGACTCCGGATGAAATCCAGGCATGGGATACCGCGGTGGGTCCGGCGGGAAAGGAATTGCCGCCCGGTAGTGGAACCGCGAAGGATGGCGCGGAGATATTTGCGGATAAATGTGCCGTTTGCCACGGTCGTGCGGGCGAAGGATCGCAGATGGCTCCGCGCCTGGTCGGCGGCAAGGGCACGCTCAAATCTCCGCAACCCGTGCTGACAGTCGGAAGTTACTGGGCGTTCGCGACGACGGTCTTTGATTTCATTAACAAAGCCATGCCCAGAGGCCAAGAAGGTTCGCTCAAGCCGGACCAGGTGTACGCGCTGACAGCGTTCCTGCTTTATAAGAACGAGATCATCAAGGAAACCGAAATTATCGACGCCAAAACACTGCTGGCCGTCAAGATGCCGAATCGCGACGGCTTCATTCCTCCACAGCTCGCGGACATTCACGACATCAAGAAGCGCGGATGCCGCCTCGGCCACTGCCCGTGAGTTAGAACTGCTGAACGAACTTAAAATCGGCGCTGCAACGCATTACGAATCTGATCTCCCAGGAAATTACTGACCTTCTGCACACAATCGGAATATAGTGGCGCCATACCGTCAGTCGAAGATGGACAGGCGGGCCGTATTTGAAGCTGCATGAAGAACTTTTACAAAGGAGCAAGTTAAATGCAGATACAGAAAATCACACTGAAAGTTGTGGTGCTGAGTCTTGTTATCGTCGTATTCCCTCTCCTGGCGCAGGAGCCCAAACCCACCTGCAATCACTGCTCAGCTACGTACATCCCCAAGAGCGAGCTGGATGCCTATGGGAAGCGGGGTATCGAGGACAAACTAATCGACCAGCAAGTTCGCTCCGTGGATGTGGGGAAGACGCAATTAGCCATCGGCAGCATCTACCGTAGCAAGGTGTCCCCGGGATCGAGCACGGGAGAGGCGGTTGCCGAGCACGAGCAGGTCAGCGAGGTCTACTACATCATCGATGGCTCCGCGACTCTGCTGACCGGCCCCGACCTGGTGGATGCCAAGGCCAGGCCAAGCACCTTGCAAACCGTGCGCGAACAAAATGGCCCCGGCTTCGGCGCCGCGTCGATCAAGAATCCGGAAACCCACGAACTCAAGGCCGGCGACATGATTATCATTCCGGC
The DNA here is from genome assembly GCA_041478355.1 of Terriglobia bacterium. Taxonomy (GTDB): domain Bacteria; phylum Acidobacteriota; class Terriglobia; order Acidiferrales; family UBA7541; genus Palsa-360. Next base: position 4,348 of record JBGOVX010000214.1, on the reverse strand, counting down.
TGGGACCGGCCACTGGTTCACCAAGATCGACGATCACATCACTTATGTGATGGTTCGCATTGACCCTGACAAAGTGGTGCCCCTGAAGAGCGCGGCTCAATCGCGGGCTTACCTGAGCCGGCCATACAGCCGCACCACGGGGAATTTTTAGCGCAATTCCCAGAAACCACAAGACCGCCGCCTTCAAACGGAATATAGTGGCGCCATGCCATCGGTCGAATGTCCGCAATGTCATATGCCCACGGCAAGCGCCATGGGCAAAACCTATTGCCCGCAATGCGGGTGGAATCGCGAAGAAACTGAAAAGCAGACTCGCCTGCTATTACGTCTGCTGCCGGTGCTGGTGATTCTGTTTGACGCGCCGCTGATCATCTGGGTTTTCGTCGGACACGCCGAGGTTCCGGTTCTTGCAGCCTTAGGTGCACTGGCGACCGTTCCGGCAATACTTGTGGTTCTAGTGGTGAAGGGAAAGGTGCGCATTGGAACAGCTACCGGGGGAGGCGGGGCGCTGCCAGCACAATCTGCGCCCGCGGCAACTTCGCCGGGCGGCACACCCTCAATTACAGCGCCGAGCGAAGAAATTGCAGAACAATATAAAGTGCTTGCCGAGCTGCCGCGTCCGAGGCCGGTTCGATTGAGCCGGCAGGGCAAAATGAACATCCTAGTCGTCTCGATCGCCTGGGTGATGTTCGCGGGCGCGCTGGTGGCGGTGGCGGCGCTGCGGCCCGTTACCTCTCGCGGAAATATCGCGCCGCCGAACCCTCTGGTATACATGGTGCCGGCCGGCCTGCTGGCCCTGATTACCTATGCGACGCAACGCGCGCTGGCGCAACAGCGGCAACTGCTTTCACTAGGGATGTTGGCCATGGGTCGCGTGACCAAGCAGTGGATTGCTCGCAACGGCAACGGCATCCGTTATGAATTCACAACGCCCGCGAATGAAACTATTTCCCGCATGACCATCGACAATGCGCGGCAAGCGCTCGCCGGAATGACCATTCCAATTTTTTATGATGCGCGGCAGCCTAAAAAGCAGGTTGCGCTGTGCGCTTCATTCTACGAAGTCATCCTGCCCGGGCAACAATAGGACAACTGGAAGCTTTCGGGATTGAACCCGCCGCGCCGTACCATTACACTGATTCCAGGAAAATAGAGCGCGGTTCATCAAATTCTGAAATGTCCTCGGAACCACAACCTATTTTGAACTGGAAAGCGCTGTTCCGCGTTCCGGGATTCCCGTTTTTCTTTTTTGCGATGTTCATTTCGTTATTCGGCACGGGAATGAATTTCGCCGGCGTCACCTGGTACGTTCTCAGCGCCACGCATTCCACGGTGAAGGTCAGCCTGATTGTAATTTTGGTGACCCTGCCGGGCCTGGTGGTGCCGCCGTTTGGCGGTGTGCTGATCGACCGTGTGGACCGCCGGTATTTGGCGATTACACTGGATGCGGCGCGAGCGGTGATTGTCCTGGCCACGGCGGCGCTGGCCTATTCGAAGCGTCTGGAGCTGTGGGAACTGTACTCCATGGTTCTGCTGCTGGGCATCGGATTCGCGATCTATTGGTCGACCACGAACGCACTGGTGCAGGAACTTGTCCCGCGGGAAAAACTGATTACAGCGAATGCAACCGTGCTCATCGCTGTGCAGGGAGGAATGGCCGCGGCGGGCGCTTTAGTCGGATTCATCTACGAGCGCGCAGGGCTGGCCGGAATTCTAGGAATTGATGGCACGACGTATCTGATTTCAGCTGTTTGCCTGCTCCTGTTGCGCCACGGGTATCGCGGACCGCAAGACGCCCGCAGCATGCGCCTGGTGTCGGCAGCCCCAACCATCGAAGCGCCTCCGGAAATGTCCGAGCCCTCCCTGCTGTATGCCGATGAAGACGCCTCCGCGACGACCGGGGTTTTCGCCGATATCACTGAGGGTCTGAACTACTTGCGGCAGCAACCCCGCGTGCTGGCGCTGGGAATCACCTACGCATGCATGATGGCAGGGGTAATCAGCGCCAACGTGCTGGTGGTGGCTCTGGCGAAGGATTTGCTGTTCGTGGGAGCGCGCGGATATGGATACATCGAGGCTGGATGGGCGATTGGCGCGGTGGCCGGAGGGTTGGCCGCGAGCACGGTGGCGCGAAAGAGACCGCACAGCGTGTTGATCCTGGCTTTGGCCACGCTGGCCATCGGCCACATGCTGTTTCCATTTGCGCGCCTGCTAGCCACGGCGGTGGCGATGAACGCGCTATTTGGCGTATGCCGCGCCCTGGGTGGAGTCCTCACGCAATCCTCGATCATGACCGCCGTGCCGGCGCGGCTTATGGGCCGCACGCAATCGGCATTTTCGGTGATTGCCACGGTCCTGCAGTTGATCATGAGTTTCACGCTGGGATGGTTTGCGCAGCACGTCACGCTTTCCATCGCTTTTCTGCTGCTCGGCGCGATCTATGGCGGCGGGGTGGCGGCGGCGCTGCGGGCAAGAGCGCTCTCCATGGATACGCGGGAGACGCCGGCTCCGGCCGCGACCTGATCGATTCGCGGGAATGACAGGAACGATGCGATGAGAATTTTTATTGCCGGCGCGTCGGGGGTGCTGGGACGCCGGCTGGTCCGGCAATTCACCGCGCGAGGCCACTTGGTCATCGGGCAAGTCCGCAGCGAGAAAGCGGAAACTGTCGTGCTGGCGGCGGGCGGTGAGCCGCGCCACGCAGATTTGTTTGACGCGGAATCACTGGCACAAGCAGCGGACGGCTGCGACACCGTGATCCACGCGGCAACAGCCATACCCGTAAAGCGCAAAACCATTCCAGCCGACTGGGCCATGAACGATCACATTCGCCGCAAAGGCACAAGGTGCCTCGCCGAAGCCGCCGGAAGAATTGGAGCGAAGACTTACCTTCAGCAAAGCGTCGTCTGGGTGGCGCGCCCCAAGGACGACTCCGCTTTCGATGAAGATTCTCCCGTGGTGGCCCATCCCGTCATGCAATCGGCGATTGACGCGGAAGCCATCGCGCGCGAGGCGGGCGCGACCGAGGGATTTGTCACCGCCGTGCTGCGAGGCGGGGCTTTCTACGACTGCGATTCCGCTCATACACGGATGCTTGCCGACGGCGTGCGGAAACGCGCGATGCCCATCATCGGCACAGGCAGCGCCGTTTGGGCGATGATTCACACCGATGATGCCGCGAGCGCCTTTGTGACCGTTGCGGAACACCCGCGCAACGGCGTGTGGCATGTCGTCGACAATGAACTGGTGACCGTGCGCACCCTGCTCGAAGCGGTGGCGGCGCACCTGGGGACGCGCGCTCCGCACCGCGTTCCCGTTTGGCTTGCAAAATGGATTGCCGGCAAGCAAGCAGTCGCGTACTTCACGCGGTCCACGCGCACCACAAACTCGCGCTTCCGGCGAGACTTTGGCTGGACGCCGCGCTATCCCACCTACCGCGAAGGTCTCGACCAGATTGCGGCTGCGTGGAATGCGGAAGCTTCACAATGAAGAGATATTTGATCGTCATCGAACAAACAGAGAGCGGTTAGTCCAGCTACTCGCCGGACCTCCCCGGGTGTGTCTCCACCGGAAAATCGCGTGAAGAAGCGGAGCGGAATATGCGCGCCGCCATTGAATTCCACATTGATGGTTTGCGGGAAGTAGGCTACGCGGTCCCGGAGCCTCAGGCGTCCTCGTCGTACGTCGAACTTTCTGCTTAACTTAATTTAGCTTACAGATAATCGCGCGAAGCGCCTTCCAGGAACGCTCGCAGCTTGCGCGAGCGCGACGGGTGCCGCAGCTTGCGCAGCGCTTTCGCCTCGATCTGCCGAATGCGCTCGCGCGTGACGGCGAACGATTGGCCGACTTCCTCGAGCGTGTGTTCAGAGCCGTCGTCGAGGCCGAAACGCATCTTGATGACTTTTTCCTCGCGTGGCGTCAGCGATTTCAACACCGACGAAGTCTGATCTTTCAGGTTGAGGTTGATGACCGCGTCGGAAGGCGACACCACGGCCTTATCCTCGATGAAATCGCCCAGATGCGAATCTTCCTCTTCGCCAATGGGCGTTTCGAGCGAGATGGGTTCCTGGGCGATTTTCAAAATCTTGCGCACCTTGGACACGGGAATATCCATGCGCTTGGCGATTTCCTCGGAGGTCGGCTCGCGGCCGAGCTCCTGGACCAGCGCGCGAGACGTTCGGATCAGCTTGTTGATTGTCTCGATCATGTGCACGGGAATGCGGATCGTCCGGGCCTGGTCGGCAATGGCGCGGGTAATGGCCTGGCGGATCCACCACGTGGCATACGTCGAAAACTTGTAGCCGCGGCGGTACTCGAACTTGTCGACCGCCTTCATGAGGCCGATATT
>JBGOVX010000206.1:0-5988 GCA_041478355.1 Terriglobia bacterium | reverse complement strand
TGGTCTGCCGTAGCCTTCTTCATGAACAGAGATCAATCCTGACCACCCCGGGGCCGGATGAACACCCACATTCGGCCTCCCTCCCTTTTCTCATCGATTTCTGGAACCTCTTCTGATGTGATAAATTTCTCAGGGACAGCCTTTTTGACTGACCCGGGCCGTCATTGACAATGGGTCCGTAGCTTTGATACAGGCCTGGTCGGCATTGCTGTCGCCAAGCACAAGTAGTGGAAGTGAACATCGACCTCGGAGGTGAATCTTCAAATGACATTGCCCCGCGAACGCGCCAAATATTCCGCCATCGTGGATCGGCCCAAACTGCGCTTACCAAATGGGGAGCGCATTATTGTCTGGACCATCGTAAACGTGGAAGTGTGGGACATTTCTCGTCCGATGCCACGGCAGGTGCTCGCGCCACCCACCGGCGTAACCTTGCTGCCTGACGTGCCGAACTGGAGTTGGCACGAGTATGGGATGCGCGTTGGCTTCTGGCGTTTTCACGCGCTATACCAGCGGCTGGGGATTCGTCCGACACTATCGATTAACGGACGAGTGTGCATCGACTACCCTCGCATTGCCCAGGCCTGCAAGGACGCAGGTTGGGAGTTTATGGGGCATAGTTACGAGCAGGGTCCTATCCATAACGAGAAGGACCAGCCGGCGATGATCGAGCGCACCGTTGCGGCCATCAAGCAGTTCACCGGCAAGCCTCCCATCGGTTGGATGGGGCCGGGCCTTACCGAGACCTACGACACACCGGACTACCTCAAGGCGGCGGGGATTCAATATATTGCAGACTGGGTTTATGACGATGAGCCCACACAGATCGAGACCAAGCACGGACCGCTATTTACCCTGCCCTATACACTGGAGTGCAACGACATCGCCATGATGGCCGTCCAGCACCACCAAGCAGCCTACTGGACGCAGAAGTGCAATGACACCTTCGATCGCCTCTATGCAGAAGGGACGGAGCGGCCCAGGGTCATGGCCATCGCCATTCATCCCTATATTAGCGGGCAGCCATCACGGATCAAGTATCTTGAGGCTGTGTATGATTACATTTCAAAATTTGAGGGCGTGTTGCACTGGAACGGCGAGCAGATTCTGGATTGGTATCAGAAGGCCAAGAAATAAGGACTGCGCGGGAAACCACGTCACAGTTGAGACGGGAATGATTGGTTGTGCCGGGAATGATTGCGAATCGCAATTTAATTTTTACTAACTATTGGCGGAGGCCCTGCGACGACCTCGGTGACTGCATACTCACAATTGCAAAATATTCATCAAAGCAACTATTTCGAATCTGCGATACTTATTAGAGTTATGCCATGGTCCTGCGCTTTTAAGATACAGCCATGACCCAGACAAAGGACAGCATGATTAAGCGCAGGAATTCCAGCCACTCGACTTCGAAGTGTCCCGGTTGCAGCACGCTTTACTCCAATATCGTGCTGGAAGAAAACCTCTATGTCTGTCCGGGATGCAACCATTACCTTCCCATGCCTTCTTATATACGTATCGCGTCGCTGGCGGACGAAGGGACATTCCGCGAGCTTGATCGTAAACTGGTTTCCGTCGATCCCCTCGGATTTGCTGACCTAAAATCTTATCGTGTTCGCCTGCGGGATGCGCGTCGCGAAACAGGAGTCCGCGAGGCAGTCACAACCGGGATTTGCCGTATCGGAGGGCAGCAGACTGTTTTGGTGGTATTTGATTTTGCATTCTTGGGCGGCACCATGGGCTCGGTCGTCGGTGAAAAAATTGCTCACGCATTTGAAGAGGCGACACGACGCCGTATTCCTCTGGTGAGCGTGGCGGCCAGCGGGGGCGCGCGAGTTCAAGAAGGGATGTTCTCACTGATGCAAATGGCCAAGGTTGCGGCAGCCGCATCCCTGCATGATCGCGAGGGCCTGGCCTTCATTTCGGTTCTGACGGACCCCACCTTTGGCGGCGTCAGCGCCAGCTTCGCCTCCCTGGGCGATGTGCTGATCGCGGAACCCGGCGCTCAAATTGGATTTGTCGGGCCACGCGTGATCGAGCAGACCACTGGCATCGCGCCGCCTAAAGATTCCCACCGGGCGGAGACACTGCTTCAGGCTGGGCTGATTGATCTGGTGATTAGCAGACGCGATTTGTCGCCCACGATTGCCTACCTGATCAATCATTTGAAGCGAAACAAGTCTGCGGGGGCCGATGGCGAAGGTTTACCACCCGCTCCAAAGAGGAAACCGCTAACGGCGTGGAAAAAAGTTGGGTTAGCCAGGCACACCGGGCGGCCCACGGCCAGGTACCTCATCATCCAGATGGCTGCGCGTTTTCTGGAACTCCATGGAGATCGATGGAGCGGCGATGATCCCGCAATCGTCGGCGGCATTGCGGAAATGGGCGGGCAGACAGTGGTGATGATTGGCCAGGACCGTGGCGGCACTCCCCAGGAAAAAGAAGCCACCCATGATGGGAAGGCCTTCTCGGAGGGCTATCGGAAATCGTTGCGGCTTATGAGATTAGCTTCCAAGTTTCATGTTCCGGTGGTTACGCTGGTCGATTGTCCCAACGCGCAGTCCAGCTACGAAGCCGAACATCACGGCATCGCTCATGCGCTGGCCCGCAACATGGCCACTATGGCCAATCTCCCGACTCCCATTGTTTCGGTGATCATCGGAGAAGGGGGAAGCGGAGGCGCTCTGGCCCTGGGCGTGGCCGACCGAGTCTTAATGCTGGAAAATGCGATTTATTCGGTGATTTCTCCGGAAGGGGCTGCCGCAATCCTGTATCGCGATGCCGGCAGAGCTGAGGTCGTCTCGGAAGAACTGAAATTGACCGCTCAAGACCTACACCACCTCGGAATCATCGACGCGGTAGTACCCGAACCAGATGGAGGCGCGCACCTTGACCCTGTCGCCACGGCCAATACGCTGAAAAGTCATTTGCTCACCGCTCTTCACGCATTTAGCGAGGTTCCAACCAGCCAACTCCTGGAGAATCGCTACAACAAATATCGCCACATGGGGCAGGAAGGCACGTATTGGAGAGAGAAAGTTCGACGCGGGTTCAGCGACGTCTTCGGCCTTCTTGCGTACGCAGTGTCGAAAATCGAAAAGTCCAACAGGAAGCGTCCGGGCCGGGATGGCGCGCCCAAAACCCGGCCGGGAAAAAGCCGGTCACCGGTGGGTTCAGTGGCGAAACGCGCGGAAAGGGATTAGCGGTGGAATCGCCCGAGAAGTGACCTGAATATTCAGAAGCTGCGGGCTGCTCCGCCGGACTTAATCGCTCATCGGTCTTAGGTGCACCTGGAATGAAAGCTCTCGTCAAGAGCCGCAACGCCCGCGGGTTGTGGCTGGAAGATGTTCCCGAGCCTCAACCGGGGATCAACGACGTCAAGATCCGCGTCCTCTGCACCGGCATTTGCGGCACCGACCTGCACATCTATGATTGGGACGATTGGGCGCGGTCCACAATTCGCGTGCCCCTGGTCATAGGCCACGAGTTTGCCGGTGAAATCGTCGCGGTCGGGTCCAATGTCGCAGACTTGCATCCGGGAGACCTGGTAAGCGGGGAAGGGCACGTTGTGTGTGGACGCTGCCGCAATTGTCTCGCCGGGCGCCGCCACCTCTGCGCGCATACCCAGGGCGTTGGAGTAAACCGCGACGGCGCGTTCGCTGAATACATCGTCCTGCCAATGATGAATGTGTGGAAGCACACGCGCCCTATTCCACTCGAGGTTGCCGCGATTTTTGATCCCTTCGGAAATGCCGTCCACACGGCGCTGTCATTTCCTGTTCTTGGAGAGGATGTTCTGGTTACCGGAGCGGGTCCCATCGGCATCATGGCCGCGGCGGTGACGCGATTTGCCGGCGCGCGCCATGTGGTGATCACCGATATCAATTCCGCCAGGCTGAAGCTTGCCGAGAAAGCGGGTATCGCGGTTACGGTTGACTCGCGCACGACGCGTCTGAAAGATATACAGAAAAGGCTGGATATGCGGGAGGGTTTCGATGTCGGCCTGGAAATGTCGGGTGCGCCGGCAGCGTTCCGCGAAATGCTCGAAAACATGTGCCACGGCGGGAAGATCGCCATGCTGGGGATCCCATCCTCGGAGATGGCCATTGACTGGCACCACGTTATCTTCAACATGCTGACGATCAAGGGCATTTACGGCCGGGAAATGTTCGAGACCTGGTACAAAATGACCGTTATGCTGGAATCGGGTCTGAACATTGCTCCCGTGATTTCACACCGTCTTTCATGGCGTGATTACGAGCAGGGCTTCGACGTCATGCGCTCAGGTGAAGCAGGGAAAGTGATTCTGGATTGGCGCGATGTGAATTGAGGTTAGGAACTTCGGCGGATTCGCATATTAGGGGCGCACAATGACACGAAACCAAGCAATGGTATCGATGACGGCTTTTTTGATTCTGGTTTTTGCCATAGGAACGTGGGGGCAGGAGAAACGCATCAAGAGATCAGACTTGCCCGCCGCCGTCCAAAAAACAGCCGATGAGCAGAGCAAAGGAGCGACTGTTGGAGGCTATACCAAAGATACCAGCAGCGGTCAGGTTGAATATGAAGTCGAGATGATCATCGATGGCCATTCCAAGGATGTAAGCATCGATCCGAGCGGGAAGATTCTTGAAGTGGAAGAGCAGGTGCCCGTGGACAAGCTTCCCGTTGAAGTCCGTGAAGGCCTGCAGAAAATGGCCGGCAAAGGCAAAATTACAAAAGTAGAATCAATCACCAAGCATGCCGCCATCGTAGCGTACGAAGCGCAGGTACGTAATGGCACCAAGAGGTCGGAAGTGCAAGTTGGGCCCAATGGTAAACCACTCGACCACGAAGAATGACCCGGTGCCTAAGTCAGGGTGTGCGTCTCCTTTGCAAAAAACCCTTTGTTTTAATTCTCTAGTATAATGTTTCGCGTTACTATAGCGGGCAGAGCCAGGGGATGGGCCTGCTCGAACCGTTGCCGTTTCGGTTGGACTTCCAATTTAGTTTGAGTAATGGGGCCTGGATTATGGGGATTATGGCCTGATCCTGATTTGGACGGATAATTTTATGATAAAAACAGGCGCGCAAATTCTTTGGGAATGTCTGGAACAACAAGGGGTTACCACGGTATTCGGGTATCCCGGCGGCGCCATACTTCCCGCTTATGATGCCCTGAAGTATAGCAATATCCATCATGTGCTGGTTCGCCATGAACAGGGCGCTACCCACATGGCGGACGGCTACGCGCGGGCCACTGGACGGGTGGGAGTGGCCGTCGCCACTTCCGGGCCCGGGGCCACAAACATGGTTACCGGAATTGCCACCGCGATGCTGGATTCCTCGCCGATTGTCTGCATCACCGGGCAGGTGGGCAGCAAGCTCATTGGGTCCGACGCGTTTCAAGAGACCGACATTACCGGCGTCACGCTGCCTATCACCAAGCACAACTATCTGGTCACCCATGCCGACCAAGTGGCACGGACGATCAGCGAAGCATTCTACGTGGCCAGTTCCGGCCGGCCGGGTCCGGTGCTTGTGGACATCACCAAGGACGCGCAGCAATCCACATGCGACTTCGACGGGAAGCCGGTCAAACCGCAATTGCCCGGATATCGGCCCAACCTTTCTCCAACTCCTGTCGAGTACAAGCAAGCTCTGGAGCTGATTCACGGCGCCAAGCGGCCGGTGATTCTGGCTGGGCACGGCATCATCCTATCGGGCGCCATGCAGGAAGTCCGCGCCTTTGCGGAGCGGTCCAACATCCCGGTGGGGCTCACGTTGCTCGGCCTGGGAGGGTTTCCGGCGTCCCATCCGCTTAGCCTGGGGATGATGGGCATGCACGGCGAGGCCTGGCTGAACACAACCATTCAGGAAGCCGATCTGCTGATCGCCCTGGGGATGCGTTTTGACGATCGCGTTACCGGCAACCTGAAAACGTATGCGCCAAACGCAAAGAAAATCCATGTCGAGATCGATCGCGCCGAGATCAACAAGAACGTG
>JBGOVX010000234.1:0-4927 GCA_041478355.1 Terriglobia bacterium | reverse complement strand
TCGCTGTCCATCGAGGGCTACAGCGTTACGCCTGCGCTGATCGAAAGGGTGCAGCGGGGAGACTGGGACGCCGGGCATCATGAAGGTGACAGCAAGGATCGCGACGCGCTGGCGGCGCGCGGATACTTTCAGGCTTTTCAGAGCGTAAAAGCGTCAGTTGAAAAAATCATCGCGGGTGATAATCCAGGCACGCTGGCGCGCACCGCTCACAAGGATTGGTACCGTGAATTGTTTCAGCCAAGCGTCGCGGCGGGGCTGATTCCGGCCGGCGCGCTCGCCGGCTACAGGAATGATGCGGTTTACCTGCGGACCTCGCGTTATGTGCCGCCGCGCTGGGAAGCGGTGCGCGACGCCATGCCGGAGCTGTTCGACCTGCTCGAAAAGGAAACCGAACCCGGCGTCCGTGCTGTGCTGGGACACTGGCTGTTCGGCTATATCCATCCGTATCCCGACGGCAACGGGCGCATGGCGCGGTTCTTCATGAACGCAATGCTGGCGTCAGGCGGCTATCCGTGGACAGTGGTTCGGCTTGAGGACCGCAAGGCGTATCTCAAGGCGCTGGACAGCGCCAGCATAGACATGGATATCCGGCCGTTTGCGGGTTTCATCGCGAAGCGGGTGCAGTGGTCGATGAAACAGATGAAACAAGAGGCCGCAAAGGTGCGTGCCGGGGAACAAGCCCGGTGATTCGGGAGGGCAGGCAACGGAGCGTGAAGTGGCGGGAATGGGCAAGGAGGGGAGGTTTTATTTCTCGGGTGATGGCGCCGATGGAATATCAAATGCCATTATGGTGAGCGTAATCTCGCGGTTTTCGCAAAAAACGTTCTTCCCCTCGCCAAGCCTCCTGCTTTCATCAACAAACGGGTTTGCTCAAGCAGCGACTTATCAGACAGGAGAGGGCCTTTTAGTCCCTCTCCTCTGTCTTATCCCTTCACGCACACCAGCTGGCGCAGTGTGTGGACGATCTCGACCAGATCCTTCTGGGCCTCCATCACAGCATCAATAGACTTATAGGCCATGGGGGTTTCGTCAATTACGTCCGCATCCTTGCGGCACTCCACACCAGCCGTGGCGGCGATGTGGTCGGCTACGGAGAACCTGCGCTTGGCTTCAGTGCGGGACATCGCGCGTCCGGCGCCGTGGCTGCAACCCTCCTTATATTAAAGATGGATCTCCCCACCAAGCGCCGAAGGGCGCCCGGATTACTTCCGTATTGGCGACGACACGGTCTCCAGACCTCATTCTTGTTCCCAGAGAGCTAAGTGAAACAGCGTGTGTAGCCGCTCTCAGACATTCAGTCCTCAGTTCGGGGCAAACTGATTCAACCCTAAGCTTAAACCTGCGGCCGTAACTGCTGATGTCCTTTGCGTCGAAGACGTTAAAAGTTTGTTGCGCCAAAACTTGTACGGATCCTGCTAGTCGAGCGTCAAGAAAGCCGCTGAGGCAAGCCGGGGAGCACGACATTCAGAAGTGAACGATGAACTGAAAATGCCTGCGTCTCATGGGTATCAGGGTTGGAGCCCCTGGCTATTCTAGTTAGGTCCAGTTTGTTTCCGCCTTATGATGGAAGGGGTATCACAAAGGCAACCTGAGCTACTCCACGCGTGTCCCAGGCTTGTCATCGAACTTAATTCGCTGATGGGTCGATTCTTGCGCTGATGATTTTGGCTGCATCGGCTGCATCCCCGGCCATGAAGCGCAGCATCTGCTCCTTCAATTGCGCATTCACCTCGTCCGCGATGGTCACGACGTCAGGAAGCAGCGAGCTGAATTCCAGACGGCTCTCCCTTTGGTGCAGCGCAGTAAAAATGGAGCCCTGCAGCAAACGAGACTCCTCGACAAACATGGCTACGGTGTAGCCTTGCCTACGCCGCAAATCTCCGTGTTGGCCCGCAGCCTGCGAAATCGGGGCCTTTGCCCCTTTGTCCAGACGCAAACCGCGCGATCACATCACGCAGAAGCTGAGGAAGATGGCCCGTGCGCTCCTCAGAGCTCAGCTTGATAGTCATCAGGTCTGGCGCATTCTCGACTTTGACGAGCCATTCCGGAATCACAGCGTGGAGTTCACGTTCGAGAATGTCCGCCACACTCTCAACCTTAGCAGCAACGCCATTCCCGTTGGTCACCACCGAAGACTCTAGAGACTTGCTCACTCCATCCTCCGCTTGCTCAACCACTTCTGGTTCATCATTTTGTTTGACCGGGGTTGCTAGCACTTCCGGGCAGAGCATTTGCTCAATTGTGTCGTTACCGCTCACTAACCCAAGCGTCTCACTGAGGCGATCTGCAAAGCTGAGCTATAAGAACCATCGGCCATTTCTTGAGGCTCTGTTGCGAATCTGCAGTTCAGTTCGGGAGCAGCTCGGCGGAGCGGGTGCTGTCGGTCTCTTCGCTAGAACAGGTAGTCCGGTTTCGTGGAGTACATGTGTCGGGTGGTAAACTGCTCCTATGGCTGTTAAAAGGAAAACCACGAAGAAGCAGGCGAAGTCGGGGAGAACTGCCGGCAATAAGGTGACGCCGACGAAGAGGTTGGCTAATAAAAAGAGGGGAATGCCCAAGAAGAAATCGGCGAAGAGGAAGCTAGTTCCGAGAAAGGCGGCGGTGGAACTGAAGACCGCGGTCAAGAAGACAATCGTCGGGAACGCCGTGCGCGCACTTAAGAAACGAGTTCGAGAGAAAAGCCAGAGCGTTGATACGGTCGCACTCCCACCGGAGGGACGGCGATCGCTTGCGGGCGGTCAATCGGGAGATTTGCAGGGATTGTCCAGCGTCGAAGAGGCGGATTCGGAGAGTGTTGAAGAGTTGATCGAGGAAGGAAACGCGTTCGAGGCCGACGTGGTGACGGGCGTGCAAGACGCCGGGAACGCTGATGGGAGGGAAGTTCGCACCCATGAAGTTTCGGAGGATGATGTTCCGGAGGAATATCTGGATAAGGAGTAGTAGGTGACCGGCATTCTCAGTCCCACCACGAGAGTTCCTCAGGATGCCACTGAACTCGACCGTATCTTGCTTAAAGTACATTCCGAAAATTAGCAAAATGGGCGCTTGCCCGACTCAAAACGACTTGAAACAAAAAGGTTCACTTGAAAAGCTCGTCACCGATTCGTCACCAAAACTCGCTAAGTGCTGGCTCTACTAAGGGCAATAAAAACGGGAAAAGCAAAGCAGGCAAAGGGTTTTAGGTCGGAGCCTGAGAAATTGACATGGACACGCTAGAGGTCAGTCTTTTTCTCCGCGATCCGCCGGAGCGCGTTGGTTCACTTCCTGCTCCCGGACGGAGTGGGTCATGCGGGGCTGCGCCATTTCTTTTTTGATACGGGAGAGGACTTCTTTGTCGAGTTCTTTCTTGTTAGCCATGTAGCCATGATGTCATAAAGTCCAAAGCGATACTGCTCAATATAGACCAAGTGGGAAGGGTAAATAAAAGGCAGCCCAAAGGTAAATTCGAGCTGCCGTAACCCTTACCCGTTTGAAGCGCGGGGAAGCGGGCGAAGTCTTAGCCCGCTTTTTCTTTTGCTCGGCCCGCTGTGCTTTGTATTCATCTTTCCTGCGCATTATTTCGGAGCGCGGGACAGAGAGAATCGTCTTTAGGCTGGTCTGGCCGTATATTCCTCGGACGTTTTTGGATTAGACTTCATGGCCTTAGGGTAACTCCAAAGTGACTGGAAGGTATTATGCAAAAGCAAAAACTAATGCTCAAAATCATTGGTGCTAAAGAATCAATCAGCACGTTTGTAATTACTTCTGACGCTGGCGGCGTCTGGTTAAGCGATCCAGAGGTGGCGGCAGAGTTTTGTCAACTTGGCGAAAATGAGACGTTTCCCCTCGTGCTCGGTAAGACGCCTGCCGTTTTTGTTCCTTTCCACCGGATTGAGTGGATGATAGTGAATGAATTAGCTTTTCAGAGTTAAGAAACTGGATTGCTTTGGGCATTCTGGCCGGGCGGGCGTCTTTAGTCGTGTAGAACGACATTTAGAAGTGACGGATGAATTTGCAGCCCGCTCGCGGCGGGTTATACGCGCCTGTCAAATGGCCCTTTGGGAATCTGAAGAACGGGAGGGCAGAGAGCGCGCGCGGCGTAAAAGCCAGCGTGCGATACTAAGGCAGGATCAAAACGATGGAAGATGAATGGACACATTTGAATCGAGGCGGCCAGCTCGTGAAATTTACCTACTCTGACCTTCCGGAAGGCAAAGTGTTTCTCACTGCGCAGATTGCTGGTCATGAGGTCGTCTGCTCAGTCATTTTGATCCAGCCGGAACTTCCCTTCAGCCGTGAAGGCGTTGAGAGTCACTTTGAGCACGGAACCGAATTCGGATTACGGCCTCGTGCAAAGTAGGTCAATAAGCTTCGTCACGAGCAAAAAGAAAAGGCAGCCAAAGATAAAACCTTGGCTGCCTCAACCGTGCCTGAAATTGGTAACAACTGCGGTAACAACTGTGCCCAAATCTGCCTATTTATGCCAATCGGGAGAGTGGAAAGTCTCTGATTTCACAGGGATTTGCGTTTCCGGTGTAATCTGTTGGTTGTAGGTTCGAGTCCTACCGGGCCCACCAGGAAAATTGCGGCAGGCTGCCAGACACTTTGGAGGTTTCATGGCGAAAGAAAAGGAGTGGGCCCGCGCGATTGCGCGTGACGTATCGGCGGCGCTACCGGAAGTGGTGCGGGAGGTGCCCGGCCTGAAACTGACCAGTGCTCAGGTCGCATCATTGCAGAAGGCGTTCGAGAACCATTTGGTTCGCACCATGGGTGAAAATCGGCCCGGAGTCACGGGCGCCGGAGTTAAGGGCGGGAAGAAAGGCTGAGCGCGGTCGCCATAGCAAGTGGTTCTCCGACCCGGCTGCACCGCCAAGGCACGGCGCGCAGGGTTTTCGCGTGATGGGGTGCAAGCGGGAGCCCGCAGGCGAAATCCCGAGCGTAGCGAGGG
>JBGOVX010000092.1:0-14155 GCA_041478355.1 Terriglobia bacterium | reverse complement strand
GGCGCTCTCCGGCGAGTACCTGATCAAGCACGCTTCCGAATTGAAACCCCAAGTCTACACCGTGCCCGAAGCGATTGACCGCCAGATCGCGAAGCTCAAACTCGATTCCATGGGTTTTCAGATGGACAAGCTCACACCCGACCAGGAGCTGTACCTGGCGTCGTGGTCCGAAGGCACCTAGCTTTTTCTGTGCCGGGTTCTCCAGTACACTGCTAACCATAATGCGGGATTTTGCTAATTGGGCGCTTGAAACCGCGCGGCTGCGCGGCGCAGTCTACGCCGATGCGCGGGTGATGGACATTCGCCACCGCGATCTCACCACAAAAAACGGCCAGGTGGGTACGCTTGCTGAATCGGAATCGTTCGGAATCGGCATCCGTGTTGTCGCGCAAGGCTCCTGGGGATTCGCTTCCACCGATCGCCTCACCCGTGAGGGAATTGCTGCCTGCGCCGCCCAGGCCGTGGCCATTGCCAAGGCCTCCGCACTGGCCAAACGCCATGATGTCGAGATGGCGCCCGTGGAGGCCTATCAAGACACCTGGCAGAATCCGTACGTCAAGGATCCTTTCCGCATTCCACTCGAACGCCAATTGGATTTGCTGCTGGCCGCGGACCGCGAAATGTCGCGCGTAAAAGGCGTGACGCTCACGGAAACTTCCATGGCCTTTCGCCGCATCGAGCAGCTTTTTGCGTCCTCGATCGGGTCGGTGATCCATCAGGTGAAAATGCAGTCCGGAGCAGGAATTGCCGCCACCACGTTTTCGGGCAACGAGATCCAGAAGCGCTCCTATCCCAATAGTTTTGGCGGGCAGCATCAACTCGCGGGCTACGAACTGGTGGAATCGCTGGATTTAGCCGGCAACGCGCAGCGCGTCGCGGAAGAAGCCGTGGCGCTGCATTCGGCGCCGCAATCGCCCGAGGGAAGCAAGACCATCATCCTGGACAGCTCGCAGCTGGGCCTGCAGATTCACGAATCGATTGGACATCCCATTGAACTGGACCGCGTACTGGGCATGGAAGCGAATTTCGCGGGCATGAGTTTCCTTACGCTGGAAAAACTGGGCAAGCTGCGCTACGGATCGGACATCGTGAACGTGGTCGCGGACGCGCGTCTCGAGCATGGACCAGGACTGGGAACATTTGGCTATGATGATGAAGGCGTTCCCGCGCAGTGCACGCCCATCATTACCGAAGGGCTTTTCACCGGCTATCTTTCGAACCGGGAGACCGCTGTCACCATCGGCCAGAAACGCTCCGGCGGCACGATGCGTACTGAATCCTGGAACCGCCTGCCGATCATTCGAATGACCAATATCAGCATTCTGCCCGGTACCTGGAGCTACCCGGACCTGATCGCCGACACCGATGACGCCATTCTGATGGAAACCAATCGCTCCTGGTCCATCGACGACCGCCGTTACCAATTTCAGTTTTCCACCGAAATTGCATGGGAAATCAAGGGCGGCAAGAAAACCAGGATGCTGAAAAATCCCAGCTATAGCGGCATCACCACGGAATTCTGGAATAGCTGCGACGCCATCTGTTCGCGCGAGCACTGGACGCTTTGGGGCACGCCCAACTGCGGCAAGGGCCAGCCCATGCAGACCATGGGCACCGGCCATGGAGCGTCGCCGGCGCGCTTTCGCAACGTCAAGCTGGGAGCAGCGTTCGCTAAATCATGAGTCCCGCCGCCAAAAACGCAAGAAAGAGAGTTGCGAGCAAACCGGCGCGGAAGCCGGGACCCGCGGTGGCGGCATTGCATCTGCTCTCCGACTCGGAGATGCGCCGCATTGCCGAGAAAATCTTCAAGCTGAGCGACGCGGACGAAACCGAAGTTGAAATCGGCGTGGTCTCCGATGCCCTGACGCGCTTTGCCAACAATACGATTCATCAGAATGTCGCCGAGCAGGCGCTTAGCGTTTCGGTGCGAACGGTGCTCGATGGCTGCACGGCGCGCGCGACGACCAACAAGACCGACGAAGATTCACTGCGCCGCGTGGTTGCCGCATCCAAGACCCTGGCGCGCAGCCAGCCGCGCATCCGCGGCCTGCTGCCCATGCCGAAAGCGCAGAAGTACGGCAAAGTCTCGCGTTATTTCGAAAACACCGCGTACGCTACGCCGGCAGACCGCGCTCGCGCCGTCGCCCTGGTAGCCAGGATGGCGGAAAAGAAAAACCAGACTGCCGCCGGGATTTTCACCACCGGTGTGACGCAGTCGGCGATTGTAAATACCAATGGCCTGTTTGCCTCGCATCGCCAGACACGCGCTGAATTTTCCATCACCATTCTGGAAGCCGATTCTTCCGGCTGGGCCAAGGCCAATGCCCCCGATCTCACTCATATCTACCCTGGCGTTCTGGCAAAGAGCGCCAGCGATAAGTGCGCCGCGTCGCGCAAACCAAGCGAAGCCGCGCCCGGCAAGTGGACCGTGATACTGGAGCCTGCCGCGGTGCTCGACCTGGTGGGATTTCTGTCTTACGATTTTGCGGGGACCTCGGTTGCCGACCAGCGCTCGTGTTTCAACAATCGCATGGGCAAGCGCGTCATGGGCGGCAACATTACGCTTCATGACGACGTATTCCACCCGTTGCAATCGGGAGCTCCATTCGATGGCGAAGGCATTCCGCGCCAGAAGGTGTTGCTGATCGATAAAGGTATTCCTCGCAACTTGGTCTACGCGCGCGCCACGGCAAGAAAAATGAAGGTTAAACCGACCGGCCACGGAATGTCGCTGCCTAATGAGTGGGGCGAGGCGCCGTTGAACCTGGTTTTCGGCGGCGGAAACTCATCGGTGGACGCGATGGTGAGTTCGACCGAGCGCGGCATCCTGGTCACGCGGCTCTGGTACATTCGCGAGGTCGATCCCTACGAGAAGGTGCTCACCGGCATGACGCGCGACGGGACGTTCTTGGTGGGGAATGGCCGGGTTGCCGGCGGCATTCGAAATTTCCGGTTCAACCAAAGCATCCTTGAAATGCTTTCGAACGTCGAGATGCTGGGCCCGGCCGTGCGCGCCGCCGGGGAAGAGTCCTTCGAAATGGTGGTTCCGCCAATGAAGGTGAATAATTTCCATTTCTCGGAAGTGACCAAGTTCTGATTCCGGAAAGTGCCGGCGTTGCGATGCCTATGGACCTGATCGATTCACATGCGCACGTGGATGTTTCCGATTTTGATGCCGATCGCGACGCCATGCTGGAGCGAGCGCAGGCGGCCGGAGTCGGAACGCT
Source organism: Terriglobia bacterium (assembly GCA_041478355.1). Lineage (GTDB taxonomy): Bacteria > Acidobacteriota > Terriglobia > Acidiferrales > UBA7541 > Palsa-360. Next base: position 10,928 of record JBGOVX010000092.1, on the reverse strand, counting down.
ACTGGCCATTGGAAACGGGCCGGAACTGGAAAAGCTCGGCGCGGCGGTCCATTATGCCGAACAGAATAATTGGATCTATGCTTCTATCGGGATTCATCCGCACGAGGCCAGGCATGCAACCGAGCAGCACTATGCGGAGCTGGATCGGCTGGCGCGGCATCCCAGGGTGATCGCTTGGGGCGAGATTGGCCTCGACTATCACTACGATCACTCGCCCCGTGAAATACAGTCGCGGGTATTTTGCCGCCAGCTCGAACAGGCGCGAACTGCGAAGCGGCCTATCGTCATTCATTGCCGGGAAGCATGGACGGATTGCATGAAAATACTCGACGAGCATTGGCGAAGTTCGGCGCTGGGCGGAATTTTCCATTGTTTTGCGGGAACGCTGGAGGAAGCGCGGCAGGGAGTGGAAATGGGATTTCTGATATCCTTTGCGGGGAATGTGACTTATCCAAAGGCGCAGAATCTTCGGGACCTGGCCAGGGATGTTCCGCTGGACCGGTTGCTGGTGGAGACCGACTCGCCGTTTCTTGCGCCCCAGCAGCACCGGGGACGCCGGAATGAGCCGGCCTATGTCGCGGAAGTAGCGCGAAGCATCGGGAATGTGAGAAACTTATCCGCGGACGAGGTTGCCAGTGCGACGTCGGAGAATTTTCGTCGTCTTTTTGACCTCACCCATTCCAGCAGGCGCAACGTCGGAGTTCCGGGAGGGGCGCCATCTCACTTTTGACAGCCAAGGAAATTTTTGACCTGGTTCGCGAGGACCTAATCAAGGTCGAGCAGGAAATCACCCTGCAGACTGGTACCGCCATCGAACCGGTGGCGGAAATTTCCAGCTACCTGCTGTCGGGTGGCGGAAAGCGGCTACGCCCCGCGCTCTTGCTGCTTTCGGCGGGCTATGCAGGATACCGGGGCGATAGCGCCGTCCAGCTGGGAGCGGTCGTCGAGCTGATTCACAGCGCCACTTTGATTCACGACGATGTGATCGACGGCGCGAACACGCGGCGAGGACGTCCCTCCGCGAATTCGCGCTGGGGTAATCACCGCAGCGTTCTGGCGGGCGACTGGCTGTACATGCAGTCGTTTCAAATGGCACTGACCGAACGCAACTTCGAGATTCTGGATGTTCTGATCGAACTCACGCAAAACATGGTGGAAGGCGAGTTGGTGCAACTGACCAAGCTCGGGCAAATAGATTTGACCGAACAGGACGCGCTCGAGCTGGCGGCGCGCAAGACGGCGTGTTTGTTCGCAGGGTGCGCGCGGCTGGGCGCCGTCCTGGGAAACCTGGACGATGCGGGTGAGCAGGCCATGGCCGATTACGGCCACTTTGCGGGGTTGGCGTTTCAACTTGTGGATGACGTGCTGGACTTCACGGCTTCGCCCGAGAAACTGGGCAAGCCGGTGTTGAGCGACTTGAAGGAAGGCAAGGTCACATTGCCGTTGATCTACGCGCTGGAGAGCGCGGGGGCCGAGGGACGCCGGCTGGTTCAGACCGTGCTCGACGAAAAGGGTTTCGACAGCGTGCGTCCCGAGCAGATTACGTCGCTGGTGCAAGGATCAGGGGCGCTGGACCGCACGCGAGCCGCGGCGCTCGATTTTGCCCAACGCGCCAAGGCTTGCCTGAACGGCGATGCTCCGACGGATTTCGGGCGCGCGCTGCAAACGGTTCCGGATTTCATTCTCGGGCGCGATAACTAAATTAGATTTTCTTCTGTACCTTCCTTATGTTGCCATTCAAGATCGTTTATCACCCCGGTTACGATTTGGATCTGGGACCGCACGTGTTCCCGTCACAAAAATTCAAGATGATCCACGATTTGCTGCTGGACGAGAAGGTAGCTGACCACAGCGATTTTCTCGAACCCGAGCCTGCTGCCGATGAAGACGTCCTCCGTGTGCACACGCCCGCATGGGTACGGAAGATACAGACCGACTCCCTTACATTGAGCGAGCGAATGAAACTGGAGATTCCGATCTCGGAGGAGACCATCAAGGCATTTTGGCTGGCGGCGGGCGGATCGATTCTTGCCGGACGCCGGGCCCTTCAGGATGGCTTTGCCGCAAATCTGAGCGGGGGATTCCATCACGCGCATCCGGGGCACGGCGAAGGTTTCTGCATGCTGCACGACGTTGCGATTGCAATTCGGGCTTTGCAGGCTAAGGACGATATCCACAGGGCGATGATTGTGGACACCGATGTGCACCACGGCAATGGAACCGCGGCGATCTTCGCAAACGACCCGAGCGTCTTTACACTCTCCATCCATCAAGAAAATAATTACCCCATGCCAAAACCTCCTTCGGACGAAGACATTGGCCTTCCCGACGGCACGCGAGACGCCGAATATCTGGACGCTCTCGAGGAGGGACTCCTCCATTCCTTCAAGAAGATGTCGCCGGAGATAATTTTTTATGTCGGCGGAGCGGACCCCTACCGCGAGGATCAGTTAGGCGGATTGGCGCTGACGTTCGAAGGTCTGCAGAAGCGCGACCGGCTGGTATTCGAACACGCAAAGCGTCGCGGGATTCCCGTGGCATCCACGCTGGCAGGAGGGTACGCCAGGCGAGTGGCAGACACGGTCCGGATCCACGTCAACACAGTTGTCGCCGCGCGGGATGTGGCTTTGCAGAATTCGCCGGAAGATAGCAGGCAAGACGGTTTGTAGCGCTGCTGGTGACCTGCCCCGCCTCGGCCGGGACCTGTCCCGGCTTGGCCGGCATGGCGGAATCCGATGCTGCAATCAGCGCAATCGGCGCTCTTCCAATGCACCGCCTTACGGCGCGGTGTTGATGTACACAATCTTGCTGAGCGTACCGCCCGGTCCGGAAACCCCCAATTGAGTCTGGCCTCCCAGAATCAGGAAACGTGGTCCTCCGGTTGAAGTGACAAGCGGGCTGGTGAAAGACGCCGCGTTGTACACATTGGCAATCGGAACCTGGCTGCTAACCGCGAGGTCGGTCCACGCATTTAATGCGACGTTGGTTGTGTTGTTCGGATTGACTGTCGAAATTTCCATTTCACCCGACCCTGCATTTCCGGTGTAAACGCCTTCTCCGCTGATCACCTGTCCGAAGGCAGTGAACACTACGCCTTTAGCTCGGTCATGTTTTGTGCTGTGTCCATTCGTCGTCCAGGCGCCAACCATCCCGCGCAGCACGCTGGAGTAGTACACATCGGTATCGCCAATACCCTGGTTGTTTGGCGAAATCGAACCATTCGGGTCTCCGTTTATGTAGTAAATGATGCCGCCGTAAACGAACATCGTTCCGAAGGCCTTTGTCTTTGGAAGAACATTCGTGGCAGTTGTCCACGCCCCGATTGTTCCGTCTGCCTTGACCGGCGCAGAATAAACGGCGTTCACCGGATTTCCGCTCGCGTCTCGCCCGCCGGCTACATAGAGATAACCGTTGTGGACGACTGCCGAAGCGCCCATGAGCGTTTGGGGAAGCGCAGTTGTCGCAGTCCAGGCGCTGACAGCCCCGCTGGCCGGGTCCACACTCGCCATATTGACTGTGCTGGTGCCTCCTACGTCCGTCGAGATATGTTGCCCGCCGATGACGTAGATATAGGCTTTGGTCGAAGCGACCAGGGAATTTGTGGGATCAGATTCGGCCATGGCGTGGTGCGCCACCGTGCTGGGCAGCGGATTCGCCGCAGGGCTCCAGGTGCCCCCCACGATGCCAGATTGGCTCAACGTGTTCGTCAAGACCGTCGAGGTGTTCGCGCCGTTATACCCTCCGGTGACGATGACGAAAGCAGTGCCGGATGTGGAGCCGGGAATGGCTACGGCTCGCAGTCCGGTGAGCGCCGTGGGCAGCATTGTGGTCGTTCCCCACGTCATGCTGCTTGGTATAAAGTTGGACGTCGCAACCAGGTTCAGCGTCATTGCGTTGGTCGTCCCACCGCTGGTTACAACCGTGACCGCCACGGTACCCGGAACAGTGAAGTTGGTTATTCCATTTCCGGCCGGAACCACGGCCACGATGCCAGTATTCGACCACGCCGATATTGCCGGCACTACGTCCATCGAGATGGCGCCTTGCGTGAAGGTGACCTTCCCTGGCGCAGCCAGGAAGCCGCTGCCGTTGATTTCGATCGCAAAGCCGACCGGACTTGTTGGAGTCGTCGAGCTGTTGAGGTTCTGAATGCTCAGTGTCGGCGGCGGAGGATTTCCACCGCCACCATAACTCATGCCATTGTAGCCACAACCCACTACAGCAAATGACACCAATAGCAGAAGGGTTGAAATGGCGCCTATGCCGAAAATCTGCTTTTTCTTCATCTCATTTCTCCTCACTACATGCTATCTTGCAGAGTTGAGTAAAGGCTGCGTTTTGATTACTCCCAATAACGGAACCCTTCGCTTTTTCCTGCAAACTCCGTTTACACAATCAAATATGGACTGGATCGTCCTCTCTCTTGGTGTAGATTCTATACAAATTTTGATGCGACTCACCCAGTTCAATAACAGAGTGTAATGCTACCCTCTATGAAGCGGGGAAGGAGATTTGGGATGTACGCTGTATGTTACCAAATCAGAACACTACCCTGGATTCAGGCAAATGCCCGCCTGATGGTTTGCATTGGCCCACCACGAGAGGCGGGCGCCAAAGGGACATTGCCACCGCACGAGCGATCCTGGAAATAAGGGAATACTTTATTGGGCGGGACTCGCGGATGATTTGGTAATAGCGGCGGAAGCCATTTCAACGAAGCCGTCGGGAGCAAAGCCCTGAGTCCGGTACGCGATTTTTCCGGCGCGGTCGAGGACAATAATCGTGGGAATGGATTCGACATGCAAGGCGTGGTCAAGGCCATCCGCGAAGACCAGAGTCCCCGCAACTTTCTGAGCTTGCAGGAAGGGCGTGACCCCGCCTTGTTCTTCGTCGGCGTTTACCGCGAGGAAAACAACATCGTCGCGGCCCGCGAATTTCTTGCCAACCTCCGCGAGCAGGGGTTCCATGACGCGGCAATAGGAACACCAGGTCGTCCAGAAATGGAGGACCACGGTTTTTCCGCGCGCGTCGGCCAGCTTCCTGGCTGTGGACCCAACCACGGGGCGCATGCTGAATTGCAGCGGGTCGGTGAGGTCTTTGTTGTAGGCCACGGCATCCGGTTTATCCGCCGTAGATAAGGCTTTATTTTTGTCGAAAGCAGCCAGCCAGACATCGCCCAGGCCGGCGTTCGAATTGTGGGTGAACCGCCAAAGATTCCCCATCTTCAGGCGCAACGAATCCCGGCTCACGGCGGTGTCGTCCGGATCCTGTCCGGCCATTAAGAAAGCCACTGCGTACTGGCGAATGGCTTCCTCCGCGCGCTTTTGCTCTTCGGCGATTTCGCCCAGGTTCAGGGCGGCGGCGGCATTAGGTAAAAGACGGAAACCTTCGGTGAAATCTTTCACCGCCTCGTCATTCTTGTGCAAATTCCTCTGCATGGAGCCGCGCAATACGTAGAGGTTCATGGTGAATTTAATGCGGCCCGCTTGCCAATCTTCCAGGGTCATTTGCTGAGGACGCGAATCCGGGTCTGCCTTGGTTACGCGGTCGATCAGGCGCGTGTCGAAATCAATGGCGCGAGTCTGGCTGGCATCGTCAGGCAGCTTTTCCAGCAGAGTCGCGGCCAGGAACATGGTCTGGCTGTCCTCGGGTTGAATGGCAACGGCCATCTCGGCGTATTCGAGCGCGCGTTTCTGATTTTGAAGCTGCATTTCGGATTGGACCAGGGCGCGATAGATCGCCGCGCGCCGGGGCGAGTCGGGATAGCGAACCAGATAGGCCTCGAGATTTCGAACCAGCGCGGCGCCATCGTTGCCAGCTTGCTGGACCGTGGCTTGCAACTCAGCGTCGGGATCGGCAGGAGCAACCGGGGGCTGGGCGGGCGTAGGCGCCGGCGCGCTCTTTGGTTTTGGCGCGGCCTGCGCAGACGGAAATTTCTTTTCTTGTGCCGTAGGAGTTTTTGCCGGTGCGCTTGGGGATGGCGGCAACTGCTGCGCGCGTGTTATGCCAGGCATGGCGAGCGACAATATACAAAGAAAAATTCGTGTGCATTGTTTCATAGATCGGGATTGTATCTCGATTTCCGCCGCGACGCTGAAAATACCACGAGGGGCATCGCAGGTGGCCTGAAAAAATCTCACTTGAAATCCAGAAGGACATCAACGGTGTGGCGATCGGCGTTGGGGCGGAGCCAATGCCCGCACTCGGTGTAGTGGACGGGCATTTCGCCGAAGATTTCCGGGCTTGGCTTGATCAGCACCTTCACTAATTTCTCGAAATAGCCGTTGTCGAAAATCTGGCCGGGAGCAATCTGCCAGGCTCGCCGCAAGACTTTCTCTGCGTCCAGCGAAAGGCCGGTGATGACCATTTCTCCCATGCGATATTGAGCTCCCTCCGCGATACTGGCACGGTAAGAAACCTGGTAGGCGGCATCGTCAAACTGTGGCTGGGCGTCCACTTTTGCGTCGAGGTATCCCCTTTTCCCGTAATCGAACTCGATTCTCCGCCACATATCCTCAATCTTCATTCCGTCGGCAACGTCGCCGGATTTCATGGGGCTTGCCGCATCCAGGGACGCCGATGAGGCAGCGATGTTTCCCTGCCAGGAAACACCTTTCCAGGAATACACAGCGCCGGGTGTTATGGGGATCGAAATATCGACGGCATTCCCGTCCAAATGCGATTGCGGCGGTCCGATTTGCGCGCCAAGAAAACCCTTCGCCGCGTAGAGAGGACGCACCTGCTCATTTTCGAAAATGGCAATGGCGAAGCGGGAATAGGACTGGCCTCTAATGTCGGAAATGCGGTCCTTGAGGCGCTCGGAATTAACGGCGAGGGAGTCTCCAAACTGCACCGAGCGAACCTTGAGATCGGAACCCTCAAAACGAAATTGCATGATCATGCCGTCGCCAACCGGTGGCGCGACCACCTGGTGCGTTATATTGCCCGCGATGTTGTGAGAGGAGAGCAGCTTGCCAAGCGCATCGGTGATTTCATCGAGCATGATGCCGCTCTCCGGAGCTTCGCCCGCGAACAGGCCTACCTCTTGCCGGATTCTCGCAGCCAGTTCCTCATCGGTGAACCACGGAAAATTGTCGAACCATAGGGGAACTGTAGGGGCCTCCTGCACCTGAAATTCAAGCGAGATCGAGTCTCCTTTGGAAGTGAATCGATAGCTGACGGACGAAAACAAGCCGACCGCGGAGAGTCGATCCGCAACTGCTTGAATTTGCTCCGCCGTAACTACATCGCCAATTTTAAGTCCGCTGGCGGAAATAATCTGGGCAGGCGGAAACTTGCGAGTCCCGGTGACGGCGATGGCGGCGATTTTGGCGTTTTTAGCCTGGCCGGGCGACTGTGCACGCAGCGATAGCGCAGCGAGCAGCATGAACAGAGCGGCGAGAAGGTGAAGGATTTGGCGTCTCACTTCAGGCCCATTCTACGCGAGAGCAGGGCGATTGGTGAAGGGGATGGTGGCCTTGCCTTCTTTAGTTACCCCATGTAGCATACTTATTCTGCGGTTGGTTTAATCCCTCCTTGTGAATCCGTGGTTGTCGAGCGGCGGGGAGGCGTGTGAGTTGATGTCCAGTGCAGGGCTCGCGGGGATGGCCCGTAGCTATCACACGGAAAACAGAACACCCCCGCGTCTAAAGAGGCGGGCTACAGTGCGTTAGCCGAGCCGAGGAACCAAGTCCGATCGCATGAGACAGCATCACGCAAGATGTGAAGTAATGTAGGAGAGACCGGCTGATGAAGTCGATCGTGGTTGTAGGCGCGCAGTGGGGCGATGAAGGCAAGGGCAAGGTAGTGGATTATCTTGCGGGGTCGTTCGATTACATCGCGCGATGCGCGGGCGGACACAACGCGGGCCACACCGTCATTTACAATGGGAGCCGCTTTGTCCTGCAACTGATCCCGTGCGGAATTCTGCGCCCCGGCAAGCACGCCGTCATCGGTTCCGGCGTCGTGGTGGATCCGGCGGCCCTGGCCGTGGAATTGGATACCCTCGCAAAGTCGGGAATTGATATTACCGGACGGCTGCATCTATCGAATCGTGCGCACCTGATCTTTCCGTATCACCGGCAGTTGGAAAAAGCCGCCGAGGCGGCGCGTGGCGCGTGGAAGATCGGAACCACATCGCGCGGAATCGGCCCAGCCTACGAAGACAAGATGGCGCGGCACGGAATTCGCGTGGGCGAACTGTTAAATCCGGAACGGTTCCGCGAAAAATTGCAGCGCGTGATTTCCGACAAAGATGCCGTATGCCGCGCGACTTATGGCGTGCCTCTCGATACAGCGGGAATGGCCGAGCAATATCTGGCGCTGGGTGAACGACTGCGGCCGCTGATCGCTGACGCCTCTGTGCTCATCAACGACGCGCTCGACGCGGGCCGCTCCGTGTTGTTTGAAGGCGCGCAGGGCACCATGCTCGACATCGACTTCGGAACCTATCCCTACGTCACCTCCTCGAACGCGATTTCCGGCGGTGCCTGCACGGGGCTTGGCGTGGGACCCACGCGAATCAACGCCGTTGTAGGAGTGACCAAGGCCTACACCACGCGAGTGGGCAGCGGTCCGTTTCCGACGGAAATGCCCGATCTGGAAGCGACCGAATTGCGCGACCGGGGGAAAGAATACGGCGCGGTGACGGGGCGGCCTCGTCGATGCGGCTGGCTGGACCTGGCGGAGTTGCAGTACGCGGTGCGCATTAATGGGATTTCATCACTGGTCGTGACCAAGCTCGACGTGTTCGACACCTAAAAAGAAATTCAGGTTTGCACGGGTTACCGTTATAAGGGCGCGCCTGTGCGGGAAATGCCCGCGGCGGCTGAAGACTTGGCCGAAGTTACGCCCGAATATCGCACCCTGCCGGGCTGGCAGTCGGACACCTACGGAGTGCAGGATGCCGGGAAGCTGCCGCGCGCGGCCGTGGACTACTTGAAATTCATATCCGATTTTCTAGGCGTCGAGGTGGGCATGATCTCGACTGGCCCCGAGCGCGACGCTACCATCGTGTGTGCGGGCACGCAGCTCGCAGCCTGGATCTGAGAACATGCTGTCCTACACCGACGCGCGGCAAAAAGTGATCGACGTTGCAGGGTCCATTCCGCGGCCATTATTGCTGGAAACCATTGAAATCGAGGAAGCGTTCGGACGCGTGCTGGCCCGTGACGTTTTGGCGGACCGCGACTATCCTCCATTCCATCGCTCAACGCGCGACGGTTTTGCCGTCCGCGCCGCCGATGTGTCTGCACCCGGCGCGCGCCTCGAGTGTATTGGCGAACTCCGCGCAGGAGGCAGCTTTCAAGGCGTAGTGGGCCCGGGACAATGCGTCGAGATCATGACGGGCGCAAGCGTTCCAGCTGGAGCTGATGCCGTCGTCATGATCGAACACACCCGGCGCGACGCCCGGATTATTACGCTCGACCGCCCATCGCAAAGCGGGGACCACATCGTTTCTCGCGGCAGCGAAGCGCGCGCGGGTGCGTTGCTGGTGCCTGCAAAGACGCGTCTGGGATATGCGGAAATGGCGCTCGCCGCGCAGGTGGGAGTGACGCGCCTGGAAGTGTTCGCCAAACCGCGCGTGGCAATCCTTTCGACCGGCGATGAAGTGGTGGACGCGCGAGCGCTCCCGGGGCCGCTTCAAGTCCGGAACAGCAACGGGATTGCCATCGAAGTGTTAGCGCGAACCGCCGGCGCCCAGCCCATCCAAATCGGAAATGCGCCCGACGAAAAAAAAGCGCTTAGAAAAGATATCGAGCGAGGCCTCGAGGCCGAAATTCTCGTCCTCTCTGGCGGGGTATCGATGGGCAAATACGATCTGGTGGAGCAGGTATTGGCCGATCTGGGCGCGGAATTTCATTTCACGGGCGTCGCGATACGCCCTGGACGGCCTGCCGTGTTTGCAACCTGCCGAGACAAATTAGTTTTCGGTCTGCCGGGGAATCCGGTATCCACCATGGTGACGTTCGAACTATTCGTTCTGCCGGCAATCGACCTGCGGACCGGCGCGGCGCCGCGTCCTCTGCCAATTTTTCGCGCCAAGCTTGCGACGCAGGTCCGCGAGAATGGCCCCATGGTTCATTTCCTGCCCGCACGGGTTGCATGGGAGGGCCGGGAGGCGCGTGTCACGCAGTTGCCGTGGCAGGGGTCGGGGGACGTGGTTGCGCTGGCTTCCGCGAATGGTTTCCTGATAGTTGGCCCCGAGCGCCCGGAGATCGCCACAGGCGAATGGGTGGACGTGCTGCCGCGGCGCGGAGCAATTTAGGGTCGAGATCTGAAGGGGCACGGCATTCCGTGCCCCTAGAATGGTTCGCAGGCCTATGGCAAAACTGACGCATTTTCGGAAGCGCGGGGAAGTAGCGATGGTGAATGTGACAGCTAAACCGGTCACCGAGCGCACCGCTGTCGCTCGCGGGTTCGTGAAGATGTCACCGGCGGTCGTGCGCGCATTGCGGCAACAAAAGGTCCCCAAGGGGAATCCCCTCGAAATTGCGCGGATTGCGGGGATTGCAGCGGTAAAACGAACGCCCGAGTGGATACCTCTTTGTCATCCACTGCCGCTGACGCACATTGATGTGACCGCGCGGCTATGCAAGAATGGCGTTGAGATCCTATCGCGCGTCACGGCGACGGCACAGACAGGCGACGAGCTGGAAGCGCTGGTGGGAGTCTCCGCCGCGGCGCTGACCGTGTACGACATGTGCAAGGCCCTGGATAAGGGCATGGAAATCACCGATATCGTCCTGCTGGAGAAAATCGGCGGCAAAAGCGGCCATTATCTGCGGCGCAAGAAATAAAATTGCAGTTCCCAATGAGCGCTTCCTCACATGACGTCCAGGTATTGATCGTCGACGACAATCCACTGGTGCGCGAGTTGATGTGCCATGGACTGGAGTCGTATTGCAAGGTGATCTCCGCGTCCGACG
>JBGOVX010000102.1:0-12820 GCA_041478355.1 Terriglobia bacterium | reverse complement strand
TGGCCACGGGAATTTCCATGCGCTTGGCGATTTCCTCGGAGGATGCCTCGCGGCCAAATTCCTGCACCAGTTGGCGGCTGGTGCGAATCAACTTGTTGATCGTTTCGATCATGTGCACCGGAATACGGATGGTGCGAGCCTGATCGGCGATGGCGCGAGTGATGGCCTGGCGGATCCACCAAGTCGCATAGGTGGAAAATTTATAGCCGCGGCGCCACTCGAACTTGTCCACGGCCTTCATCAGGCCGATGTTGCCTTCCTGGATCAGGTCCAGAAACTGCAGGCCGCGATTGGTATATTTCTTGGCGATGGAAACCACCAGGCGAAGGTTGGCCTCGATCAGTTCCTTCTTGGCCTGCTCGGCATCGGCTTCGCCGCGAAGGACCACCTGAAGCATGCGCTTCAGGTCGGTGAGCCCGGTCTCGCTGGAGACTTCGATTTCCCGCAACTCGGTGCGGCGCGAGCGAAGCTCCTTGCGCGCCTCGGCGGCGTTTTCACCCTTGGAAGCCTCGGCGCGACGCTCGAGTTTCCCCGCTTCGCGCTCCAGCGACTGCAGCCGCTCGACGGTATTACGGATTTTTTCGATCAGGCGCTTCTTCTCGAGCAGGTGGAATTCGAGCGAGCGCGCCAGCTGGGACATCTCGATGCGCATCCGCGACACCGAATATTTCAAGCGAATGTAGGGGCGATTCCTGGATTTCGTCATCCGCTCCAGCTTCGCGGCCTCTTGCAGACATTCCAGATAGAGCTTGGCGATTTTGTCGAGAACCTTGAGCGTTTTCTTGGTTTTGTTTTCGATTTTCTCTTCGGTGAGCTCTTCGTCGTCGAACTGCACGATTTCCTTGATCGATCGCGTGCCGTTGCGAAGGTCCTCGGCAATCGTCAGCAGTTCCTTGAGGATGATGGGAGAGCGCGTGATCGTCTTGAGCACGAGCATCTGGCCGCGCTCGATGCGCTTGGCGATGGCTACCTCGCCCTCGCGCGTCAGCAGCGGCACCGTGCCCATCTCACGCAGGTACATCCGGACCGGGTCGTTCGTTTTTTCGAGTGTGCCCGGCGTGAGATCCAGTTCGGTGAACTCTTCCGCGACCGGGAGTTCATCTTTGGATTCCACCTCGGGCGCTTCGCTCACTACCGGATCGGCGGTGGCGCGGGCGGCCTTGGCCGCAGCCAAATCTTCGTAAATATCAATTCCATAACGCTCGAAGGTGGAGAGCAGGTCGTCAATCTCGTCGGACGAGTGGACTTCGGCGGGAAGGATGTCGTTTACTTCGTCATAGAGCAGGTAACCGCGCTCTTTGCCCATGGCGATGAGCTGGCGTACCTGATCATATTTTTCTTCGATGGCTAACGCCAAAAGATCCTCCCCAAATCAATCGCGAGCTGCCCTGCCCGCGGGCGCCTGATTTTGCCGCGCGCTTAAGATCACTTGCCGGCGGCGAAATTCGCCCGCAGCGGAACCTGAGTTTGGTAATTCACACTGAAATTGAGGATGAAATCCTACTGGTGAGATGATCCTATCCCTCGTGCTCATTGGAGTCCGCCCGGCCTGCCGCGGCTACCCGAATGCCGCGCCGCATAGATCTTTTGATGCACGCCGCCGATTGTTCGTTACACGTCTATTTTGTAAAACCAATCCAACTTATACAGCGGCAGGTAGATGCGTCAACAGCTTTGTTTTCAAGTGTTAATGATTTTGCTATCCATAAATTTTAGAGGAGACAGCAGCCCATTTCATTGCTGCGAGCGATGGTGTCGTTTTTCAAAGTCTCTATTTGACCGTGGTGCATTTCATCAAACCGGAGGATTTAGCCTCCTGTGGAGTTCCTGCTTGCGTTCGAGCAAGCGGCGCATCTCTCCGCTTTCGCCTGTCTTAGCCGCTTGTGTTTCAATCTCCCGCTGCACTCCCGCAAGCTCTTCCTCGGCGCGGCGGCGGCGCAGAACCGTCAGGCAGCTTTCGGCTTCCTCCCAGGTGGGCGCGGCGGCGGCTTCGAACGCAATTTCGAACAGCAGCCGGCGGTCGCGCTCCTCCAGCGCGGCCGCTAACGATGCCGCGTCAGGCCGCTCTCCCGATTCGCATGCCGCCACCAGCACTGCGAGAATACGTTCGGTTTCAAGGCCCAGGTGAAGTTCCTCGGTGCGGATCTCTTGCGCAAGCTGCGCGCGGAACTCTTCGGCTTCGATCAGCATCTGCACCAGGCGCCGCTCGGCGGGCTTCCCGGCGCGGCCTACCAGCTCAGGCCGGGCCTTGACCTCGCCGCGACGCTCGCTGGCCGCCTTGCGCATCGATTCGCGCAGCACTGGCTCCTCGATCCGAAGCTGCTGGGCGATTCGAGTGGCCCATTCCGAACGCAGGATACGGTCGGGAATGCGCTGGACGTAAGGCATCAGAAAATTCACGGCGCGCAGTTTTCCTTCCGCCGTGGACATATCCATTTTGCGAGCGCGCGCAATCAAGTAATCGACATAGGGCGGCGCTTCGTTGAGCAATTTCGCATATGCGGCGGCGCCCTCGGCGCGAATGAAGCTGTCGGGGTCCTTGCCGCCGGGCAATGCCAGCACACGCACCTCGGCGCCCTGTTCGAGCAGAATCGTAAGCGAGCGTTCGGTGGCGGCTTGCCCCGCGGTGTCGGGATCGTAGTTGACCACGACGCGGCGCGTGAACCGATTGAGAAGCTTCACCTGCGGCTCGGTGAGGCTGGTGCCGCAACTGGCCACCACATTCGAAATTCCCGCGCAGGCCACGGCAATCGCATCCATGTAGCCTTCGACCAGCACGGCGAAGTCGCGCTGGCGCAGCGCTTCCTTGGCGCGGTCGAGATGATAGAGGATGTTGCTCTTTGAATAGATGGGCGTCTCGGGCGAATTCAGATATTTTGGCAGGTCGTCGCCCAACGCGCGCCCGCCGAACGCGACAATCTTTCCCGATTCATTGGCGATGGGAAACATCACTCGACGGCGAAAGCGATCGTAGAGCCGCCCGCTCTGGTCGCGGCTGAACAGGCCGGAAACTTCCAGCACGTTCTCGGGAACCTTCTGCTTCATCACGCGCAGCAACGCGTCGCCGCCCGACGGCGCGAATCCGATTCCAAACCGTGCCACGGCTTCAGAGTCCAGTCCACGATCGAGCAGATAGGCTTTCGCCGCACGCCCTTCCTGCGTTCCATTCAACTGCTGCGCGAAAAACGCCGCCGCTTCGCGATGCATCTCCACCAGCGAGGTGCGCTGCTGATTCTCGCGGCGCTCCTCGGGAGTGCGCTCCTTCGATCGTGGCACGGCGATGCCGCACTTTTCCGCCACGGCCCGCACCGCATCGGGAAACGTGACTTTCTCCATCTCCATGATGAACTTGAACACATCTCCGCCCACTCCGCAGCCAAAGCAGTGATAAATCTGCTTCACCGGATGCACGGCGAAGGACGGCGACTTTTCGGAATGGAACGGGCATAGCCCGGTGAAATTCTGTCCCGACTTTTTCAGACGAACGTATTCTCCGATCACGCGGACAATGTCCGCCTGCTGCTTCACGCGATCCGCAAATGAGCCCGCTTCAGCCATACATGAAATATTGGAGTGCTGGAATGGGTATTGTACACGGCACGCCGCCGCATGTGCGACCGAGTGGAAAGTGGGTCAGGTTCCGAGTGAGCGAGTATCGGGGCGTGGCTCAGAACAAAACTCCCGCACTCCCTCACCCTCATGCTTTAGCGTTTTCTCGATGATCTCCCCTTTTGGCGGTATCCGCCCTTGACAAGGAAATAATGCAGAGATAGCATTCGCGCAAATTCCTACCGCGGTGGTAGTGTCGGCGGCCAAGCTTTAGGTCCAAGCGAAGGCGAATCTTCAGGGGCAAACAACACTCTGGTTCAGGAGGCAGACACCATTTCACCAGCTGTTGAAAGGGATTACGCGCCTACTCTTTTAGTTCGACCACAGTAATCGCCGTACCCCCGCGATCATCGGCTTCGGCGCGGATGGCTTCGACGAGCGGATGCGTCTTCAGAAATTCGGCGAGGCCACGGCGCAATGCGCCCGTGCCGTGGCCGTGAATCAGGCGGACCTGGGAGGCACCCGCGAGCGTTGCTTGATCGAGAAATTTGTCCACGCGGCCTGTGGCTTCCTCGACAGTGCAGCCAATCAGATTGATCTCCTCGGCTACCGGTTCCACGGCGGGTTGCGCGCGCATGGTAACTCCCCGAGGAAACATGGGCTTTGCTGGGGCTTCGTTGCCAACAATCGCCGTGATGTCGGCGAGCGCGACCTTCATTCGCAGCGGACCGGCTTCGATCTCGGCGCTCGAGTCGTCGCGCCGGCGCAGCGTTACCGGGGTGGGCAGCCCACGCACGCGGACGCGCACGCCCGGAATCAGGTCGCTCTGCGCGACGGGCTTGGCTGCCTGAGCAACAGCGGTTCCCAGATCGGTCTGCGATTCGGAGAGATGCGTGACCGTCGCGGCATCGGCTTCTTCGCGCGCTTCGCCTCGCGCTTTCACCAGCTTGCGGTGCGTTTGCTTTTCGAGTTGCGCGCGCACCTCCCGCTCCTTCACACCCTCGATGGCGCGCGCAACTTCCTTCTCGTGCTTTTCCAGCACCTGGGCGAATTGATGTTCGAGCTCCTTCAAACGTGTTCGCTGCCGCTCGACCCATTCGGTCTGCAAACGTTTTTTTTCTTCGGCAAGTTCCTGCGCAGCGCGCGTGGCTTCCCGTTTCAAAATTTCAAGTTCATCGCGGCTGCGATGGAGATAGGCGATGAATGCCGCTGCTTCGCGCGCCTCGGGCGAGAGTTGCGCGCGCGCCCTGTCGATCACCTGCGCGGGCAGGCCCAGGCGGTGCGCGATGTCGATGCCGCTCGACCCGCCCGGCACGCCGACCATCAGGCGGTAGGTCGGCCGCAGATTCACTTCGTCGAATTCGACCGCAGCATTGAGCACGCCCGGAGTGGTCGAGGCGTAGGTTTTGAGGCGGTCATGATGCGTGGTCGCGAGCGTGAGGCAGCCTCTCGCTCGGAATTCGTCGAGCAATGCCACCGCGAGCGCCGCGCCTTCTTCGGGAGCCGTACCGGTGCCCAGTTCATCCACCAACACCAGCGACCGCGGCGTGGCGGCTTCGAGCATGGCGCGGATATTGAGCATATGCGCGGAGAACGTCGAAAGGTCCGCGGCGATGGATTGCTCGTCACCGATGTCCACCAGGACGCGATCCACCAGCGGGAGCCGCGCCATTTCCGCGGCCACGGGAATTGCGGATTGCGCGGACAGCGCCGCGAGGCCTACGGTCTTAAGCGCCACGGTCTTGCCGCCGGTGTTTGGGCCGCTGATGACGAGCACTGTTTCATCATCGCCCAGCGCCAGCGTCATGGGCACAACGCTGCGCCCGTGCGAACGCAGCGTGTCGGCGAGCACAGGGTGCCGGGCTGATTTCAGCTCGAGGGAAGCGTCGCCAGTGAATTGCGGCAGCGTGCAGTCAAATTCGCGCGCAAAACGCGCACGCGCGAAGACCGAATCGAGTTCGGCAATGGTTTCCGCGGCAAAGCGCAGCGGACCGAGATTTCCGCGCAGGCGCCCGGTCAGTTCTTCGAGGATTCGCGCAATTTCGGCGGCTTCGTCTTCGGCCAACTGCACGAGCTTGTTGTTGAATTCGATTGTTTCGAATGGCTCAACAAACACGGTTTGGCCGGTGGCGCTCGCGGCGTGCACGACACCCTGGACCTGCCTCCGGTCAGCGGAGCGCACGGGAATGACGAAGCGGTCGTTGCGCAGCGTGACGTAATCTTCCCCGGCCTCGCCGCCGCGCGCGCGCAGAATGCGATCGAGTGATTTCTGAATCGTTTCGCGCGTGCGTCCCATGCTGCCGCGAATGCGTTTCAGCTCGGGGGAAGCATCGTCACTGATTTCGCCATTGGGCAGCACGGCGCGGCGAATGGCCGTGGCCAGCGGGCGCAGGTCCGCCAATGCGGCGGCCCGCGCGCCAAGAAGCGGAAATTTTCCGGCGGGGTCGCGGGAGCTATCGTGGGAATTTTCGCGCAGGCTTTCGCGCAGCGATGCGACCGTGTCTGCCAGCGATACCGCGTCGAGCAACATCTGTGGCGTGAGAACCGAGGCGGGCGCCTCGATCTCGGCAAGCCATCTCTCGGGATCAGCGAGTGAGCCGAAACCCATCTCGCTCTCATCGCGCCGGTACGCCATGGCTTCCGCAATCAGCGCAAACGCAGCGTCGAGCGCGGCGCGGTCGGTCGAAAATGCGAGCGCATCGATGACGCGGCGTCCGGGCGCGCACGTCGTCTGACGGCGCAACAGTTCGCGCAGCCGGTCAAATTCGAGAACGTCTTCGGCGGTTCGCGACACGTTTTTCTTACGCTTCCTTTCGATACTGTGTGAGAACTCAACATCCGGCACGCCAGCGGCTGAAGCCGTGATCCACAAAGATCACATACGCGAAGCTGTTTGCTTCTCGTTCATCTTCTACTTCCGCTACTCCATTCCTTCTTTTCCTTTACTTCCTTTATTTCCTCTACTTCCCTCTACTTCTTCCGCCTCCCCGCCTGCGCTGTCCCCAGTTCCTCCACCATCGCGACGGCAATTGCATCGAGAACGCCGTCCGCGGCTTGCGCGTGGAGGTTGTTATTATTTCCGAGGATCGAAAAAATTATATGCGCGCCACGCTGCGAGGTCGCGTACCCGGAAAGCGACACGACGTGCTCGACGGTTCCGGTTTTCGCGAACACATGGCCGGCCGCCGGGGTATTTTTCATGCGGTCGGAAAGCGTGCCATCTTCTCCGGCTACCGGGAGTGACGAGCGGTAGAGTTCGCCCCAGGGCTGCGTGGCGGCGTAGTTCAAGATTTGCACGATCGCGCGCGGGGTAACCAGATCGCGCCGCGAAAGCCCCGACCCATCGGTCAACACGACATCGCCGTTGGCAATGCCGGCAGTCGTAAAAAAGTTCGCGGCAAATTTCAATGCCTCTTCGTACGTCAGGGCCTGGGCCTTTTCGTATGCAGCCAAGCGCAGCAATAGTTCCGCATGCAGGTTTAGGCTGTTCTTGTTCACCAACCGAATATCTTCGGCGAGCGGCAGCGAGGTGTGCTCCCCCAGAATATTTTCCGGCGGCCGGTCCGTGCCGGCAAGCAGTGGATCGACGGCGTGGCGCGCGCGGGAGACGCCACGAACATGGATGCCGCGCGATTCGAGCAGATGCAGGAGCAGTCTGGCGGCGAATTCGGCGGGTTCTTCGACGGCAATCGTCAGTTTGCGCGGCTGCCCGCCCAGGGGCATCGTGCCGCTTATGCGAATCAAATGGGAGCCGGGCTCCCGAGCGACGGCCAGCTTTTCTTCGCTTCCTCGCGCTCCGGTGCGAATCAGGTTCTCAATCGTGTAGAAGTCCGTTGCGGGCTCGACGGTGAACATAGCGGGATCTGCGTCCCGCTCTCCGGGCCGCAACTCCAGCAAGAAGGTATTGTCATTGACGGCGATGGCTGAAACTGCCGCGCCGTAGGGCCACAACAGGTCATCAACCGTCCAGCCGCTCGGAAATCTCTCCGGCTGGAACAGGCTGTCATCGCCGACAACGTCCCCTGTGATTTCTTTCACGCCGCGCGCGGCCACGGCATCGGCGAACTCGGCTAAAACTTTTTCGGGCGGGCCGTCGCGTTCCACTTTCTTGTCGTAAGGAAATATCCGGTTCGAGAGGTTTGCGTCGCCGCGGCCAACCAGAACCAGATCGCCGCTCAGCAGGCCGCTCGCATCCAGTGCGCCGGAAGCAGCGATAGTCGTTCGAATACGGTAATCCGGCCCCAGCGTCGCCAGCGCCAGAGCTGTGGTAAATAATTTTGCGTCCGACGCGGGTGTGAAGTAGCTATCCGCATTGCGCGCATACAACACTTCCCCGGTGGAAGCATCAGTGACTAGCATGCCCCACAATCCCTTGTCCGGCCCCGAGGCTGTCAGCGCCGCATCCATACGCTTGCGAAAACGCGCCACGTCCGCGCGTTCGGCGGGTTTGACATTCGCCGCGGCACGGTGGGGATTCACATGTCGCGAAGGCGTTGCCTGCGCGGCTAAGTCCCGCGCGCCCGGGTAAAACATCAAGACGAGAACGGCGCACCCAATCAATCGTGACCAGCATGCGTGCCATCTTCGGTTCAAACCCATCAGCCCGCTCCGATGTAATTTCACGAGGAAAAATGAATTATAGTCCAGGCGCTCCCGGGAACTCGAAAGGAATGTAAATACTTATCCGCGCCCGCCATTTCAGGCTGCAGCCCCACTTGACGCCCGCACGCCTGGATTGCTTCGAAACTCATGAAGCCTTATGATGGTTGTGGGTCCAGCCCGGAACATGACTAGCTGTAATTCGAAGAGGAGTGGACTGATGAGAAAAACAATTTCCGCAGTGATGGCGCTTGCTCTAACCGCAGTTCCCATGCTGGCCGCGAAAGAGAGCGGGAAGGAAACGGACCGGCTGGACAATGCGGGTACCGTTCTGGAAGAAATTTTAAACATCCCCGATGATATTCCCCAGGATTTATTGGACAAGGCGGAATGCGTCGTCGTTTTCCCGTCTGTGCTTAAATTCGCAATCGGCATTGGCGGAAGCTACGGCCGCGGCGCGTTGGAATGTCGCAGCGGTGAACATTTCACCGGCCCCTGGGGTGCGCCGTCGATGGCCGCTCTCGAGGGCGGCAGCTTCGGACTGCAATTGGGAGGACAAGCCACCGACTTCGTGCTGTTGATCATGAACCCGCGCGGCGCAAAAGCGATTCTGGACAGCAAGGTAAAACTTGGCGCGGATATGGCCGCGGCGGCAGGGCCGAAGGGACGCAACGCGTCCGCCAGCACGGACGCCACCATGCGCGCGGAAATTCTGTCATATTCGCGCTCGCGCGGACTATTCGCGGGCATCTCACTGGAGGGTTCGACGCTTCGTCCCGACAATGATGCCAACGAAAGGGTCTACGGAAAGAAAGTGACCGCAACACAAATTGTGCGCGATGGCGCCGTGCCGGTGCCGTCCGCGGGACAAAAAATGGTCGCCTTACTCAACAAGATATCACCCAAGAACCTATCCGATCCAAATTCGTTGAAGTAAATCCGCGCCCGCTCCGGGATGCTGCGCGCCGCCAAAGCCCGCGGCTCCCGGGCGGGCGCAAGTGCGTGAACAGGCAAATCCTAAGAGACCTGACACCGCGGCTTGCCGGCTAGCCGGGCCGCAAGAAATTTCCTGGAGCGAAACCTGGTGGCCCACAGAGAGCTTTGCCCGATCTGCGGCAAACGCCGCGCGGAACGATTTTGCCCGGCCAAGGACGAGAAAATCTGCGCGGTCGATTGCGGAACCGGACGCGAAGTGACGATTGATTGCCCCAGCGACTGCGGCTACCTGCTCGCGGCGCATCGCTGGGAAGAAAACCATCCGAGAGAAGAAAACCATTCGAAACCACTTTCCGGGCGCGATCTGCCTTTCCCGGACGTGTCGTTTCCCGCTGATCTGATTCACGCGCGGCAGGCAACGCTGTCGGGCATCGGATACACGGTGGTAATGTACGCGCGGGAGCAGCCCTCGCTGGTTGACGCGGATGTCTATGCCGCCACGCACGCGCTGGCTGAAACCTGCCGCACACTCATCTCGGGAATCTACTTCGAAAAGCCGCCGGAAGGAATCGTTGCTGCCGGACTCTACGCCGCGTTGGCAAAATTCATCGACGCCGAAAAAAAACAGGAAGCGGAACACCCGGAATTGCCTGCGCGGAAGAATTCGGAAATCTTCCATCTGCTGGTATTTTTTCTCCGATTTGGAATTCTGCGGTCCAATGGCCGCCCTCGCACGCGCGCGTTTCTGGAATTTCTGCGAAGACAGATGCCACCAGAGGCGCGCCTGGCAAAGGAAGAGTCGCGCATCATTATCCCCTAGGCTGCCGGCGGATTAGACGTCGCGCGCCACTTCCTCCATGCGCGAGAGCGGAATCATTTCACCCATTTTCTTCTGGCTGGCCTTGATCTGATTGTATTCGAGCGTGGCCTGCTGAACGGCCATGCTGTTGTAGTCCGGTGTCAGCGTGCTATCCCACTCCTCGTACCAGCGGACCACATCCATGATCAGGCGCTCGGGCCCAATCCAGTTGTCGAACCTGCCCAAACGGATTTCGGCGGCAGCCGCTCCAGGGGACATCTTCTTGTCATAACGCTTGCGGGCCTCTACGCCCAGGACGCGGAAATAGTTGGCCATCTCGGCGAGCTCTTTCTTGCCGCCGATGGGGCCGTGGCCAGGCACAATCACGTCAACGTCCCATCCGGCAATTTTGTCGCACACTTCGATCCACTTGGTGATGAAGCTGTTGTTGGCATACGGCGCGACGTAGAAAAAGGCCACGTCGCCCGCAAACAGGATCTTGTATTGCGGCAAGTAGGCCATGATATCGCCCCAGGTGTGGGCAGGCCCGGCGAATTTGAATTGAACTTCGGTGCCGCCGATGAAGTAGGTCAAGTCGTCCTTAAATGTCACCGTCGGGGACACCAGCTTGCGCTCTTCGGCAACCTCGACAACTCCAGGCGTCGGCTCCCACATCTTCGGCGCGGTCGCGGCGGCCTTCAGGCACTCTTCCCGGCAGTATGGATGGCTGAGGATTTCCGCGCGCGTGAAGAATTGGTTGCCATTGACATGATCGCCATGATGATGGGTGTTGATCAGACGGCCGAAATCCTTGCCGGTGGCCTGTTTGGATGCGGCGATGAAGGCCCGGGCGGGCACCGGCCCTTGCGTCGAGTCAATCGCCATCAGGTAATCGGAACCGGCGATCATGCCGGGGTTCGAGACGCCCGCGGCGCTGATGCCTGGGCCTCCTCCCTGTATGTACGCATAGACGTTGGGCGCCAGTAGCCGCAGTTCCCTGTTCCATTTGGGTGGCATCGGAAAATTTGGGTCGGTCGCGGGCGGTGGCGTCGCCTGCGCGGGAGCGCCTTGCGCCGCAAGCTGGGTCACTTTATCCGCTCCTGATAGGACCGAAGCAATCCCCAGCCCGGTCAATGCGACACGTCCCATCGCTTCGCGACGCGATAGTTGCGACGCCTCAGAATTGTTTGGCTTTTCCACAAAGTCCTCCTAAGACCCAAAAATTTACGACCGGCCTCTCAATTGCCCGAAGCATACGACAGCCAGTATCCGGGCGCAATCACAAGTCAACTGGGTTGCCGAAAGGAGGGGCCTAGGCGTCGAGCGCGCCCGAAGATGTACCAGCAGGAAGCTCAATCGTGTATTTCGTGCGCTGCTTTTCGCGATGCTGGGCAAGCGCCAGTTCGATCAAGCGGCCAAGAAGATCGTGGTAGCTGAGGCCGGAGGCTTCCCACAACTTTGGATACATGCTGATGGACGTGAAGCCGGGAATGGTGTTGATTTCGTTCAGATAAATTCGGCCCGTGCGGTGCTCGAGAAAAAAATCC
Organism: Terriglobia bacterium; assembly: GCA_041478355.1. GTDB lineage: Bacteria > Acidobacteriota > Terriglobia > Acidiferrales > UBA7541 > Palsa-360. The sequence continues at coordinate 1,390 of JBGOVX010000102.1, read as the reverse complement.
ACGCGCGCCATGCCCAGACATTCCAGCGAGCGGAAAGCGCGAACGGCATATTCCTGGAAGTGCTTGACCTGCGCACGGTTGAGTTTTGCGGGAATCAGCAGGCGCGTGCCTTCTTCGAGGTATTTGGCCGTGTAGTCGTAAAATTCGCGGTGCGGCACGATCTCGCCGGGAATGGACGCCTCAGGCTCCTCATTCCCCAAAACCGACACCTCGATTTCGCGGCCGCGAATCGCGCGCTCCACGATAATCTTTTGCGCGAACTCGGACGCCAGATCCATCGCGGCGGCCAATTCCTTGGCGTCGTGCGCCTTGGTCATGCCCACCGAACTGCCCAGCGTCGCGGGTTTGACGAATACCGGAAAGCGAAATTTCTTGCGGATCGCGCGAAGGACGTTGGCGGGCGATTTTTCCCATTCGGCTCGCAGGATCGCAAGGAATTCGACGATCGGCAGCTTGGCTTGCTGGAACAGGCGTTTCTGCATGTCCTTGTCCATGCCCACTGCCGAACCCAGCACGCCTGAGCCGACGTACGGAAGCCCGGCGAGATCGAGCAGGCCCTGCACCGTGCCGTCTTCGCCATAGGTGCCATGCAGCACGGGAAACACTACGTCCACGCGCAGCGCATCCGGGCGCGATTCTCCGACCGGAACCAGGGCCGCTACATTGGGATCGGCGGAAAGCATGACGCATTCGCCCGTACGCAACACTTCACTCAACACCGGCGGCAGCATCTTGTGCGCCGCGGTTCCCGCCAGCCATCGGCCGTCCTTGGTGATGCCAATGGGAACGGCCTCATATTTCGCCGGGTCCAGGGCTTGGAGCACCGAGGCCGCCGAGATCAGCGAAACCTCGTGCTCGCCCGAACGCCCGCCAAACAATATGCCTACGCGCAGCCGCTTTTTTTCTGTGGTCATAGTTTTACGCAATCCGTAAGAAAAAGCCCCGCCTCTGAAGAGGCTATGTTGAAAATTAAAATCCAACACGTCAGCGGCTAAAGCCGTATTGATTCTGCTCGCGTTATGTCACGGCTGAACACTTTGCGGAAAAAGTACTTTGGTCGTCATTCCGAACGCAGTGAGGAATCCCTCTTTGTTTAATGCCCAAGAAAAGAGGGATTCCTCGGCACGCAGCGTGCCTCGGAATGACGGTGCTTTGAGTTTTTCCGCAAACTGTTCAGCCGTGACCTACAAACAATCTCCTGTTGCCAAGCGTCTTCTATGGCCCACACTTACAAAATCTTCTTACCCAATCCGGAAAGCACCATTTCGACCCCCAGCAATGCCGTCTTGTTGTGGAGGTCGATCACCGGATTAATTTCAACCACTTCCAGCGACACCATCGCTTCGCTGTCCGCGATCATCTCCAGAGCCAAGTGCGCCTCGCGGTAAGT